>NZ_CP020739.1:0-320579 GCF_002097715.1 Burkholderia ubonensis subsp. mesacidophila
GCGCGCAAACTCGACGATCAGGATCGCGTTCTTTGCCGACAAGCCCACCGTGGTCAGCAGGCCGACCTGGAAGAACACGTCGTTCTCGAGGCCACGCAGCGTCGTTGCGAGCAGTGCGCCGATCACGCCGAGCGGCACGACCATGATCACCGAGAACGGGATCGACCAGCTCTCATACAACGCCGCGAGACACAGGAACACGACGAGGATCGAGACCGCATACAGGATCGGCGCCTGCGAGCCCGACTGGATTTCCTGGAACGACAGCCCCGTCCACGAGTAGCCGACGCCTTCCGGCAGCTTCTTCGCGAGCGCTTCCATCGCCGCCATCGCCTGGCCGGTCGACTTGCCCGGCGACGCCTGCCCCAGAATCTCGAACGACGAGACGCCGTTGTAGCGCTCGAGCTTCGGCGAACCGTACGTCCAGTGGCCGGTCGCGAACGCGCTGAACGGCACCATCCCGCCCGAGCCGTTGCGCACGTACCAGACGTTCAGGTCTTCCGGCGTCGTCCGGAACGGCGCATCGGACTGCACGTAGACCTTCTTGATCCGGCCGTCGGTGTCGAGGAAGTTGTTCACGTACTTCGACGCCCACGCGATCGAGAACGTCTGGTCGATCGCATCCGGGCTCACGCCGAGCGCGTCCGCCTTCTCGCGGTCGATGTCCACCTTGTACTGCGGCGTGTCGTTCAGGCCGTTCGGGCGCACCAGCGCGAGCAACGGGTCCTTCGACGCCATCTCGAGCAGCTGGTTGCGTGCGGCAATCAGCGCATCGTGGCCGAGACCGCCGTTGTCGGTCAGCTGGAAGTCGAAGCCGGACGCGTTGCCGAGTTCCCGGATCGACGGCGGGTTGAACGGAATCACCATCGCGTCCTTGTACTTCGCGTAACGCGCGGCGGTCCGCCGCAGCAGCGCCTGCACCTTCTGCTCCGAACGCTGGCGCTCCGAGAATTCCTTCAGCTTCACGAACACGAGGCCCGAGTTCTGGCCACGGCCTGCAAAGCTGAAGCCGTTCACCGTAAACACCGCTTCGACCACGTCCTTTTCCTGCTTCGTCAGGTAGTCGTTGATGTTCGCGAGCGTCTTCGCGGTGGTTTCCTGCGTCGAGCCGGACGGCGTCTGCACGATCACGAACATGTAGCCCTGGTCCTCGTCCGGCAGGAACGACTTCGGCAGGCGCGCGAACAGCAGGCCCACCGCGACGAGCACGGCCAGATAGATGACGAGCCAGCGGCCCGAGCGCTTGATCACGTGGTGTACGCCGACGTGGTACTTGTCGCGGCTCTTGTCGAAGGTCCGGTTGAACCAGCCGAAGAAGCCCTTCTTCTCTTCGTGGTGGCCCTTCGGGATCGGCTTGAGGATCGTCGCGCACAGCGCCGGCGTGAGGATCAGCGCGACGAGCACCGACAGCACCATCGCCGACACGATCGTTAGCGAGAACTGACGATAGATCGCGCCGACCGACCCGCCCGAGAACGCCACCGGCACGAACACCGCCGACAGCACGAGCGCGACGCCCACCAGCGCGCCGGTGATCTGGCCCATCGCCTTCTTGGTCGCCTCCTTCGGCGACAAGCCCTCCTCGACCATCACCCGCTCGACGTTCTCCACCACCACGATCGCATCGTCGACCAATAGACCGATCGCCAGCACGAGGCCGAACATCGACAGCGTGTTGATCGAGAAGCCGACCGCCGCCATGATCGCGAACGTGCCGAGCAGCACCACCGGCACCGCGATCGTCGGGATGATCGTCGCCCGCAGGTTCTGCAGGAACAGGTACATCACGAGGAACACCAGCACGATGCCTTCGAGCAGCGTCTTGACCACTTCCTCGATCGACAGGCGCACGAACGGCGTCGTGTCGAACGGATAGTGGACGACCAGCCCGTGCGGGAAGTATCGCGACAGCTCCGCCACCTTCGCCTGAATCGCGTTCACGGTCGCCAGCGCGTTGGCGCCGGTGGCGAGCTGGATGCCGAGCCCGGCCGTGGGTTGCCCCATGTACTTCGTGTCGAAGTTGTAGTTTTCCGTCCCCAGGGACACCTTGGCGACATCCTTGATCCGAACCTGCGAGCCGTCCTGGTTGACCTTCAGCAGGATCTTGCCGAACTGCTCGGGCGTGCGCAGCAGCGTCGCCTCGGTGATCGTCGCCTGCAGCACGGTGCCCGGCTTCGCCGGCGTGCCGCCGATCTGGCCGCCCGCAACCTGCACGTTCTGCGCGTTGATTGCGGCCGTGACGTCGGACGGCGTGAGGCCGTAGTTCGTCAGCTTCGTCGCATCGAGCCAGACGCGCATCGCATATTGCGAACCGAGCAGCAGCGTCTGGCCGACGCCGTTGATGCGGCTGATCGGATCGAGGACGTGCGACGCGACGTAGTTCGTCAGGTCGTCCTTCGACATGCTGCCGTCTTCGGAGTTGAACGCGATCCACAGCAGCCAGTTGCTGCTCGACTTCGTCACCGACATGCCGAGCTGCTGCACGACCTGCGGCAGGTTCGGCGTCGCGAGCGACAGCTTGTTCTGCACCTGGACCTGCGCGATGTCCGGGTTCGTGCCCGGCGCGAACGTGATCGTGATGGTCGCGTTGCCCGAGTCGTCACTCGTCGACGACATGTACAGGAAGTTGTCGAGACCGCTCATCTGCTGCTCGATCACCTGCGTCACCGTGTCTTCCACCGTCTTCGCGGAAGCGCCCGGATAGTTCGCGGTGATCTGCACGGCCGGCGGCGCGATCGTCGGATACTGCGCGATCGGCAGCGTGAAGATCGACGCGACGCCGGCCAGCATCAGCACGATGGCGATCACCCACGCGAAGATCGGGCGATCGATAAAAAACTTGGCCATGAAACAGGCTCCCGGTTAATGAGCACTCGACGCGGCGGCAGCCGACGCGGCGGCAGGCGATCCTGCGGCAGGCGACGAACCCGACGACGGCGCGGCGGCCGGCGCTGCGGACCCTGCGGCGGCACCCGATGCGCCGTCCTGCGCCTGCGCGAGCTGGGCCGCGACGGTCTTCACGGTCGCGCCCGGACGCACCTTGTCGATGCCCTGCACGATCACGCGGTCGCCCGCCTGCAGGCCGCCTTCGACGATCCAGTTCTGGCCCTGCATGCCGGTCGTCGTCAGCGGACGCGGCGCGACCTTGTTGTCCGCGCCGACCACCAGCGCAACCGCCTGGCCCTTCTGGTCATGCGTGACGCCGATCTGCGGCACCAGGAACGCGTTCTCGTTCACGCCTTCCTCGATGCGCGCGCGCACGAACATCCCCGGCAGCAGCACCTTGTGCGGGTTCGGGAAGATCGCGCGGATCGTCACCGAGCCCGTCGCCTGATCCACCGTCACGTCCGAGAACTGCAGCTTGCCCGGCTCCGCATACGTCTTGCCGTCTTCCAGGATCAGCGACACCTTCGCCGCGCCCGGGCCGCTCGTCTTCAGCCGGCCGCTCTGCACGTCCTGGCGCAGCTTCAGCCCTTCGAGGCTCGACTGCGTGAGGTCCACGTACACCGGATCGAGCTGCTGCACGGTCGACATCAGCGTCGCCTGGCTCGCCTGCACGTACGCGCCCGGCGTGACCTGCGAAATGCCGACGCGGCCGGTGATCGGCGACACCACGTCCGTATAGCCGAGGTTGATCTGCGCGGTGTCCACCGCCGCCTTGCCGGCGGCGACGTCCGCCGCCGCCTGCCCTTGCGCGGCGACCGCGTTGTCGTAGTCCTGCTTGCTGATGGCGTTCGCGCCGACCAGCACCTTGTAGCGCGCGACCAGTGCGTTCTGCGTCGCGAGGTTCGCCTGCGCCTTCGCGAGCGACGCCTTCGCGCTGTTCAGTTGTGCGATGTACGGTGCGGGATCGATCTTGTAGAGGCGCTGCCCGGCCTTGACGTCGGTGCCTTCGGTGAATTCACGGCGCAGCACGATGCCGTCGACCCGCGCGCGCACTTGCGCGACGAGGAACGCGTTGGTGCGGCCCGGCAGTTCGGTGAAGACCGGTACGGTTTCCGGCTGGACGGTGACGACGCCGACTTCCGGCGTTTGCGGCGGTGGTGCCGATTCTTTTTTTCCGCATGCGGCCAGGAAAACGGCGGCCGTCGCGACAGTGATTAAGCGGTATGGAACCCGTTCGACGCGCATGGAGCGACCTCTCACAAACAATGAATAACAACCAATCGACTCAAGCTTTTCTTCAACAACACCTATGCCTGCCGGTTCCATCCGGAACCCTGCATGCTAATTTCCCTCTGGTACTTCCCCTTCCGGAGCGAATGGGCTGGCCCCGGACGGTAATCGCCGGTCCGGCGCGCATTGCTCACGCGACTCGCCAATTCCGTCGCGGAATCGGGCAAGTCCATCTCACGTCACTTGTACTTTTAGTAATCCTGATGTAATAATCAGCGTCGCTGTCGTTGCTGTACTCGCGAGCATCCATCTGTCGGAGTCGACGCGTTTCGATATCGGCGTAGGTATCAGCCGTCGCGTGTCTTTGCCCGGCCACCGGGCCTTCGCGTTATCGCTTCTGTTTCGTCAGGTTGCACCGCAGCATTTTGACTGATGTGGAGCGATTGATAAATGGGGCACGCTGAGCACAGAATTCGGCCAGAACGAACAATTCATCCGGATGACGTCGGCCCCCATCCGGTTTGTCGAAGCAATGTAATGACCGGCAGCCGATGCACCGCATGGAGCAGGCGCATCGGCCACGACAGCCATGTGACAAGCGGGCTGCATCGCCCGCCGTCGCTCAACCCCGCTTCAGCTGCTCGAGCAGCGCATGCGCGACGTGCTCCGACGACGCCGGGTTCTGCCCCGTGATCAGCAGGCCGTCGACGACCGCATACGGCTGCCAGTCGTCGGCCTTCGTATAGACGCCGCCGTTCGCCTCGAGCATGTCCTCGACGAGGAACGGCACCACAGCGGTCAGGCCGACCGCCTGTTCCTCGGTATTGGCAAACCCCGTGACCGACTTGCCCTGCACGAGCGGCTGGCCGTCCGGCGCCTTCGCGTGACGCAGCACGCCCGGCGCATGGCAGACCGCCGCAACCGGCTTGCCGGTCGCGATCGCGCGCTCGATCAGCGCGATCGAGTGCGCGTCCTCGGCGAGATCCCACAGCGGACCATGCCCGCCCGGATAGAACACCGCGTCGAACACGTCGATGGAGACGTCGGACAGCTTGAGCGTCGTCGCCAGCGCGGCGCGCGCGGCGGCATCCCCTTCGAAGCGGCGGGTCGCGTCGGTCTGGAACGCCGCATCGTTGCTCTTCGGATCGAGCGGCGGCTGGCCGCCCTTGACGGAGGCGAGCGTAATGTCGACCCCGGCATCCTTCAGCGCGTAGTACGGCGCAGCCAGCTCCTCCAGCCAGAATCCGGTCTTCTCCCCGGTGTTGCCGAGCGTGTCGTGCGAAGTCAGGACAATCAGAACTTTCATGGGCGGTTTCCGTTGAGTTGATTCAAGTTACAGCGCGCCTTCCAGCACGCGCCGGCTCATGTCGAGCGTGACGTCCTGGTGCTCGCCGAGCTGCGTCATCCCGTGTTCGTCGAGCTGCGCGACGAGCTGGTCGATCGCGTCCGCGCCGACGCCGTAATCGGCAAGGCGCGTCTTGACGTCGAGGCTTTCGAAGAACGTGCGGGTGCGGGCGATCGCCGCGTCGATCCGCGCGTCTTCGTCGCCGTCGGTGATGTTCCACGCGCGCTCCGCGTACTGGAGAAGCTTTCCCCGCTTGCTGTCACGCCGCACCTGCAGCATCGACGGCAGCACGACCGCGAGCGTGCGCGCGTGATCGATGTCGTAGCGGGCGGTCAGTTCGTGGCCGATCATGTGCGTCGCCCAGTCCTGCGGCACGCCGGCGCCGATCAGGCCGTTCAGCGCAAGCGTCGCGACCCACATCAGGTTCGCGCGCACCGCGTAGTCGTGCGGCTCGGCGAGCGCCTTCGGGCCGATCTCGACCAGCGTCTGCAGCAGCCCTTCCGCGAAGCGGTCCTGCGCAAGCCCGTCGGCCGGATAGGTCAGGTATTGCTCGACGATGTGCACGAATGCGTCGACGACGCCGTTCGCGATCTGCCGCGGCGGCAGCGTGTAGGTCTTCGTCGGGTCGAGGATCGAGAACGCCGGGAACACGTGTTCGCTGCGGAATGCGAGCTTCGCGTGCGTCGCGCGGCGCGTCACGACGCCGCCGCTGTTCATTTCGGAGCCGGTCGCAGGCAGCGTCAGCACGCTGCCGAACGGCAGCGCGGCATGCACGTTCGCGCCGTGCGTCTCCATGATGCTCCACGGCTCGCCGTCGAACAGCGCGGCGGCCGCGACGAACTTGGTGCCGTCGATCACCGAACCGCCGCCCACCGCGAGCAGGAAATCGATCCGGCTCGCGCTGACCTGCGCGACCGCCTTCATCAGCGTCTCATAGGTCGGATTCGGCTCGATGCCGCCGAATTCCTGGACCTCGCGCGCGCCGAGCGCCGCCCTGACCTCGTCGAGCGTGCCATTTTTCTGCGCGCTCGCGCCGCCGTACAGCACGAGGACGCGCGCATCGCGCGGAATCAGGTCGTCCAGGCGAGATACGGTGCCCTCGCCGAAAACAATTCGGGTCGGATTGTAGTAGCTGAAATTCTGCATGACGGCTTCCTTGTTAGTAGACCAGTCGTCTAGTAAGAGGCTCAAAAAAGATACGCTTCGGCGCGTATCGATCGACGCTTCAGCCACGGAACGCTTTCCCGCCGGGCGGCCGCGTACTTGGGACGTCATGGTCACGCCGGCGGCGCTGCCGCCGGCTTCGAGTTCGTGAAGCGGATACTACACTCGCATTAGACCGGTCGTCTAGCCCATGAAGGAGAATTTTCCGCGACGGCGACGGCCCAGCCGCTTCCGGATCGGCATTGCGCTCCCACGCTCCGTGACAAGCACGCCGATCCCGGATATCACGTCGTGACGCAGCGGACAAACCCGTTGCCCGATCCCCACGCGTTCGGCCATTCGTTAGTTAAGCAAACTAATTGCACAAGGCAGCGCAAATTGACGTTCCCGAAACGACAGTGCTACAGTTGCCTCTCCTCGAAAGGACGCAATACGAGACGTCCCCGTCCATCACACAGGCAGCGCCCGAACTGCCGCTCCCCGCATCCGTTCCCGTTGCCCGGCACGCCGGACACCTGCACGTCGACCCGCCGATGCATCAACGCTCGCGCCGGCCGCACGTTGCACAGTCACTTTCCACGGAGACGCGATGACACGCCGAATCGACCGACGAGCCTTTCTGATGTATGGCGCCTGCAGCGCAGTGCTGCCGCTGCTTGCCGCCTGCGGCGACGACGCCGGCACACCGGCAGCGGCGCCGCGCGACACCGCCGCGGAGTTCGCGGAAAGCCAGTCGCCACCTCACGCGTTCGACCAGAACGATCTGATGGTCCCCGGTTTCAGGCTGAAGCTCGGCGCGCTCGTTGCGCAGATCGAGCAGTACCAGCCGGCCGCGATTGCAATCGCCGATGTCGTCGATGCGGCGCTGTCGGCCGACACGTTGCCCGGACTCATTGCATTCGGCGAAGTCGCGGTCAAGGCGCTCGCGTCGTTCATCCCGGCGGTCGGCCCGCTCGTCGGCGAAGTGCTGAACCTGCTGTTCAACCGGCTCAACACGCTGTTCGAGCGCACGCCGGACGAGGAAGCGATGATCCGGCGCATCGCGACGGATGAAATTTCGAAGAACAACGTCGAGATCATGCGGCAGGTCCTGACCGGCATCAATCGCGTGATGCAGGACCTCGTCGCGTTCATGCGAAGCGCGACGCCGCCCTATTCCACGTCGATGATCGAGAACATCACGGCGAAGTTCGAAGCGTTCGTGAGCATCTGCACCGCGCAGATTCCGCTGTTCCTGATCAAGGGCGCCGAATACCAGGGGCTGGCCATGCACGCGCTCGCGGCCGGCGCGCAATTGTCGATGTATGGCGCGTACCTGTCGATGCGCCGCGAGCTCGCGCTCGCGCCCGACACGATCGACGCACTGATGCGCGAGATGCACGAGAATATTTACGTGTACCAGAACGACATGCGGGCGGTGCTCGCGAAGCACCTTGGCGAGCTGTCCGATCCGGCGAAGAAAGCCGCGTACGTGCGCAATTTCTACACGCTCGGATACGCGAAATTCCTCGCATCGGCGAAGCACTACTTTTCGATGCACTACGAAACGAAGATCGACTTTCGCAATTCGATGGAGATCTATACGGACGACGTGCTGCGCAAAACCGCCGACGCGACGCTCGCGTCGCGCACGTCGTACGTCACCGATCTGCTGGCGATCTGCCACTGCGGCTACGGCGGCGACCCGCGCGTCGTGCGCATGAACCAGACGTTCGTCGACGGCGCCGGCGTCGAAGCGCACATCGATTCGCAAGGCTGCACGGGCGACTTCGACGGCGTGTCGGGCGGCTTGCGCACACTTCGCCATTCGTTCGCCGCCAATCAGTCCAAGGGCGAGCTGACCGATGGCCGCGGCTGCATCTGGAAAGCAGCCGTGCGCGAGGAAGTCTTCGGCACGGACTTCATTTTTTTCCATGCGCTGCAGCTTCAGGACGGCACCGGCGCGCGCTACTCGGCCGCAACGGACGCCTACGGCAACGAACTCGACCTCATCGACCAGCCGACGGCGAAGCAATCGTACCTGCCCGGGGGCAAGGCCAAGCTCGAACCCGGCTATTTCGTATCGGCATTCCTGGCCAAGCCTGGAACGTATTCGGGCAAGACCTGCCGCGAAGACTCCGGCACCGACGTCCCGTACGGCGGCATGGCGCTGCGCCACTACACGTCCGCCGCGCAGCTCGCGGAATTGCATGGCGCCGATACCGGTCTCGAACTCGACCTGACCTGCGGCTACAGCCGCGTGGATTCGTCGGCGCTCGGCGCGCCGACCGCCTATCCGGACGTGATGATCGGCAAGTCGATCCTCGTCGGCAAGCGCCTGACGTTCGTCGTGACGAACCGAACCGCGGCGCCGATCGCGTGCCGCCTCATCCCGCTGCTCGCGGACGTCAGGACAACTTCGGATACGTTCGTCAATCTGACGCTCCTCGCGCAGGACAACGCGCGCGTGCTCGCCTCGGCGACGCTCGCCGCGCGCGACGGCGGGCCTGCGCTGCTGGGCGAAGACGGCCGCGCGTTCGTTCACTACGAAATCGCCGACGTCTTTCCGTTTGCACCCGGCGTGAACTACGTGCGCATCACACGCAACGCGGATCTCGGCGACAACGCCTTTCGCTTCGCGAGCCTGCTGGTCGTGCCGATGCGCACGTGACGAACGCGCGACGCGCTAGCCCGACGCGCGCGGCCCCAGGCGTTCGGCGAGAAACGCGACGAACGTGCGCAGCGTGACGAACCCTTCCCGGTGCTGCGGAAAGATCGCGTTCAGCTGCAGCGCAGGCGGCGCGTAGGCGTCGAGCACCGGCACCAGTTCGCCGCTGTCGAGCGCCGTGCCGACGATGAAGTGCGGCAGCAGCGCGATGCCGAGCCCGGCGATGGCCGCGTCGCGCACGACTTCGCCGTTGTTCGCGACGAGCGGCCCCTGCACGTCGAAGGTCCGCACCGCGCCGTCGACCCGGAACTCCCAGCCGACCCGCCGTTCGCGCCCGTATAGCAGGCACACGTGCTCGCCCAGGTCCGCCGGCGTCGCCGGCGTGCCGCGACGGCGCAGGTAGGCCGGGCTGCAGCACGCGATCATGCGCGACTGCCCGAGCGGGCGGGCGATCAGCGTCGAATCCTCGGGCGGGCCGATGCGCAGCGCGACGTCGAAGCCTTCGCCGATCAGGTCGACGCGCCGGTCGGTCAGGTCGAGATTGAGCCGCACGGCCGGATGCGCGGCCAGGAACTCGGCGACCAGCGGCGACAGGTGCGTGATCCCGAACGACAGCGGCGCGCTGATCTTCAGCGAGCCGTGCAGCTCGGTGCTGCGCGCCACCATCGCCTGCTCGGCGTCGGCCACTTCGGCGAGGATCCGCTGCGCGCGCTCATAGAACTCGTGCCCCGATTCGGTCACGGCCAGGTTGCGCGTGTTGCGCAGCAGCAGGCGCACGCCGAGCGCCGCTTCGAGCGCCATCGTCCGCCGGCTGACGAACTGCTTCGACAGCATCAACTGGTCGGCGGCAGCGGTGAAGCTGCCCGCATCGACCGTCGCCACAAAAATCCGGAGATCGCCCAGTTCCATATTGTCCACCTGAATGTGACAGTGATTATCTCTCATGCGATTTATTTGTCAATTCGATTGACTTAAGCTTCATCTCAACGATCGGCCGAGCCCACTTTCGCGGTTCGGCGACTTTGAGGACAAACAAAATGATTGAGATCCGAGCAGCAAACCAACGCGGCCGCGCCGAACATGGCTGGCTCAGCTCCCGTCACACGTTCTCGTTCGCGAACTACTACGATCCGCAGCAAGTCGGCTTCTCCGACCTGCTCGTGATCAACGACGACCGCGTGATGCCGGGCCACGGCTTCGGCACGCATCCGCACCGCGACATGGAGATCCTGTCGTACGTGCTCGACGGTGCGCTCGAGCACAAGGACTCGATGGGCACCGGTTCGGTGATCGTGCCGGGCGACGTGCAGCTGATGAGCGCGGGCACGGGCGTGCGCCACAGCGAGTTCAACCACTCGCGCGAAGCGCAGGTGCACTTCCTGCAGATCTGGGTAGGGCCGTCGGAGAAAGGCGCGCAGCCGCGCTATCAGCAGACGAACCTGCCGACCGAAGACAAGCGCGGCAAGCTCGTGCTCGTCGTGTCGCCGGACGGCGCCGCCGGGTCGCTGAAGATCCGGCAGGACACGCGGATCTACGCCGGCCTGCTCAACGGCGACGAGCGCGCGACGCTCGCGCTGCCGCCTGACCGGTTTGCATATGTGCACGTCGCACGCGGCAGCGTGACGGTCAACGGCGTGGCGCTCGGCGAAGGCGACGGTGCGCGCGTGCGCGGCGAAGAGGCGCTGACGTTCGCGGACGGCAAGGACGCCGAGGTGCTGGTGTTCGACCTGCGTCCGGTCGAAGTGACGGCCGAATGGGCGTGATGTCGTGATACCCCGGATGCAGGATTCCGGCAAAGGCCCCGCAGCGATGCGGGGCCTTTTGTTTGGTTCTTATATGAAAGTGCGTCGTCTTGCTAGGTCAACGCCAGAGTCAGGCTCGACAGAAGGTTGGTTGCAGACTTATATCCGGCCTCATCGTGCAGGCCAAGCCTGCGAGCCATTCAGTCGCCTTCTGCATGGCTAGGCCGATGTCCTCGCAGCACGCCTCTAATTTGTGTCTTGATGCGTGCGGGCATCGGCGGGCGGCTGCCAGTTTTCTACCAACGACAACAGCCCCGGAAAGCGCACTTCGAGATCTTCTCGACGCAGCCGGCTCCGCCGTTCGAGCCCATATTGCCTCTGGCGGATGACTCCGGCTTCCCGCAGGGCCTTGAAATGGTGGGTCAGGGAAGACTTGGGCCGGTCGAGACCGAACCAGCCGCAAGGATGGTCGTAGGCATCGGACTCCACCATCAGCTTGTGAACGATGAACAGTCGCAGCGGATCGGCCAGCGCAGCCAGAATGTTCTCGAGCCGCAGCTCTTCGACGGCCGGCTCTTCCAGCGGCGGCGGGAGTCCGGCCGGCGTGACAGGTGGCGTCCCTGCTCGGGGCTTTGTGGTTTCTTTCCTCATGGTGCGTCACACTATAGCACCTGTACGAGTTTCATCGAACTAATGTATAGTTCGAAAAAACTCGTACATGAGGGTCGTCATGCCGCTTTCTTCCGCTTCCGCTTCCGCACGCTCATCCCGCGTCGCCACTCAATCTCCGGCACGCATGTGGCCGGTGGCCTGGATGATCACAGCCGTTTTCATGCTGTCGAACTCGCCTACGCCGCTTTACGTGCATTGGCAGGAGAGGTTGGGCTTTTCCTCCGGCATGCTGACCGTGATCTTCGCGCTCTACATTGTCGGCCTGCTGGGCACCCTGCTGGTTGCCGGGCAGTTGTCGGATCACTACGGACGCAGGCCGGTGCTGCTTCCCGGCCTGCTTGCGGCGCTGATTGCCTGCGGCCTGTTTGCCGGCGCCAACTCGATCGTCATGCTCGCAGTAGGCCGACTGCTGGCGGGCGTCTCCGTGGGGGTCATCGTCTCGGCCGGCATGGCCGCGGTCGTCGACGCAGGCGGCCCCGAGCGCAAGCCCAAGGCCGCCTTGCTGGCCTCGATCGCCATGGTGTTGGGCGCCGGCCTCGGACCGCTGTTCGCGGGCGGGGCGGCCCAGTGGCTGGCGCACCCCGTGTCGCCCATCTTCGCCGTGGAGGCGCTGATCCTGTTCAGTGCGCTGGGGGTGGCGTCGCGTTTGCCGGCACGCCGCAAGGCAAATGGCCCACTTCGTTTGCGTTTGCCATACGTGCCGGCATCCAACCGTCGCCACATCCTGGGTGGCATCGCCACGTTTGGTCCGGGCATCACCGCGACTTCGTTCGTGTTGGCATTGGGACCGTCGTTGCTGGCCCGGCTGCTCGAAATCCGCAGCCCCCTGCTGGCCGGCGGCATGGCCTGCGCGATGTTCTTCACCGCGGTCGGCGTGCAGTTCGCCGTGCGGAAATGGCCAGTCGCGCGCGTCTTCACGGCAAGTGCGTTGGCCACGATCTTGTCGATGATGTGCCTTGTGCTGGCGATTCACGCTTCGCTGGTTCCCGCATTGATCGCATCCGCATTGCTTGCCGGCGCCGGGCAAGGGCTCGGGCAATTGGGTGGATTGACGCTGATCGGTCTGCACGTGCCCGATACCCATCGCGCGCAGGCCAATGCCGTGCTCAACATCGGCGGCTATATTCCAGCAGGCCTGCTGCCGGTGGCGACCGGCTATCTGATCGACCACGTGGGATTGGCACCCGCCGGGACGTCGTTTGCGCTGGTGCTGGCCGTCACCGCACTGGTTGGAGGCACTTGGGCGATGCGTCGGGCCGAACAGCCCGACGCCTGATCGTTCCGTTGTCGGGACGGGCATGCTTCTGATGCGGGGGCGACGAACCGGCCTGCCCGGTGTGGCTATCTGCGACGAAATATCTCGAGCGGGCGACCGCAACGGCCGACGCAACGCTGACAACACGCCAGCGTGCGTCTGCTATGCCGTGCGGAACAGACGTCCATACATGCGCCCAGGCACTGGAGCGAATGATTGCAAGCGGCCGAACGCCACTTGTTGTGGTCGGCCGAAGCCGAACCGGAGCGAACGATCAGCGTTCCCTAAAGCAGACGCTCACTGGTTACTCGGGCGGCAATTTGATGTCGGCGTTTGCATAGCCGCCTAATTGGTCACGCGCAAGCACGTGATGAGCACACTCAAGCCACTCCGGAAAAACTGCAGCGTCCATCGGTGCGCCCTGCCCATTCGGTCCACCCCAAAGAGCAAGGTTACCGAGAAGTGCGCCCACTACATCGGGCCTATCGAGGCGCTCCCACTCCCGCTCGAGAAACTCAAACATCATCAGATACGCTTGGCGCAGCGTAACGGCAGTTTCCATTGACAGTCGTTCCATATCTCCCGCGGTTTCGGTCAAAAATTGGAGTCTAGCTCGACTGCCGGTCAGCGGCTGCGTTCAGCCCCGCCGTTGACCTGGATCACCTGGCCCGTGACGTGCAGCGCATCGGGCGACGCGAGCCAGCCGATCGCATTCGCGATGTCGTCCGGCGTGCCCGCGCGGCCGTTCAGCGATTCCGCGATCTTGTCCTTGCGCTGCGCGTCCGACAGCGCCGCGCCGAAGAACTCGGTGTCCGCGACGAAGCCGGGTGCCACCGTGTTCACGGTCACGCCTTTGGGCCCCAGCGCCTTCGCGAGATCGGCGGTATATGGATGCAGCGCGGCCTTCGACGCGCCATAGCAGCCGACGCCCGAGCCGCGCAACGCGGCGATCGAGCTCAGGAAGACGACGCGCCCGCCCGGTTGGCGCAGATGCGGCAGCAGCGCTTCCGTCAGCAGCACCGCCGACAGCGTGTTCTTGCGGAAGTTGTCGGTCCAGCGGCGCGCGACGCCCGCGAGGCCGTCCGCATACGTATCGGGCGGAGCTTGCCGCAGCACGTGCCCGCCCGCCGCGTTGACGATCGCGTCGACCGTCGGGAATCGCGCAATCAACGTGCGCACGATCGCTTCGACCTGCTCCGGCACCGCCAGGTCCGCGACCAGCGGCACCACGGCCGGCGCATCGGGACATGCATTGCCGATCTGTTCGACTGCGTGTGCGAGCACGTCGGCGCGACGCCCGACGATCGCCACCTGCGCGCCGCGTTGCGCGAAATGGCGGGCGGTCGCGAAACCGATACCGGTACCGCCGCCGCTGACTACGGCTACCTGTTTCATGTTCATGCCCCGTGCGGAAAGTAAGAAATCCGTATCGATCGATGCGGTTACCACGTCGCGGTCGAAAAACCCAGCGCGCGCGCCGGATGCGCCCAACGCATCGGTGCGCCGTCGACCCGCACCGGCGCCCGCACGCGTTGCGCATTGCCCCAGCTCGTCTCCTCGATCCATGCGTCCAGGTCGACCGGCTCCTCGGGTCCGAGCAGCGCGCGCTCCGGCGCCTGCAGGCCGCCCGACGCCAGCAGCAGCGCCGTTCTCGCCAGCGATCCGCGCGTTCGCGTGCCCACGTTCGTCGCCAGCCGGCGCGTCAGCCCGCGAAGCACCGCGGCTGCAAGGAGATAGCCGGTGCCGTGATCGAGCGCCTGCACGGGCAGCGGAACCGGGCGATCCGCGCCCTTCACGCGCATCGCCGTCTCGACGAGGCCCGTGCTCGTCTGCACCAGGCTGTCGAAACCCCTGCGCCCGCGCCACGGCCCGCTCCAGCCATACGCGTCGAGCGACACGTCGACGAGCCCCGGGTTGATCCGCCGCCGCTCGTCGGCGTCGAAGCCGAGCCGATCGAGCGCATCGGGCCGGTAGCCGTGAACCATCACGTCGGCGTCGCGGATCAGGCGCCGCAGCACCGCGCGCCCGTCTCCCGATTTCAGGTCGACGCGCGCGGAACGCTTGCCGAGCACGACTTCGGGAACCGTGTTCGGTTCGTCCCAGTGGATTGGATCGATGCGCAGCACGTCCGCGCCGAAGCCCGCGAGAAAGCGCGTCGCGACCGGTCCCGCGAGAATGCGCGTCAGGTCGAGCACGCGCACGCCCTGCAGCGGCCGCCCGGCCGGCACGGTCCACGGCGGCCGCGGCCCTTCGACGCTCACCGCGTCGTGAATCAGCAAGGGCTCGGCCTGCACCGCGCGCCCCTGCGGATGACGGGCCCATTCGTCCTGCGTGTGCATCGCCGCCGCACAGCCGCCCTGTTCGACGACCGCGGCCTCGAGCTCGTCTTTCCGCCTGCGCGCGACCGCCTGCGCGACGGCCGCCTTGTCGAGCGGCGTGCCCAGCACCGCGAGCACGGCGTCGCGATGGTGCGGCGCATTGGTGTGCAGCCGGATCCAGCCGTCGGACGTGCGGTAGTCGCCCGCGATCACGTCCCACTGCGGCGGCACCTCCCAGCCGCGCGGACGCAGCGACGTGCCGAACCACAGCGACACGTAGCGCCGGTCGACTTCGACGACGGGCAACGCACCGTGTGCCTGCTGCACGAGTTCCGCGAGCGCAACGCTCGCCGCGCCCACCGCCGCCGACGCGAAATCGGTGACGGGAAAGGCGGACGGCAGCACGCCCGTGCCGGTGAACTTCAGGATGTCCAGACGATCGGCATCTCCGTTCAGCGCCTGCCAGATGTCACGCAGATAAGCGTCCGTGCATGCGCTGCCGGCCTGTTCAAGCGCCGATGTCGAAGCGGGTTCAGACATGACTTTTCCTGATTCATTTATGGGATGAAAAAAGTCTATTCGCCGGTAACTTTGAGCGTCAATCTTGATTCGGCAAATCAAGATATCTTTTCATGCAACAGCCATTTTCCTTGCTGTATCGACCATTCATCAGAACCTCACGCGCGCCGTCCGGCGCGGCCGGACAGGCGACGGCAGGCCGGATCCCCGCCTGCCACATTCCTGAATGATTTTTTCGATTGCATTAGTTGCGGCCAGCCAATCACGCTTGATCGATCCGCGCGATGACGCGTGTCGTTTCAGGCTCGACGAATTGAATTCGTGGATTGAACACGAATCCGTTCACCGAGCGCGACCGCGCATGACGATGCGCGCGGGCCGCGCGTCCCTTCCCATTCCCGCCACGGGGCGAGATGCTGATCGACTGCGTGCGCGGCGACGACACCGGCAGCGCACCGCGCATTCAACGGACTGCCGTAACGGCGGCCGCATTTGCCACGCAACGCTTGATTAGATTGATCCGGCAGGCTGGAGCGAATCGCGACACAAGAATTCACCCGCATGCGAACGAGGTGAAAATCGATTATTCTTTCACTTCAATTACACATTTCTCTCGATTTTCTGAATGAAATGGAGCGGAGCGGCTAATTTCAATTACCGACAAGCAACCGTTGCTACTGCCGCTTAATGAGACCGTTTAGTATCCGACGACAAATGCAGATCGCGACCGGCTTGATCGTCAGGCGCTTTTAAAGGAGTGCCACAAAAGTTCAACCGACGTCCGTCATTCACGCTTAATCAAATCGGCTTGCGTCAAGCCACTGCGCCCTGGCCGATACAAAGACCGTTTCGACATGAATATGACGGAATCTACTCGATGAACCGGACCTGCTCGCATGCAACCCGCTTCCCCCACGACGCGGCGTCATGGCCGCGCATGCCGACCACCGGACGCACGGTCCCGGAACCCATGCACGCGCATCGCGCGATCGATCGCCGGACCGCTTGACAAGCCACGCCGCTTCGACGAATATGCGCGTGATACTCATCTGTATCATTTAAATACACGAAATTCTGCTTGCGCATGCTGGTCCGATCACTCGCCTTTCCGGCCGTTTTCGGCGGCCCGGGAAGGCAAGCAACGAATGCTCCGAGAGCAGCCACGTCGCAGGGCCCGTGAGAACCTGAGAGAAGACGCGCAACCGGGCAGCGTCTGGGGGCGAGGCAACACAACAACAGGGCAACGCCCAAGTCAGCAATGACAGCCTCGCCCCCCTGCCGGCGTCGAATCCCGCGGATCGCCAATCGTCGCAGCGGCCATTCCCGCCGGGTATTTCGACTTTCGGACATCTTTTCTGCCCTTCGTGCGCGAGATAGAGAAAAGCTCGCGTTTGAGGCTTTATCCGTTCTTTACTAAATGACGATGCATGGACGCCCGCGCCTGCCGTGATCATGCCGCTCCCGTGATTATCCAAAGGCCGCGCGAATCCGGCGCGTGACATCGATGCATTGAGCGTATTCGAATATTCGCATCGGTCTTCCGCGTCTTGCTTCCCGCCCCCAATGGCGGCATTGCATCCTCCACCCGGTTCATCGGTTCACTTCTCTCCTCCGGATTTCAGGTGTCGTTTTTTATTTCATTCCGGCGCATCGTGTAAGATCCCCCCGCCCCAAGCGAGATCGAATATTACAAAAACAATCAAAACAATTACAATTACCTAGGCAACTGGCCAATCATCAGTAATTAAAAAGAAATCTACGGACTTTCACACCATGCAAGAGGATATTGTGGTATCGCGTACCGCTGCCGGCCCGGCATGCGACGACGCATGTCGAGGAGATGTGCTGGACGCCGCGTTGACGCTTCCGCTTCATCAGTCGATTTCGCTGCTTTGCGACACCGTGGACCTCGACGAGCGCGTCGAATCCCATCCGGACTGGAACCAGCGCCTGTTGTCCCGGGTTCGATCCGAACTCGGCAAGGCGCTCGATCAGCGCGACGAGCAAGCGCTGGAGGAAGTCCACGGGGCGCTGTTTGCGCTTTACGACCTGCACACGTGCGACGGCACGGAACCGCGCGCGATCAATCAGTTCAACCCGACGCTCACGCAGGTGCGACGCCATATCGAACGCGCATGGCTCGACAGCGAAGGCCGGCGCCTGGCTGTCGCCGCCCCTGCCGCGCCCGATGGCCGCTCGATCGTCGAGGCGATCAAGCGCATGTGGTCACAGCACCCGGTCGTGTCGCATCCCCTGTTCGACTTCCTCGAGAAAGAGGCATCGCGCGAGCAGATCGTGGCGTTCTTCCGGAGCGACAGCGCGCTTAACCTGCGCTTCTTCGACCTGCTCCTCTATGCAATGATCGGCGCGCGCAGCGAGGCGCGCAGCGAACTGGCGCAGAACCTGTGGGACGAAGCGGGGCGCGGCGACGCGGCGCAGAGCCACGTGAACCTGTTCCAGCATCTGCTGAACGTCGTCGGCGTCGGGCCGGCCGACGACAACCACGCGAGCGCGTTGGGATGGGAAGGGCTCGCGGGCCACAATCAGTTCATGCTGGCCTGCGTCAATCGCGCCCATTACTTCAAGTTGCTGGGTGTGATGGCGATCACCGAGCTGCTCGACCCGGCGCAGTATGAAAAGCTCGTCAACGGGTGCAGACGGGTCGGGCTGGGCAGCGAAAGCGAATTGAGCTACTACGAGGAGCACATCACGATCGACGTCGTTCACGGCGACGGCTGGCTGACCAACGTGATCACGCCGATCGTCGACCAGTCGCCGGCGATCGCCGGCGACATCCTGTTCGGCGCTGCGTGGCGGCTGTCGAGCTGCGACGCCTACTACAGCGCGCTGCACGCCAGGTTGCTGGCGCTGCCGATGCTGCACGACCAGGCTGCCTGACGCAGCGCCGCGCGCGATGCACTGCCGGGGTACGGCCGCGCTCAGGCGCGCCGTGCACCGCGCGGCTTCGGCGCGGCGCCGCCGTGCTCCTCGACCAGTTTCTTCGCGACTTCCCACGCATCCTGCGCGGCGTGATTGCGATCCCCCGCCACCGCCGCGATGGTCGCCCCGTCGAGGAGCATCACGATTTGCCGTGCCACGCGCTCGGCGGCGGCCGGCTCGACGAGGTCGATCATCAGGCCCTGAACGAACAGGCGCAAGTTCGCCTTCTGTGCGACCGAGATGCGGATGATCTCGCCCGAATCGGAGTGAAATTCGGACAACGCACCAACGAACATGCATCCCGAGAAATCGCGCGCCCTGAACCAGCGGCCATGCCATTCGAACAGTTCATGCAAGCGCTCGATGGGCGTTCCCTTGGTGCTCACCGCCTGCGTCATGGAGGCCAGCGCCTGGTGCGCCCGCTGCGTCAGGACTTCGGAAATGAGGTCGTTCTTGGTCGGGAAATTGCGGAACAGCGTCATCTTCGCGACGCCCGACTCCTTGATGATGCGATCGGTGCCGACGGCGTGGTAGCCATGTTCTGCAAATAGGCGTGTCGCCGTATCGATGATGTCCTGTCGCTTCGTGCTCATGGGTGTGACCTTTCCGGCGGGCCGACGGTGAGAAAGTCCGGACCCTGGATCGTCGCGATTATAAACGGATCGGTCTATCTGCCGCCAAGCCGCGGCAAAATGGACGAGATGGAGAAGCGATGCGCCCGACGTTGCAGGAAGAGATCCCATGGCATGCGGCAAGCGAGACGGGTACGTCTCGCTTGCCGCATGGAAATTCGCGCGAGACGTCGATGACGATGCGTGATGCGCTGCGCGACGCGCCGGCCGCGCAGCGCGGTGGCCGTTACTGCCCCGGCGACGGCGCGGCGCCGTTGGTGGCCTTTGCGCCGTCCGCCTTGCCTGCGGCGTTCTGCGTGTTCTGCGGATAACCGGACCGGTCGCCGGTCAGCCGATAGCCGTCCTTCTCGATGGCGCCCAGATCCTGGTTGCGCTTTTCCCGGGCTGCCTTGCGCGCCGCCTTGCGCTGCGCCTTGCTGAGTTCCTTGGGCGTCGGCTTGGCCATCGGTGCGGCTTCCGTCGCCGCATCCTGCGCAAACGCGATCGGCGCGCCCGCCAGCGCAAGGCCGATCGATGCCGCCATTGCCATCGAGACAACGCGAATCCTGTTCATGATCGAATCTCCTTGACGATTGTCGATCGTCGCTCGAACGCCTCTGCGGATGCATCCGGCGGGCGGCGATGCAGATGCCTTCTTTTATACAAGCCGCGCGGTCGCGATGCAATTGTCCGGCGAATATACCCCCGGCCCGCCATCATCGTGCGGCACGCACATTCGCCGACAGAATCCGCCGCGCGTCAGGACGCCCGCTTGCGGACGATGTCGGCCAGCTCGCCGAGGTCGCGCCTCACCGCGTGCTTGCCCAGGCTCGACCACGCGTCGAACGACGTCGTTCCGCTCACCGCGCCGACAAAGCCGGTGCCGGCCCGTTCCGCGGCTTGCGCGTCGACTGCATGGTCGCCGACATAGAGCGCCGCCGACGCCGGCACCTCGAGCCGCGACAACGCCAGCACGAGCCCCTCCGGGTCCGGCTTGTGACGTTGCACGTCCTCGCCGCCGACGATCACGTCGATCGACGCTCGCAAGTCCGCCACATCGAGGATCGCTTCGATGCGGTAGCGAAACTTGCTCGAAACGATCGCGGTCGCCACGCCCCGCTCGCGCAGCCGCGCAAGCAGGCCGGGCACCTCCGGATAGATCTTCGTCGACGGAACCATGATCTCGTCCGCCCGCGCCACGAACCGGCGCGCGAACTCGTCCGCCCGCTCCTGCCGGCCATCTCCGGTCAACGCACGGAACATCGCCTGCAGCGGCAGGCCGATCACCGGGTAGATCTGCTCGCTCGCCGCGGCATCGGCCCCAAGCTCGCGCAACGCGTGCTTCGTGCAGTCGATGATGCCCACGGACGAGTCGGCCAAGGTCAGGTCGAAATCAAAGATGACGGCATCGATATCCATGCAGGAACTCCGGATCATGTGTGCGCGTGCGCACGCCGCACGCGCGAGGGTTGAAGGTGTCGTTATTGCGCCAGCCATTTCCTCATACGGACCGCTCCTGCCGCTCGGCCTCGACCCGATCCTGCTCGGTGACCGACGTGAGGCGCACGAGCCGCGCGGCGAGCCGGGTCTTCAGGTCATCCATGCAGGTGTAGGCGACCGGCACGAACACGAGACTGAGCAGCGTCGACGTGATCAGCCCGCCGATTACCGCCACGGCCATCGGCGCGCGAAAGCCCGCGTCGGCACCGGTGCTGATGACGGACGGCACCATCCCGGCCACCATCGCGATCGTCGTCATGATGATCGGCCGCGCGCGCTCAGCGCCGGCGTGCAGCAGCGCCTCGTGACGCGGCATGCCCTCGCGGCGCTTCTCGATCGCGAACTCGACCATCAGGATCGAGTTCTTCGTGACGATGCCCATCAGCATCAGCATGCCGATCACGACCGGCAGGTCCAGCGCGGCGCCATACAGCAGCAGTGCGCCGAGCGCGCCGCCGACCGACAGCGGCAACGCGGTCAGGATCGTCAACGGCTGCAGGAAATCGCGGAACAGCAGCGTCAGCACCGCGAGCACCATCAGGATACCCAATGTCATCGCAGTGCCGAATTTGACGAACATCTCGCTCATGTATTCGGCATCCCCATACTCGGCCCGGCGCACGCCGTCCGGCAGCGCCTGCATCGACGGCAGCGCGCCAACCGCGTCGAGCACCGGGCCGAGCGTCGCGCCGTCCAGCAGGTCGGCGTCCACCGACACGCGCCGCAAACGGTCGAAACGCTCGATCTGCGACGGCCCGTTGCCGAAATCGACGTCGGCGACCGACTGCAACGGCACGCTCGCCCCGCTCTCGGTCGCGATGCGCAATTGCCGCAGCGTGTTCAGGTCGCCCCGCTCGGCCTCCGGCAGCGCGACGCGGATCGGCACCTGCCGATCGCGCAGGTTGAAGCGCGCCGAGTTCGCATTGATGTCGCCGACGGTCGCGATGCGTGCGACCGTACCGATCGCCTGGGTCGTCGCGCCCGCCCGCGCCGCCTCGTCGAAACGCGGACGCACGTGGATCTCCGGGCGCGGCAGCGGTTCGCTCACTTGAATGTTCGCGATGCCGGGCACGCCCTGCATCTGCCGCTGCAGCGCCGATGCGGTGTCCTGGAGCTGCGCCGGATCGTCGCCGACGAGAATGATCGACACGTCGCGCGACGCGCCGTCCGCGCGGAATGCATAGCGAATGTCCGCGATCCGGTCGAGCGCGGGGCGCAGCGAAGCCTCGAACGTCTTCAGGCCGAGTTTGCGCTTGCCAGGCGGCACGAGCTTCAGCGTCACGCTGCCGGTCGACACGTCGACGGTGCCCGCCGCATTCTCGCCGCCCGCCGTCGTGAACGTCGCCATCACCTCAGGCCGGCGCTTCGCTTCCGCCGCGATCCGCTGCAGCACCGCATCGGTTTTCGCGAGCGGCGTGCCGGGCGGCAGCGTCACCTCGATCCGCGACACGCTGGTGTCGTTGACCGGCAGGAAGCCGGACGGCAGCAGCGGCGCGATCGCGAGCGAACCGGCCAGGAAGGCCGCGCCCGCGAACACGCAGGTGCGCCGGTGCCGCAGCGCCCAGTCCAGCAGCTTCAGGTAGCGGCCGAGCACCCGCCCGCGGGCGCCGCCGGTCGCTCGCGCATGCGTGCCCGCCGGTTTCGGCTGCATCACGTAGGCGGCCATCAGCGGCGTGACGAGCCGCGCGACCAGCAGCGACGCCAGCACGGCAACCGACACGGTGATGCCGAACGGCGTGAAGTACCGGCCGACGATCCCGCCGATAAAACTGACCGGGAGAAACACCGCGACGATCGTCGCGGTGATCGCGACCACCGCGAAGCCGATCGCGTCGGCCGCGTCGATCGCGGCCCGGTACGGCCGCTTGCCCATGTCCAGATGGCGCTCGATGTTCTCGATCTCGACGATCGCGTCGTCCACCAGAATGCCGATCACGAGCGTCAGCGCCAGCAGCGTGATGCTGTTCAGCGTATAGCCGAACCACGACATCACCGCGAAGGTCGGCAGTATCGACAGCGGCAGCGCGACGGCCGCGACCAGCGTCGCGCGCCAGCTGCGCAGGAAGAAGAACACGACGAGCACGGTGAGCACGGCGCCCTCGATCAGCGTCGCCATCGTCGCGTTGTAGCTCGCGAGCGTGTAGTCGACCATCGACGTGACCTCGCGGATCTCGATCCCCGGATGCGCGCGCTGCACGCGCTCGAGCGCGGCCTGAACGCCGGCCGCGACGGTCGTGTCGCTCGATCCCTTTGCGCGGAAAACCGCGAAGCCAACCACTTCGTTGCCGTCGAACCGCGCCCGCGCGCGCTCGTCGCTGGCGCCGTCGCTCACGGTCGCGAGATCGGACAGGCGCGCCCAGCGGCCGTCGGCGAGCGCGATCGGCGTCGCGGCGAGCGCGTCGACCGACGCCGCGCCGCCGAGCGTGCGGATCGATTGCTCGCTGCCGGCCAGCACCGCGCGGCCGCCCGCCACGTCGACGCTGGTCCGCACGAGCTGCGCGTTGACCTGATCGGCGGTGACGCCGCGCGCCTCGAGCTGCGCCGGCAGCAGCGTCACGCGAATCTCGCGGTTGACGCCGCCCAGACGCTGCACGCGCTGCACGCCCGGCACCGCCAGCAGTTCGCGGCTGAGCGTCTCGTCGACGAACCACGACTGGTCGACGAGGCTGCGCCCGTCGGCCTTCAGCGCATAGTTGAGCATCGCGCCGCCTTCGACGTCGACGCGCGACACAATCGGTTCCTCGATCGATTGCGGCAGGTTCGCGCGGTTCTGCGTGACGGCCTCGCGCACGTCGCTGACCGCGCGCTGCGGGTCGACGCCGAGCTGGAACTCGACGGTCGTCACCGACATCCCGTCGCCGACCGTCGACGTGATGTGCCGCACGCCCGCGAGCCCCGACACCGCGCGCTCGACGGGCTGCGTGACCGCATGCTCGAGATCGGCGGGCGCCGTGCCGGTCTGCGCGATGGCCACCGTGACGATCGGGAACTCGACGCGCGGATTCGCATTGATCGGCAACTGCAGGAACGCGCCCCAGCCCGCCACCGCGAGCACGATGAACAGCACGATGGTCGGGATCGGCCGGCGGATCGCCCATGACGACAGTTTCATGCTCATTGCGAACGCTCGCCCTCTGCGCCGGCCGCCTGCACCACGTCGCCGTCGCGAACGAGCGCCGACGCCGACGCGACGACGCGCTCGCCGGCCTTCAGCCCGCCGCGGACTTCAACCCGCTCGCCGTCGCGCCGGCCCGCGACGATCGCGTGCCGCGCCACGCGGCCCGACACGTCGACCCGCATCACGAACGCGGCGCCCTGCGGGTCGAACGTAACGGCGCGCTGCGGCACCGCGACCGCGACGGTCGTCCGCTCCGCGACGAGCTCCGCGCGCGCGAAGCCGCCCGACCGGAAGCGCGACGCATCGGACAGCGCGATGCGCACCTTGCCCATCCGGCTCTGCGGATCGATGCGCGGCGCCACGAGACGCACGGCGCCGTCGACGGCGCCCTGCGAGTCGGGCAGCGTAACGCGCGCTTTCTGGCCGGCATGGAGGGCGTACAGATCGCGTTCGACCGCGTCGCCGTCGAATTCGAGTTCGCCGCGGCCGATCAGCCGGAACAGCGGCTCGCTGCCGGCCAGCGCGCCGACACGCGCCGCGCGGCTCGCGATCACGCCGTCCATCGGCGCGCGAATCGCAGCCTTGTCGAGTTGCGCGCGCGCCTCATCGAGCCGCGCCAGCGCCTGCTCGTGATCGGCGCGCGCCGCGCGCAGGCCGGCGGCGGCCGCATCGGCCTGCGCGCGGTGCTGATCGATCTGCTGGTCGCTCATCGCGCCGGAACCGGCGAGCGGCGCGACGCGGCGCCATGCGGACTGCGCGTCGTCGCCGAGCGCCTGCTGCTGCGCGACCGCGGCCCGTGCGCGGTCGGCCGCCGCACGCGCGTCGCGCACCCGCGCATCCAGCGTCGTGGTATCGAGCCGCGCGAGCATCTGGCCGGCCTTCACGTGGTCGCCTTCGTCGACCAGCACGGCCGACACGCGCTGATCCTGCAGCGGCGTGCCGATCGCGATGTCGTCGCGCCCGACGATCGTGCCGGTCAGCCGGATCGTGCGCGCGAACTCGGCCGGCGCGGCGGCGACGACGCTGACGCGCGGCACGGTCCGGGCGCGCGCCGGCTCGGTCTCGCCGCGCGTCGGCAGCGGCAGCAGGCTCGCGATGCCGCCCACCAGCACCAGCAACAGCGCAAAGGTCAGGACGCTGCACTTCACGCGCACGGCAGCCTTCCAGCGAAACGGGACGCGCGGCACGGGCGGTTTGCGGTTCATTGCGGTTGCAGCATCCGCTGGATGATCAGCCTGAGCATCTGCGTGTTCGCCTTCATCTTGAAGCCGGGCTCGGACACCACGCGCATGAACGCGCCTTCCGTGAGCGCGAGCAGCCAGGTGGCGATCAGGTCAGGCTTCAGGGTCCGGTCGATGCGCCCTTGGGCGATGCCGCGCTTGACCAGCGCGGCCAGCCGGCCCTTCACGAGCGACTCGTTCTCGGCGAACAGCGCCGCGATGTCCGCATTGCGCGTCGCCTCGACGCCGATTTCGATGGTGATGCGCACATAGACGGGGTCGCTCGCGAGCTGCATGAACTCGAGCGCGATTTCCTCGATCGCGGTAACCGCGTCTTCCGTGTCGAACCATTTCGCGAAGATGTCGGCCGTGATGCGCTGGTCCTCCAGCGCAATCGCCTCGATGATCGACGCCTTGGTCGGGAAGTAGTGAAACAGGTTGCCGGGGCTCATGCCCGCGGCCGCGCAGATCGACGCCGTCGACGTGCCGTGGAAACCGTTGCGCGCGAAACACTCGATCGCGGCGTCCAGAATCTGACGCCGCTTCGCTTCGACTTTTTCCGGATCGATCTTTCTCAAGGTGCACTCCCTGCTGGACGTTGACTCGAATCTTTAATAGACTGACTACTCGATCTATTATCAAGCGGCGGCAGACACGCGTCAAGCCGCCGATCCGGGGGCGAACCTTTCGCGCGCGTCGCAACGCCAGCCCCTGCCAACCCTGTTCGAGGCATCCAATTGAAACGCACGATCGTCATCCGCATCGTAGTCGTCATGCTTCTGGCGGCACTCGCCGCAGTCGGCGCCTACGCGCTGCGCGGCCTGTCCGACTTCGAATTGAACCGGGACGCGCGCGTGTCGACGCTGACGTTCCGTTCAGGCGGCGCCGAGCTCGCGGGCACGCTGGTGCTGCCGGCCCACACGAGCGACGCGCCGATCGCGCTGCTGATCCACGGCGACGGGCCGCGCGACCGCTTCTCGGAAGACGCGTACCTGCCGCTCGTCAACAGCCTGCTCGACGCCGGCATCGGCGTGTTCACGTGGGACAAGCAGGGCATCGGCAGCAGCGGCGGCGACTGGCTCGCGCAATCGATGCAGGACCGGGCCACCGAAACGATCGCCGCGATGGCGCGCGTGCGCGCCGCGGCCGGCCCCGCGCCGCGGATCGGCCTGCTCGGCTTCTCGCAGGGCGGCTGGGTGATCCCGCGCGTCGCGAACGAAGTCCGGCCGGCGTTCTCGGTGATCGTCGGCGGCGCCGTCAACTGGCGCCGACAAGGCGTCTACCTGACCCGGCAGCGCATGCAGCGCGAAGGCGCCGCGCCGGAGCAGATCGCAGCGCAGATCGCCGTCGAGCTGAAGTCGAACGACGCGATCTTCGGCCGCGCGGGCGAGCGCGCCGACCCGCGCGCGCGCCCCGACATCGAACCGCGCCGCTTCGGCTTCATCGCGCGCAATTACGCGGAAGACGCGTCGCGCGCGCTCGCGACGATGCAGGGCCCCGTGCTCGCCGTGTGGGGCGCGCAGGACCGCAACGTCGATCCGGTCGAGGACGCGAACGCGTACAGCCGCGCGTTCGGCGGTCGCGACGACCGGCGCGTCGTGATGGTGTCCGACGCGACGCACGCGCTGCTGCGCGCACGCTGGTTCGACTATCAGCTCGAATCCGACTGGCCGGCGTGGAAGAAGATCCTGTTCATGGGTCTCGGGCGCCGCGCGTACGAGCCGGGCGCGCTCGACACGATTGCCGGCTGGATCAACGCGCAGTAAGCCCGCGGCGGCCCGCAGGCGTGCCGGCCGAAAACCGGGCAACGGACCGGCGCCTTCTGCAGTACCCTGCTCACTTCCGGCACGGCGTCGCTCACGAAGCGTGCCGGCGCTTTTCCCCATCCGCGGCTCCGGCACACGCACCGGCGCCGCGCCAAGGAGACACTGGATGTTTTCGTGGTTCGAACGGCGCCTGCCGACCTTTCCTCTCGAGGACCCCGTCACCCCGCCCATGGGGTTCTTCGCATTCGTCTGGGCGTGCACGCGAGGCGCGCGCGGCTGGGTGTTCCTGATCGCGCTGACGTCCGCCGCGCTGGCCGCGTATGAAGCGGCGCTGTTCGCGATGATGGGACACGTGGTGGACTGGCTGTCGTCGCCGACGCCCGCCGAATTCCGCGACCGGCATCTCGGCACGCTGCTCGCGTATGCCGGCGTCCTGCTCGGCAGCGTGCCGCTGATCGGCCTGCACACGATGGCGAAGCACCAGGCGCTGGCGATCAATTTCCCGATGCGGCTGCGCTGGCTCTTTCACCGGCTGATGCTCGACCAGAGCCTGTCGTTCTACGCGAACGAATTCGCGGGCCGCGTCACGACCAAGATCATGCAGACCGCGCTGGCGGTCCGCGACGCGCTGTTCATGACGGTGGACGTGCTCGTCGGCGTGGCCGCCTATCTGCTCGGCATCCTGCTGCTGGCCGCCAGCTTCGAGTGGCGGCTGATGATTCCGTTCGCGGTCTGGGCGATCGGCTACGGCGTCGCGTGCTGCTACTTCGTGCCGCGCCTCGGCCACGTCGGCAGCGAGCAGGCCGATGCGCGCGCGATGATGACGGGCCGCATCACCGATGCGTATTCCAACATCGCGACCGTGAAGCTGTTCGCGCACACGCGGCGCGAGGCCGACCACGCGCGACACGCGATGGAGGCGTTCAAGGCCACCGGCTATGCGCAGATGCGTCTCGTCAGCGCGTTCGAGGTCACCAATCACGTGATGACTACCGCGCTGCTGGTCGGCTCGACCGGTCTCGCGCTCTATCTGTGGGCGCAGGGCGAGGCGAGCGCGGGCGTGGTCGCGGCGGTGATCGCGATGGCGCTGCGGCTGTCCAGCTATTCGCACTGGGTGATGTGGGAGATGACCGAGCTGTTCGAGAACGTCGGCACGATCCAGGACGGCATCACGACGCTGACGAAGGTGCGCGCCGTCGTCGACCGGCCGGACGCGCGGCCGCTCGTCGTGCGGCGCGGCGAGATCGTGTTCGACACCGTGCGCTTCTCGCACGAGGACAACGGCAAGCCGGTGTTCGACGGCCTGACGCTCACGATCCGGCCGGGCGAGCGCATCGGCCTGATCGGCCGCTCCGGCGCGGGCAAGTCGACGCTCGTCAACCTGCTGCTGCGCTTCTACGACGTGGGCGGCGGCCGCATCCTCATCGACGGGCAGGACATCGCGCACGTGACGCAGGACAGCCTGCGCAGCGCGATCGGCATGGTCACGCAGGACACGTCGCTGCTGCACCGCACGATGCGGGAGAACATTCTCTACGGCCGCCCGGACGCGAGCGAAACCGACATGCAGGACGCGGCGGCGCGGGCCGAAGCGGCGGACTTCATCGAACGGCTGGGCGATCGCCACGGGCGCAAGGGCTACGACGTCGAGGTCGGCGAGCGCGGCGTGAAGCTGTCCGGCGGCCAGCGCCAGCGGGTCGCCATCGCGCGCGTGATGCTCAAGGACGCGCCGATCCTCGTGCTCGACGAGGCGACGAGCGCGCTCGACTCCGAGGTCGAAGCCGCGATCCAGCACAGCCTCGGCAGCCTGATGGGCGGCAAGACCGTGATCGCGATCGCGCACCGACTGTCCACCATCGCGGCGATGGACCGGCTGATCGTGCTCGACGAAGGCCGCATCGTCGAGGAAGGCACGCACCAGCAGCTGCTGCAGGCAGGCGGCATCTATGCGGCACTGTGGGCGCATCAGAGCGGCGGGTTCCTGGGCGAAACGGCGGAGGCGGTGCAGTAGCCGGCGCGCGCCCTGCCCTGTCCCAACCAACGACACACCCTACCGAGGAGACCCACGTGCCTTCGAAACCGGATATCGCCACGGCGCTGGATGCGCCCGACTCAGTGCTCGACGACACCGAGCGGCAGTTCGTTCGCCAGATCCGGACGAACGGCTGGTTCCGCACGGAGGTATTCGCGGACGACGAAGGCCCGGGCTTTTCGTTCACGACGGGGTTCTGGGTCAATCTCGGCTTTCCGGAGGTCATCGCATTCTCGATGCCGTCGAAAACCATCCACGCGGTGCTGTGGGATCTGTACCGGATGGTCGCCGCCGGCTCGCCGCCGCCCATCGGGAAAGTCACGTCGTCCGTGTTCGGCAATGCGGACGCGCTCCTGATGCCGGTCGCCGGCAAGCACTACGAACCCCATCTCGGCTGGAGTCGCTGGTTCTACGGCAACGACGATTTCCCGTGCGTCCAGTTGCTGTGGCCGAGTCGCGAAGGCATCTTTCCCGGGCACGCCGGCGCGGACGACGCGTTGAACGGCGCGCAGCCGATCCTCTACGAAGACGTCAGGCACATGCACTGAGACGGAGCAGCCGCACCCGGCCAGCTTTCCATTCACGCGGCAATCGCAACGATCGCCGCGCTTCATATCCATTCGAGAAATGATTGGTTTCCTCGATCGTCCGTGGTCCGTATCGTTCAGCGATTCGTCACACCAATCGACCACGGGGGTAACCAGTAGATGCAATCATTCAAGCGACTCGCCCTTCTCGCGCTGCCGGCGGCGCTCGCCGCCACCGGCGCGCATGCGCAGAGCAGCGTCACGTTGTACGGCATCGTCGACGCGGGCATCGCGTACGTGCACAACGCACAGGACGCCAACGGCGGGAACGCGTCGAATCTCGTCAAGTTCGGCAGCGGCAACCTGTCGGGCAGCCGCTGGGGGCTGCGCGGCACCGAGGATCTCGGCGGCGGCCTCGCCGCGCTGTTCCAGCTCGAAAACGGCTTCAACATCGGCACCGGCGCGCTCGGCCAGGGCCAGCGCGAATTCGGCCGCAAGGCGATCGTGGGCCTCGCGCACAACACGTACGGCACCGTGACGCTCGGCCGCCAGTACGATCCGGTCGTCGACCTCGTGCAAGGCCTCACCGAGGACAACTACTTCGGCGGCGTGTTCTCGACGCCGGGCGACCTCGACAACTACGACAACAGCCTGCGCGTCAGCAATTCGGTGAAGTACACGAGCCCGCTGATCTCCGGCTTCCAGTTCGCCGCGCTGTACGGCTTCGGCGGCGTCGCCGGCGCGACCGGCAGCGGCCGCACCTACAGCTTCGGCCTGAGCTATGCGAACGGCCCGCTGTCGCTCGGCGCCGGCTACTTCTTCGCGAACGGCGGCACGACGACGGACAAGAACGGCGCGCGCACGTGGACGAGCAGCTCGGACACGCTCTTCAATACCGTGATCAACCAGGGCTTCTCGAGCGCGAAGTCGATTCAGATCGTGCGCGTCGCCGGCCAGTACGTGCTCGGCGCGGCGACCTTCGGCCTCGCGTATTCGAACACGCAGTACGGCGCGGACACGCTGTCGGCGTTCAGCCAGACCGCGAAGTTCAACAACGGTTCGGCGTACTTCAACTGGCAGTTCTCGCCGGCGCTGCGCGCGGGCATCGGCTACAACTACACGTCGCTGACGGGCCCGACCTCCGCGCACTACAACCAGGTCAACCTCGGTGCGAACTACTCGCTGTCGAAGCGCACCGACCTGTACGCGCTGTTCGGCTACCAGAAGGCGAGCGGCAATACGCTGAACGCGAACGGCGCGATCGTGAAAGCGGCGGCGACGGTCGGCTCGTACGGCGTGAACTCCGGCACGGATTCGCAGGAGCTCGCGGTCGTCGGCATCCGCCACAAGTTCTGACGCACCGACGGCGGCCGGCGCGCGCGCACTGCACGTGCCGGCCGCATTCCCGAACTCAGCGGTCACCCCACGGGCCCGCCGAATCGGGCGGGCGCCGGCGGGATAGACAGTTAGTTGCACTCCGCGCGCGACGCGCGATCAATCCCTGTTCGCCTGCAACACCGTCAACGCGGCCATGTTCACGATCCGCCGCACCGTCGAGCTCGACGTCAGGATGTTGACCGGCGCATCGACGCCCAGCAGGAACGGCCCGACCGCGACATTGCTGCCCGCGCCCGTCTTCAGCAGGTTGTACGCGATATTCCCCGAGTCGACGTTCGGACACACCAGCAGGTTCGCCGCGCCCTTCAGTCGCGAGGTCGGCAGGATGCGCAACCGCAGCGCTTCGTCCAGCGCGCAATCGCCGTGCATTTCGCCGTCGATCTCGAGATCGGGCGCCTGCTCGCTGACGCGTTCGAGCACTTCGCGCATCTTCGCGCCCGACGCCGAACTGCCGGAGCCGAAATTCGAGCGCGACAGGAGCGCCACCTTCGGCGTCAGGTTCAGCCACGCCATCTGCGCCGCCGCCGCGATCGTGAACTCGGCAATCTGCTCGGCAGTGGGGTTGTCGTTGACGTGCGTATCGACGAGCGCGAGCGTGCGCCGGTCGAGCAGCAGGATGTTCATCGCCGCGTAGACGTGCGCGCCGCGCCGCTTGCCGATCGCCTCGTCGACGAAACGCAGGTGGTCATGATAGGCGCCGACGGTGCCGCACACCATGCCGTCCGCGTCGCCGAGCCGCACCATCATCGCGCCGATCAGCGTCAGCCTGCGCCGCATCTCGACGCGCGCCATCTCCTTCGTGATGCCGTCGCGGCAACGCAGCTCCCAGTAGGTCGTCCAGTACTGGTGAAAGCGCTCGTCGTATTCCGGATTGGTGACCTCGACGTCCTCGCCAAGCCGCAGCCGCAGGCCGAATTTCTCGATACGGGCGAGCAGCACTTCCGGGCGGCCGACCAGGATCGGGCGCGCGAGCTTCTCGTCGACGATCACCTGCACCGCGCGCAGCACCCGCTCCTCCTCGCCTTCGGCGAACACGATGCGCGACTTGCCGCCGTCGCGCACGAACTGCTTCGCCGCCGCGAACAGCGGCTTCATGAACGCGCCGGAGTGGTAAACGAACTGCTGAAGCTGATCCGCATACGCGGCGAAATCGTCGATCGGGCGCGTGGCGACGCCGTCCTCCATCGCGGCCTTCGCGACGGCGGGCGCGATCCGCACGATCAGGCGGGAATCGAACGGCTTCGGAATCAGGTATTTCGGGCCGAACGCCAGATCGTACGCGCCATAGGCCGCGGCGACCGAGTCGTTCGGCTCCTCCTTCGCCAGCCCCGCGATCGCATGGACGGCCGCGATCTCCATCCGGCGCGTGATCGAGGTGGCGCCGACGTCGAGCGCGCCGCGGAAGATGTACGGGAAGCACAGCACGTTGTTGACCTGGTTCGGATAGTCCGAACGGCCCGTGGCGATCACGACGTCGTCGCGCACCGCGCACGCCGCTTCCGGGAAGATCTCGGGCGTCGGGTTGGCCAGCGCGAGAATCAGCGGGCGCGGCCCCATCTTCGCGAGCAGCGGCGCCGTCAGCACGCCGCCGGCGGACAACCCGAGGAACACGTCGGCGCCCTCGATCACGTCGGACAGCGTGCGCGCCGACGTCTCCTGCGCAAAGCGCGCCTTGTCCGGGTCCATCGCGACCGTGCGCCCGGCATAGACGACGCCTTCGATGTCGGTCGCCCAGATGTTCTCCGGCGGCAGGCCGAGATCGACCATCAGGTCCAGGCACGCGAGCGCCGCCGCGCCGGCGCCGGACGTCACGACCTTCACTTGCTTGATGTCCTTGCCCACCACGGCCAGCCCGTTGATGAACGCCGCGCACACCGTGATCGCGGTGCCGTGCTGGTCGTCGTGGAACACCGGGATCTTCATCCGCTCGCGCAGCTTGCGTTCGACCGTGAAGCACTCGGGCGCCTTGATGTCCTCGAGGTTGATCCCGCCGAAGGTCATCTCGAGGCTCGCGATGATGTCGACCAGCTTGTCGGGATCGGTCTCCGTAATCTCGATGTCGAACACGTCGATGCCCGCGAACTTCTTGAACAGCACGGCCTTGCCTTCCATCACCGGCTTCGACGCGAGCGGCCCGATGTTGCCCAGGCCCAGCACCGCGGTGCCGTTGGTGATCACGCCAACCAGGTTGCCGCGGCTCGTATAGCGGAACGCCTGGGCCGGATCGGCGGCGATTTCCTCGCAGGTGGCCGCCACGCCCGGCGTATAGGCGAGCGCGAGGTCGCGCTGCGTCACGAGCGGCTTGCTCGCGGTCACGGCAATCTTGCCCGGGGTCGGAAATTCGTGATATTCCAGGGCGGCCTGGCGTTCGGTCTTGTTCATGTGTCGTCTCTCATCCACGCGCCGGGCCCGTCCCGGCGACCATCGAAGCACGCCATTCTAGGCAGCCGTCCCGGGCGCGCCATTTTGAATTAGTATGCGTCCATCATGTTTACGTGATGGCCAGGGTTCGTGAGTCGTGCGATTCGATATTGAGGAAGTGAGCCGGCGCCTGAGCGCCCGCCTGAAAATGCGGCACCTCGTGCTGCTGCTGCAGATCCGGCAGCACGGCTCGCTGACGCGCGCGGCCGAGCATCTCGCGAGCAGCCAGCCGGCGGTCACCAATGCGCTGGCGGAGCTGGAGAGCATGTTCGGCGGGCCGCTGTTCGACCGTTCGCCGCGCGGCATGGCGCCGACCGCGCTCGGCAACGTCGTGCTCGAACGCGCGCAGGCGATGCTGCACGACCTCGACCATCTCACCCGCGATATCGAAGCGGTCGTCGCCGGCCATGCGATGCGGCTGCACATCGGCGTGATTCCGTTCATTTCGGGCCGCACGCTGGCGGCGGCGATCCGGCGCACGCAAGCGCAGGTGCCGCAGCGGCTCACGATGACGATCCACGAAGGCACCAGCGATGCGCTGATGGCGCAGCTGAGCGACCACGCCCTCGACATCGTGATCGGACGCGCGTCGTCGACCGTCGATCTCGCGCAGCTGCGCTTCGAAGTGCTGCATCAGCAGAAGCCGCGCCTGATCGCGAGCCGCCGGCTCGCCGCGCGTCTCGCGCGCAGCCGGCCCAACTGGCAGAAGCTCGCGGAGCTCGACTGGATTCTCGGCCCGCCGCACACGCCGATCCGCGAGCAGATCGCCGACCTGTTCCTGCACGCCGGCGTCGCGCCGCCCGTGCCGATCGTCGAAAGCTACTCGTCGCGGCTGATCGGCGAAGTGATCGTGGCCAACGAAGACGCCGTCTCGATCGTGCCCGCCGATATCGCGGAGGAGCTCGTGCGCATCGCCGGCGTCGCGATCGTGCCGTACACGCTCGAGTGGACCCTGCCGCCCGTCGCGGCGTTCACGCGCGCGGGCGTGGCGCGCGAGATCGATACGATCTTCGCGCGGATCCTCCGCACGCTGTATCAGGAAGCGGATGCCGGCCGGGCCGGATGACGCCCGCCCGCACAGCGAATTCGCAAGGAAGCCGAAACGTCACGCGCAGCCGGGAGAGTGCAATGACAGGCAGTACGACGCAGACCCGATCCGACTGGATTTCCCGCTCGGAAGCCACGCAGGGCATCGAGCGCATCGAAGCCTATTTCCGCGGCAACGCGTACTCGATGCACCGGCACGACACCTACGCGATCGGCCTGACCCTCGCCGGCGTCCAGTGCTTCCACTATCGGCGCAGCCTGCGCAGCAGCGTGCCGGGGCAAACGATGGTCCTGCATCCCGACGAGGCGCATGACGGCCAGGCCGGCACGCGCGACGGGTTCCGCTATCAGATGATCTACGTGCAGCCCGCCGCGATCCAGGCCGTGCTGGGCGGCAAGCCGCTGCCGTTCATCGAGGGCGGCGTGACGACCGACCCGCGCCTGTTCGACGCGACCGGCGCCGCGCTGCGCCGGATACGCGACGACGCGGAGCCGCTCGAACGCGACGATGCGATCGTCGACCTCGCGCTCGCGATGGATATCGCCTCCGGCGCCCGGCCGACGCGCAAACCCGCGGATTTCGCCGCGGTGCAGCGCGCGCGGGAATATCTGCAGGACGCATGCACCGGGGCCGTCACGCTGGACACGCTCGCCGCCGTCAGCGGGCGGGACCGCTGGAGCCTGTCGCGGGATTTCCGCACCTTCTACGGAACGAGCCCCTATCGCTACCTGACCATGCGCCGGCTCGAAGCGGCGCGCGCGATGATGCTGCGCGGCGTGTCCCTTGCGGACGCCGCGGTCGCCGCGGGCTTTTCCGACCAGAGCCACATGACCCGGCATTTCCGCAGCGCATACGGGATCTCGCCCGCGCGCTGGCTGGCGATGACGGGCCAGCCGCGTGCCGACTGACGCGAGCCGGCACGCACAATCGTTCAAGACCGCCCGCCTGCGGCCGGCCTAAGCTCCGTTTACGCCATCACCGCAACGGAGCTCAGCATGTCCCACCCTTCTCTCCAGGCGCCCGCGCATCGCGGCCAGCGCCAGACGATCGATCTGCTCGACAAGATCCGCCTGATCGACGGCCACTGGCAGCCGCGCGTCGTCGCCGAAATGAACGACTATCAGTTCAAGGTCGTGAAGATCGTCGGCGATTTCATCTGGCACCAGCACGCCGACACCGACGAGACGTTCATCGTGCTCGAAGGCCGCTTGCGCATCGACTTCCGCGACGGCGCCGTGGAGCTGGGCCCGGGCGAGATGGCCGTGGTGCCCAAGGGCGTCGAACACAAGCCGTATGCGGCGTCCGAAGTGAAGCTGCTGTTGATCGAGCCGCGCGGCGTCGTCAACACGGGCGACACGGCCAACGACAGAACGGTCGCAAACGACCAGTGGATCTGACTGCCGCGATGCCGACGCACACGCCCGTCATCCGCGAAGCCGCGTTCCCCGCGGATACCGTCGCGCTCGTTGCCGTGATCCGCGAATACGTTCGCTGGCTCGACATGGATCTGTCCTACCGCGGATTCGATGCGGAAATGGACGCGTTCGAGCGAATCTACACGCTGCCGTCCGGCATGTTCTTCGTCGCGGAGGCCGACGGCGAGATCGCCGGTTGCGCGGGACTGCTGCGCCGCTCGAACGAAAGCGCGGAACTCAAGCGGCTCTATGTCCGCGAAGCATGGCGGGGGCTGTCGCTCGGCGAGAAGCTCGTCATGTCGGCGTCCCGGCGCGCGAAGACGCTGGGGTTCTCCACGCTGGTGCTCGACGCCGTTCCACAAACCCGATTCGCCCAGCACCTGTACGAGCGGTTGGGATTCGCGGAAACCGCGCCCTTCTACGAGAACCCCGTCGAAGGCACCCGGTTCATGGCGCTGGCGCTTTGACGGGCAATGCGCGGGGCGCCGTCACGGCCGCACAATCCGCTGCGCCTTCAGGATGACCGGCGTATCGACCATCTTGCCGTCGACGCTGACCGCGGCCCCCGCGCTTGTTTCCACCGCTTCGAGCACGCGCTTCGCCCATGCGCGCTCGACGTCGCTCCACGCGTACGCGCGATGCACGGCGTCGAGCTGTTTCGGATGGATGCACAGCTTCCCGCCGAACCCGAATTTCCGCGCATACCGCGCATGCTGCTCGATCGCCGCCGGATCGTCGATGACCGTCGTCACGCCGTCGACCGGCGGCTCGATGCCGGCGAGGCGCGACGCGAGCACGAACTGCGACCGGAACGCGTTCAGCTCCTCGCCGTCGCCGTCGATGCCGAGATCCACCTGGAAATCGAGCGTGCCGAACGCGACGCGCGCCACGCGCGGCGCCGCACACACGTCGCCGAGCCCCGCGACGCCGCGCGCGGTCTCGACCAGCGGCAGCACCGCGAGCCCGGCGTGCGCATGCGCGAGCACCGCGTCGACCTGCGTGCGCGTCTCGCACTTCGGCAGCATCACGCCCGCCGCGCCCGGATGCGCGGCGATCGCCGCGACGTCGTCCGCGAACCATTCGGTATCGGTCGCGTTCACGCGCACCCACACCGGCCGATCCGCGTCGAGGTGCGCGACGACCGCCGCGCGTGCGGCCGGCTTCTCGGCGGGCGGCACCGCATCCTCCAGATCGACGATCACGGCATCCGCGCCCGCAGCGCGCGCCTTGTCGAAACGTTCCGCGCGATTGCCGGGAACGAACAGCCACGAACGTGGCGAAACGGCCGTCATGCCGACTCCTCCTGAAACAACGATCCGATCGCCTCCTGCGAGGCAATGTCCCACGCGCCGGCCACGAGCCGCGCGACCTCGTCCTGCGACGCCGCGCCGGAAAACCTCGCCAGCCGGCGCACCTTGTCCGCGATTTCCGCGCGCGACAGCGTATTGCCCGGATCGCCCTTCGGTTCGTCGACGCGCCCCGCATGCGAACGTCCGTCGCGCGTCTTCACCGTGACCTTGCCGATCCAGCGCGCCGGATACGCGCGATCGACCTCGTCGTCGAACGCCATCGTCACGCGCTCGCGGAACGCGGCGACGTCCGCCGCCGCATACTCGCGCTCGAACGCGTCGACGCCCGCATAGCCATGCAGTGCGACGACGTCGTGCGGAATCGCGTCGAAACACAGGCCGGACGCGAACGTCGCGAGCGCCAGGCTCGGATGATGGGGTGGTGTATGCGTCATCGGATGTCGTTCAGTCAGATCGCGCCGCTCGCGCGCAGCGCATCGATTCGCGCACGATCGTAGCCGAGTTCGGCCAGAATCGCGTCGGTGTGCTGCCCGAGCGCCGGCACCGCGTCCATGCGGGGCTCGACGCCGTCCGGCAGCCCCGGGGGCAGCAGCGCGGGCGCCGCGCCGGCCGCCGTATCGACCGAGCGCCAGCGCTCGCGCGCCGCGAGCTGCGGATGCCGCCACACGTCGTCCAGCGTATTCATCTGCGCGTTCGCGATGCCGGCCGCGTCGAGCCGCTGCATCACGTCGGCCGCGGTCAGCGTCGCGAACGCGTCGACGATCAGCGCATGGAGCGCATCGCGCGCAGCATGGCGCTTCGCGTTCGCGTTGAAGCGCGCGTCGTCGGCAAGCGCCGGCTGGCGCAGCACCTGGTCGCAGAACAGCTTCCACTCGCGCTCGTTCTGCAGGCCGAGCATCACGGTCTTGCCGTCGCCCGCCGGGAACGGGCCGTACGGATAGATCGTCGCATGCGACGCGCCCGACGGCGCCGGCGGGCTCTGCCCGTCGATCGCGTAATAGAGCGGATAGCCCATCCACTCGACCATGCTCTCGAGCATCGACACGTCGATCCGGCAGCCCTTTCCTGTGCGCCCGCGCATCAGCAGCGCGCTCAGGATGCTCGTGTACGCATACATGCCGGCCGCGATGTCCGCGATCGAACAGCCGGCCTTCGCCGGCTGGCCCGGCGAGCCGGTGATCGACAGGAACCCCGCTTCGCTCTGGATCAGCAGGTCGTACGCCTTCCGGTCGCGATACGGACCGTCGGCGCCGTACCCGGAGATGTCGCAGACGATCAGGCGCTCATGCGTGTCCTCCAGCGCGTCGTACCCGAGCCCGAGCCGTTGCGCGGCGCCGGGCGCGAGGTTCTGCACGAGCACGTCGGCGTCGGCGAGCAGCGCGCTCAGGATCCCGGCGGCCTCCGGCTGCTTGACGTCGAGCGTCAGGCTTTCCTTCGACCGGTTCACCCACACGAAGTGGGACGACAGCCCGTGCACGCGCTCGTCGTAGCCGCGCGCGAAATCGCCGCTGCCGGGCCGTTCGATCTTGATGACGCGCGCGCCGAGATCGGCGAGCTGGCGCGTGCAGAACGGCGCCGCGATCGCATGTTCGAGCGTGATGACCTTGATTCCGTCGAGCGGTCGCATGTTTTCTCCCCTTCTCAGAACGACCGCGGCAGGCCGAGCACGTGCTCGGCGACGTACGCGAGGATCAGGTTGGTCGAGATCGGCGCGACCTGGTACAGGCGCGTCTCGCGGAACTTGCGCTCGACGTCGTATTCGCACGCGAAGCCGAAGCCGCCGTGGAATTGCAGGCACGCGTTCGCCGCCTCCCACGATGCATCCGCCGCGAGCAGCTTCGCCATGTTCGCCTGCGCGCCGCACGGCGCGTGCGCGTCGAACCGGCGCGCGGCCTCGAAGCGCATCAGGCTCGCCGCCTCGACGTTGACGAACGCGCGCGCGATCGGGAACTGCACGCCCTGGTTCTGGCCGATCGGGCGGCCGAACACGATGCGGTCCTTCACGTATGCGCTCACCTTGTCGACGAACCAGTAGCCGTCGCCGATGCATTCCGCCGCGATCAGCGTGCGTTCGGCGTTCAGGCCGTCGAGGATGTACTTGAAGCCCTGCCCTTCCTCGCCGATCAGGTTCTCGGCCGGGATGTCGAGGTTGTCGAAGAACAGCTCGCTGGTCTCGTGGTTGACCATGTTCGGGATCGGCTGCACCGTCAGCCCCTTGCCGACCGCATCGCGCAGGTCGACGAGGAAGATCGACATCCCCTCGGATTTCTTCCGCACGTCGGCAAGCGGCGTCGTGCGCGCGAGCAGGATCATCAGGTCCGAATGCAGCACGCGCGAGATCCACACCTTCTGGCCGTTGATCACGTAGCGGTCGCCGCGCTTCTCGGCGGTCGTCTTGATCTTCGTCGTGTCGGTGCCGGTGGTCGGCTCGGTCACGCCCATCGACTGCAGGCGCAACTCGCCGCTCGCGATCTTCGGCAGGTAGGCCCGCTTCTGCTCGGCCGAACCGTGCCGCAGCAGCGTGCCCATGTTGTACATCTGGCCGTGGCACGCGCCCGAGTTGCCGCCCGAGCGGTTGATCTCCTCCATGATGATCGACGCCTCGGTCAGGCCGAGGCCGGACCCGCCGTATTCCTGCGGAATCAGCGCCGCGAGCCAGCCGGCCTTCGTCAGCGCGTCGACGAATTCGTCCGGATAGCCACGCGCCTCGTCGATCTTGCGAAAGTATTCGCCCGCGAACTGGCTGCACAGGTCGCGCACCGCTTCACGGATGTCCTGGTATTCGTCGTGTTGCGTCGTTTGCATGGTCGGGATTCGATGATGGGAGGGATCGGGTTCACGCAAGCGTCGCGCTCGCCTGCATCGTCAGATGGCCTTCGTGGTCCTTCGCCCACAACTCGATCGTCCGGCCGTCGTCCGACGGCTTGCCGCACAGCGTGAACGGCTGTCCGTCGAAGGTCGGCCGCACCGCACGGAACGCGAAGGAGGCGAGCGTCGCATCAGGGCGCTCGCGATGCACGAGATCGGCGAGCAGCGTCGCGATCAGCGGGCCGTGCACGACGAGGCCCGGGTAGCCTTCCTGCTGCGTCGCGTACGGGTGGTCGTAGTGAATCCGGTGGCCATTGAACGTCAGCGCCGAGTAGCGGAACAGCAGCACCGGATCGGCCGTCACGGTGCGCGACCACGTCTCGCCCTGCGGCGCCGCGACCGGCTTCGGCGCCGGCGCGCCCGGCCGCGGCGCGTCGCGGTAGACGAGGTCCTGCTCTTCCTCGATGCACAGCACGCCGTCCGTTTCATAGCGATGCTGGACCGTCACGAACACGAGGCGGCCGCTGCGACCCGTCTTGTCCTCGATGTTCACGATCGTCGATTCGCGCGTCGCGCGCCGCCCGGCGCGCAGCGGCGCATGGAACGTCAGCCGTCCGCCCGCCCACATGCGGCGCGGCAGCGGCACCGGCGGCAGGAAGCCGCCGCGCTTCGGGTGCCCGTCGCCGCCGACCTGCGCCATCGGCGCAAGCGGCAGGAAGTACAGCCAGTTCCAGAGCGGCGGCACGACGTCGCCGGGCGCCGCGCGATCGAGCGTCGCGGCCAGCGCGTCGAGCGCGAACGCGGTGATGTCGTCGGCGAGCGTCTCGGTCTTGCCCAGCCAGGCGTCGAGCGACGGCGATGCGGTTTCCGGTGAGGATGAGGTCGACACTTGCGAATCTCCAATGCGCGGCTGACAGGTGCCCCTACTATGCACCCCGGCAGGCGTTTCGCGAAGTTGGCATTGCCTAACCTTGCGTTCGAATTTCGCTAACGCTCGCGGCCGCCCGGCCGGTCATGCCACGGAAATCGGGTATTCACTAGAATAAGGACACGCAATCGCATCGCGGCGTTCCAGGCGAAGCGATGCGCCGCGCAACGCTGTATCGGCGACCCTGCAGACCTGACTGGAAATGAGTGCTGGCAAGCTTCTGTCCGGCATCGCGATGGCCGCGCTGTCCACGACATGTGCCGCTGCGGAGGTGGCTGGCACTTGTTTGCCGTCGTTTTCCGAAGTCGACGTCGCGCATGGACTCGAAGTGCGGAACCGCTGCACCGTCTCCGCGTCCGCGCTCGCCGGCGTCACCGAGCGCCTGAATCGCGCGGTGAAGCGCGACGGACTCTCCGCCGCGCAACGGGTTGCGCTGGCGACAGCGGCCAACGGGATGCTGCATGCGGTCTTCTCGCAGTCAGGCCATGGCGAACCCGCAAACGACGCCGCGTTCGTCAACCTCGAAACCCTCCTCGAAAGCCTCGCATCGCAGATCAGGACGCGCACCGATATCGACCCTGCAGCCGAGGCGTCGAAATGGAACGCACGCTACGAGGATCTGCTGCGCAGGTTGTCGATCACACACAGCTCGGACTCCGCCGAACGGCAACTCGACGAAGCAGCGACGCGTCTCGACCTGGATCTCGCATCTGCGCTGCTCACTCGGCTCGTTGCCAAAGTACCCGGCACCGCCCAGCTATCCGCGGCGCGCAACTACGAATCGGCGAGCATCGAACTGCTTCGCTTCATGCCATGGAACGCGCTGCCGTACCTCGAGAAAGCCCATGCACTGCAGCCCGACGATGTGGCCATCGCCACCACCTACGCCGACACGCTGCTCGTGCAGCGCGAGCCCGGGCGCGCGGAGCCGGTGTATCGCGCGCTGCTGATCCGGTATCAGACGCTTGCGCAACAGAAGCCTGCCGCGTGGCAGCCCGCCGTCGCGCGCACGTTCGGCCGGCTTGGCAGCCTGCATGCGATGCAGCAGCAGAACAAGGAAGCCGAAGCCGCTTGGCTGCACGCGCTCGAAATCTACTGGGCGCTCGCGCGCGTGAACGCTTCGGCCTACGATCCCGCATTGGCTCAAACCTTTGACGACCTCGCCACGTTGTACCGCGACACGCAACGCCTGCGGGAAGCGGCAGACGCGTGGCGCGAAGCCCTCGCCCTCGACCGCGCGCTGGCCCGACAGGACCCGGCCTCGTACCGGCCTGCGGTCGCGACGACGCTCAACGATCTCGGCATCCTCTACGGCGCGACACAGCGCATGCATGACGCGGAACTCGCCTATCGCGAAGCGCTCGGCATCCAGCGCGCACTTGTACACGACAATCCGGCCGCCTGGCGTCCGGCGCTGGCGCGCACGCTGAACAACCTCGGCAACTTCTACACCGCAAACGAACGGCTGCCGGAAGCGGAACATGCTTACCGGGAAGCGCTGACGATCCGCCAGCAGCTCGCCCGCGAAAGCCCCGCGCTTTACCAGCCCGACCTGGCGCGTACGCTGGGCAATCTGGGCGTGCTGTACCGCATCGAACGGCGACCGGCCAAGGCATTGCACGCGTATCGGCAGGCGCTGCAGGTCGTTCACGCGCTCTCGCGCAATGCGCCTGCCGCGTACCAGCCCGACGAAGCGCGGATACTGAACAATCTGGGCGTGCTCTACAGCCGCACGGGCAGGCCGCACGAAGCCGAAGACGCGTGGCGCCGCGCGCTGGATCTTTACCGCCAACTCGCACGCGACGATCCGCTGACCTGGCGGCAGGATCAAGCACGCACGTTGCGGAATCTGGGCACGCTGCTCAGCCACACGCGACGCTCCGCTGAAGCCGACGAAATGAAACGCGAGGCCGACGAGCTGATCGATTCGACGCGGACGCAATAGATCGCGAGGCAAGCCGTCGAACTCGTCCCCGGTCATTTTGTCGAAGTAGCGTGAGTGGAACGCATCCCATGAAGCCCCTTCTCTCTACCGTCGCCTTGGTCGTGCTCGTTGCCGGCTGTTCGTCGGCGCCCGCCAACAAGCCGATCGCCCGGCAGATCCCGCCAGTCGCGCACACCTGCGCCCCGCGCGCCAGCCCCCGTGCGACGCGCACTGACGCCATGTCGAAACCACCGGTGCTCAGCGTCGGCGTCAGCGATCCCGATACGCAATTGATTCTGCCGTGGTTCCTCAACGACATCATCGATGCAGTGAACACGCACGAATCCGCCGGCGACTTCCTGCACGCGATAAGAAGCGGCTTCTGACCCTCCTCATGCGTTCGGATCTCATTAACGCTCGCGAGCCAGGTCCCTCACTTCACCTTGAACGAATAGTCGCCGTGCGTGCGATGCCCGTCCGCCGCGACCGCCACCCAGTGCACCGTGTACGTGTCGGGCGGCAACGGCGGCAATGCAAGATCGATCGACTTACGGTCATTCGGATCGACTTGCGCCTTTGCGGTGTTCACCTGCTTGCCGGTCGAATTGCTGACGTTCAGCGAACTGAACGCGGGCTCGAGCGGCCCGTCGAACACGATCGTCACGCGTGGCGGCGCCGCCACTTCCGCGCCCGCCGACGGCGATTGCTTCTGCGGGAACACATGGGCAAGGGCCGTCGACACGATCAGGATGCCCGTTGCGACGGCCGCAGCGCGCGCGCCGAAATGAAGCCGGTTGAATGTGCGCATCATTATTCGCCTTTGCCGAAAAGCGGCTTGCCGATCGTGTTGGGAAACACGTCATCGAGGTAAAGATGCGCCTGCAGCAACACGCCCGTGCCGGTTCCGCTCGCGTGATTGACGGGAATCTGCGCCTCGACGCCGAACTGGCCCCAGCGGGTGACCCACATCACACCGGGATTGATCGTCCCGGTCGTGTGGCCCGAACACGGGCTGGCGGTGCAGGTGCTCATCGGGAATTCGACGACGGGGATCAAGTTGTTGAACGGCGCCTTGAGCCCGACGTCTCGCACGAAATTCTGCAGGTACGGCAGGCTGTATTGCACGGTGACGCCCCAGCTCAGCGAATTCGGATCGGCGCTGTTCAACGTGATGCGCGGGCCGACGGTGCCCGTGATCGCCAGCGGCTTCAGGTATTTCAGGCTATCGGGCAGGTCCCCGAATCCCTTGCCGAGGTAGAGCGTCGGCGTCACGGCCGAGTGCGGATTGGCGATCGAATGCGCGCCCGTATCGCCGAGCTCAGCGAAGGCGCCGACCGACGCCATGAACTCGTGCTTGTCGTTCACGTAGAAGCGGTACTTTGCGCCGACTTGCCAGTTGTCGAAGCCCCGAGCCGAGCCGTCGTTCGGTGCGTTGAGGTTCACGTAGGTGCCCGTCAGGGAAAGCTGGAAGCTCGGCGTGATCCGCTTGTCCCATTCGAGCGTGGTTGTATTGGTGTTCTGCTTGTCGCCATCCCCCGTGTCGGACTGGAGGTGGCCGAAGTTGAGGTTGAGTTCGTCTCCGACGCCGGGATCGTCGACGGCCATCGTCGCCGGAAAGACGCGGTTGCCGGCAATCGCGTGTGCCGTTGCAAGTGACGGGAAGAGAAGCGGGACGGCTATGGCGGCTGGAGCAAGGTAAGCCGCCAGCATCGGCATGTTGCCGCGTGCAGGTCTGGTGCGCATGGTTCACCCCTTCTGATGGTCGCGTTGACATGCTCGCGAGTCGGTCAAAAGACACGCGAGGTGGCAGCGATGCAAGGACACTTGCATCGCCGCCTGGCTGACTCGATCAGGATGAAAACGGGGGCGCGCGCGGCTGTGCCGCGCCGAAGTGGAATACGCTGCGGGGTGTCTGAAGCCGGGGCGTCGAGGTGGGGCGCGCTGCCCAATCCGTCGGTACGAATCCCGAGGTCCCGCCCAGTAACACGGGCATGTCGGCGAGCAGTCCACAATACGCGCATGCCTGCCAGTGGACCGCCTTCGCGGGCAACGGCGAATGGTCGGCACCGGCCATGTCCGAGCCGTTCTGCACGGTACAGAACGCCCCGGATACAGCGACGAACTGCCGCTCGGACGAAAGGCTTTGCGACACCGTCGGCGCAAGCGTCGCCATCAGGATTGCAAGCAATCCCAGGATGCTGCCTATCTTCCGTCGGAATTGGGCTGACATGGCATTGGCGGAATCGCGCATCGATCGGCACGTTGCCGTGATTATGACATCGGCCCCGGACGGTCTGGATGGGCAAGTTCCCTACTCACGCGTAGGCACCGGGAGGGTCTTGTCGACGATCACGCGCAATGCGGAAGGCATCCGGTCCTGTCGCGCATGCACGAGCCGGAAGCAGCGATGGCCCGTGCGCGCATCGCCCGAGCGCGGCAACCGTTAAATCAGACAAATACAGGATTCCCGACCGCGCACCGCGACGCCTTGACCATTTCCCGATTCGCCCCCTACATTGCCGCTTGCGGGCCCGCGCGCGTCCGGCGTACTCGCGCACCCTAATCGATAGTTTGCTATCGAATTTGTCTGCCGCTATGATCCCGGCCATGACCAATCTGCACGATCTCCGTCTCGCCGTCAGCAGCATGCTCGTGCTCTCCGCCCGCAAATGGCGCCGGACGAGCGACGACGTGCTGACCGCTTACAACGTGTCCGAGGCCTGCGCGGCGCCGCTGCTGATCGTCGGCCGCCTGGGCGAAGCCGTGCGGCAACGCACGCTCGCGGACCATGTCGGCATCGAAGGGCCGTCGCTCGTGCGGCTGCTCGACCAGCTCTGCGCGGCCGGCCTCGCCCGCCGCGACGACGATCCGGGCGATCGCCGCGCGAAAACGATTTCACTGACCGACGCCGGCCGCGTGGTCACCGCGAAGATGGAAGAAGACCTGCGGGTGCTGCGCGCCCGCGTGCTGAAAGGCGTGACGCGCGCCGATCTCGAGGCGACGCTGCGCGTGCTGAACGCGTTCAACGCCCCCGACGCCGCTGCCGCAGCGTCGCGCCACGCCCCTGCGTCCGATCTCCCGTCATGACCTATCCGAGCGTTCGCGACTGGCTCTTCTCGACCAAGACGTTCGCGGCGTCGATGCTGGCGCTGTACCTCGGCCTGTTCTTCCAGCTGCCGCGCCCGTACTGGGCGATGGCGAGCGTCTACATCGTGTCGAACCCGTTCGTCGGCGCGACGCGCTCGAAAGCGCTGTACCGCGCGCTCGGCACCGCGCTCGGCGCCGCGGCCGCGATCTTCTTCGTGCCGCCGTTCGTCGAGACGCCGTTCCTGTTCAGCCTCATCGTCGGCGCATGGTCCGGCACGCTGCTCTATCTGGCGATTTCCGACCGCACCGCGCGCAGCTACGTGTTCATGCTCGCCGGCTATTCGATGCCGCTGATCGCGCTGCCGACCGTGACCGACCCGACCACGGTGTTCGACGTCGCGATCGCGCGCACCGAGGAAATCGTGCTCGGCATCGTCTGCGCGAGCGTGGTCGGCAACACGATCTTTCCGAGCCGGCTCGCGCCGACGCTGATCGAGCGCACCGACGCGTGGTTCAAGGACGCCGCGTTCTATGGCCGCGAGACGCTGTCCGGGCACATCGCCGGCAAGGCGCTGTCCGCGTGCCGGCAGCGCCTCGCGACGACGATCACCGGGCTCGAATTCCTGCTGAGCCAGCTGAGCTACGACCACGCGCATCCGCGCATCCTGTCGCGCGCGCAGGCGTTGAGCGGCCGGATGCAGCTGTTCCTGCCGCTGATCTCGTCGCTCGCCGATCCGCTGATCGCGCTGATGCGCGACCTGCACCTGCGCCCGCCCGGGCTCGACGCACTGCTGGCCGACGCGGCCAAATGGTTCGATGCGCCGCTGCCCTCGATCAAGGGCGACACCGCCGGCAGCGTCGACGATCCGGTCGCGGACCGGCTGCGCGCACGCATCGCCGCGCTGCAGCCGCCGGACAGCGCGCTGGCGACCTGGGACGGCGCGCTGCTGTCGAACGCGCTGTGGCGGCTGCGCCAGGTGATTGACGTATGGCAGGACTGCCGCTCGCTGCGCGCGCTGATCGCGAACGAATCGGGCGTCTGGCAGCCGCGCTACCGGCACTGGCGGCTCGGCGGCACCGAACGCTTCTTCGATCGCGGGATGATGCTGTTCTCGACGCTGACGGCGGTCGGCGCGATCGTGGTCGCGTGCGCGCTGTGGATCAGCTCCGGATGGCACGACGGCGCGGCCGCCGTGACGCTCGTGGCCGTGTCGTGCAGCTTCTTCGCGGCGCTCGACGAACCGGCGCCGATGGTGTTCCGGTTCTTCCTCGCGACTTGCGCGAGCGTCGTGATCGCCGGCCTGTACCTGTTCGTCGTGCTGCCGCACGTGCACGATTTCGCGATGCTCGTGCTGATGTTCGCCGGTCCCTTCATCCTGGTCGGCACGCTGCTGCCGCGCCCGCAGTTCAACATGGTGACGATGCTCGTCGCGGTCAACACGGCGACCTTCATCAGCATCCAGAGCGCCTACGAAGCCGATTTCTTCGTGTTCCTGAACAGCAACCTCGCGGGCGTCGCCGGGCTGCTGTTCGCGTTCGTCTGGACCCGCGCGACCCGGCCGTTCGGCGCGGAACTCGCGGCGCGGCGGCTGTTGCGCTCGGGCTGGGAGGACGTCGCGCGGTCCGCGTCGACGCAGCCGCTCGACGACCAGCGCAACCACGCGTCGCGCATGCTCGACCGTGTGACGCAACTGCTGCCGCGCCTCGGCGCGTCCGACGACCATCGGCACCCGTCGATCGAGAGCTTCCGCGACCTGCGCATCGCGCTGAACGCGCTCGACCTGCGCCGCTGGCGACGCAAGCTCGACGGCGACGTGCCCGACGCGATCGACCGCGTGCTGGCCGGCGTCACCGAGCACTTCACTCACTGCGCCGAAGCGAATGCACGCCAGCCGGCGCCGCCCGCGCTGCTCGCGACGATCGACGACGCGCTGCGCCGCGTTGCCGACCGCACGCTGCCGGCGGCCGCGGCGGCGAGCGACGCCGCCGCGCAGCGGGCCGCGCCGGTCGTGCATCGCCGGCTGCGCGACACGCTGCATGCGCTCGTCGGCCTGCGGCTGTCGCTGTATCCCGCAGCGGCCGGGCAGGCGCCCCAGGCACCCGGCGGAGCGCAGCCATGACCCGTTTCCCTTCAACGCAACGGCTATCGCGACCATGATCGGCGAAATCGACATCTTCGGCGTCTTCGTGCCGGCCCCGCTCGTGCTGATGCTGATCGCGTACCTGATCAACGTCGCGATCCGCGCCGTGCTCGCGCGCGTCGGCTTCTATCGCCTCGTCTGGCACCGTTCGATCTTCGATCTCGGCATCTACGTGTTCGTGCTCGCCGCCGTCGTGATCGTGTCCCACCATCTCGTGGCTACCTAACGTGAAAAAAACCTGGTTCTCCGCAGCCCAGATCCTGTTGACGCTGATCGTCGTCGTCGTGGCCGCCCTCGTGCTGTGGCGGATCGTCAACTACTACATGTTCTCGCCGTGGACGCGGGACGGGCACGTGCGCGCCGACGTGATCCAGGTCGCGCCCGACGTGTCCGGCCTCATCACGTCGGTGCAGGTCGTCGACAACCAGCCGGTCAAGCGCGGCCAGGTGCTGTTCGTGATCGACCAGGCGCGCTACGCGCTGGCCGAACGCCTCGCGCGGGCGACCCTCGACCAGCGCCGCGCGACGCTCGCGCAGGCGAAGCGCGAATACGCGCGCAACCTGAAGCTCGGCAACCTCGTCGCCAGCGAGCAGGTCGAGGAAAGCCGCACCCGCGTCGAGCAGGGCGAGGCCGCCGTCGAGGATGCGCAGGTGTCGCTCGACACCGCGCGCCTGAACCTGCAGCGCACGACGATCGCGAGCCCGGTCGACGGCTACCTGAACGATCGCGCACCGCGCGTCGGCGAATACGTGCCGGCCGGGCGTGCGGTGCTGTCGGTCGTCGACCTGAATTCGTTCCGCGTCGACGGCTACTTCGAGGAAACCAAGCTGCGCGGCATCCATATCGGCCAGGCCGTCGACATCACGGTGATGGGCGAGCCACATCCGTTGCGCGGCCACGTGCAGAGCATCGTCGCCGCGATCGAGGATCGCGACCGCACGCAAGGCGCGAACCTGCTGCCGAACGTGAACCCGGCGTTCAGCTGGGTGCGGCTCGCGCAGCGGGTGCCGGTGCGCGTCGCGCTCGACGAGGTGCCGGACGATTTCCGGATGATCGCGGGCCGCACCGCGACCGTATCGATGCGCGAGGCAGACACGCGCCGTCACGACAACGCGAAGCCGAGCGCCGCAAGCGCGGCGGGGGCATCGCAATGAAGCAGCGCGGCATCCGTCTCGCAGCAGCACTCGTACCGCTCGCATTCGCGCTCGGCGCGTGCAAGTCCGTCGGCCCCGACTACCACCTGCCGCAGCAGGCGTACGTGAACGCGCCCCTCGCGAACGGGGCGCTCGACGGCGCGGGCGGCGCGCTCGTGTCGCACGACGCGCTGCCCGGGAACTGGTGGCAGCTCTACGACGACCCCGTGCTGAACGGGCTCGTCCGCGATGCGCTGAAGTCGAACACCGACCTGCGCGTAGCGGCCGCGAACCTCGCGCGCTCGCGCGCGGCGCTGGATGTCGCCAACGCGCAGGGCGGGTTCTCCGGCGGCGCGGAGGCCGGCGTGCAGCGTGCCCAGGAATCGGCCGAGCAATTCCTGCTCGACAAGAAGCTGCCGGTCGTGAACGAAGGCTCGCTCGGCATCAGCGTGTCGTATGAGATCGACCTGTTCGGCAAGCTGCGGCGCGGCGTCGAAGCCGCGCGCGCGGACAGCGAAGCCGTCAAGGCGGCCGGCGATCTCGCGCGCATCACGGTCGTCGCGGACGTCGTGCGCGCGTACGTCGAAGCGTGCTCGGCCGGCGACGAGCTCGCGGTCGCGAAGCAGTCGCTTGCGCTGCAGCGAGAACGGGTCGCGCTGTCGCAGCGGTTGCGGGACGCGGGACGCGGCAACCAGACCGACGTGACGCGCGGCGTGACGCAGGTGCGCACGCTCGCCGCGGACATTCCGCGCTTCGAAGGACGCCGCAAGGTCGCGCAGTATCAGCTCGCCGCGCTGCTCGCGCGTGCGCCGGCCGACCTGCCGAAGGCGGTGGGCGCGTGCGAACGCCTGCCGAAGCTGCGCCAGCCGATTCCGGTCGGCGACGGCGCCGCGCTGCTGCGGCGCCGGCCGGACGTCCGCGAGGCCGAACGGCAGCTCGCCGCCGCCACCGCGCGGATCGGCGTCGCGACCGGCGCGCTGTATCCGTCGATCAGCATCGGTGCGACGGCCGGGACGACCGGCCTCGCCGGCGACCTGTTCTCGCCGGTCACCAATCGCTGGTCGTTCGGGCCGCTGATCAGCTGGACCTTCCCGGTCAACGGCCAGCGCGCGCGCGTGCGCGACGCCGAGGCGGCGAGCGCCGGCGCGCTCGCGCATTTCGACGGCGTCGTGCTGAACGCGCTGCGCGAAACGCAATCGAGCCTCGCGACCTACGCAGCCGACACGCAGCGCACGGATGCGTTGCAGACGGCATATGAATCGGCGCGCAACTCGGCCGACGAAACGCACCGGCTGTACGTGGCCGGCCGCGAATCGTTCATCTCCGATCTCGACGCGACGCGCACGCTGACGAGCGTGCGCGCACAGGTCGCGGCGGCCGAAGGGCAGGTCGCGGCCGATCAGGTGCGGCTGTTCCTCGCGCTCGGCGGCGGCTGGGAAGCGGACAGGGCGCCGGCCGCGCAAGGCGCCGTGCCGCCGGCCGGAACCGCGTCGGCGAAACCGTCGGCGCAGGAGTAGTTTCCGCGGCGCGTCACGGCGGCCCATCGCGGCCACACGGACGCGCTCGCGCCATCCGTCTGCGGATTCGTGATCCGCGCCATAGCGATCGGAGGTCGCCGGCCGTTCGCGTCAGCGGTAAACTGTCCGGCGCATCCCTTCAATCCTTCGCCGCCCGCCGGGCGGCGAACCCCGTTCCGGAGACACATCATGCGAACCAGCGCCCGTAATCACTTCGCCGGTCAGGTCGCCGCCGTCAAGGCCGGCGCAGTCAACGACGAAATCACGCTCCGCACGCAGGATGGCCTCGACATCGTCGCGGTCATCACGCACGGCAGCGCCGCGTCGCTGGGCCTTGCCGCCGGCTCCGCGGCATTCGCGCTGGTCAAGGCGTCGTCGGTCGTCGTGATGGTCGATGTCGACAGCAGCAAGGTATCGGCCCGCAACTGCATCGCGGGCACCGTGTCGTCCGTCACGAAGGGCGCGGTCAATTCGGAAGTGGCGATCGCCGCGCCGGGCGGCGCGCAGATCGTCGCGATCGTGACCAACGACAGCGTCGACCGTCTCGGGCTCGCCAGCGGCAAGGCCGCCACGGCGATCTTCAAGGCATCGAGCGTGATCGTCGGCGTCGAGTGACGCCCCGGCAAACGCGGCCGCGCGCGGACAACCGCGCATCGAACCTGCCCCGTGGATTTGCGCGGGTCGCCGTCGTGATATACGCTCCGCTATAGCGCCCGGGCGGCCGCCCGGGCATCGATCTGGAGACCGAAGCATGGGGACCGCGGAGATCCTGACCGCCATCGCCGAACCCGCGTATCGCGACAGCGACGGCGTCGTGCACGTGAGCGGCGACGTGATCGACCCGCTGTCGATTTCCGTCGACGAGCTCAGGCGGCGCGCGAACGTGACGGTCGAACCGTTCGAGCTGCGCTGCTTCAGGACCCATCGCTTCATTCGAGCGGTCGATCGATACCGCGGCATGCGGCTGACGGACCTGATTTCACGCGCAGGACTGCGCTGCGACCAGCCCGGCGACTTCAAGCGGATGGTGTTTCTCGCCGTCGGGCAAGACGGCTATACCGTGACGTTTTCGTGGCACGAGCTGTTCAACACGGCAGTCGGCGAGCAAGTGATCGTCGCCTGCGAATGCGGCGGCCGGCCGCTGGACGCCGCCGACGGCGCGCCGGTGCTGTTTTCGGGCGCCGACGTGTTTGCGGCGCCCCGCCACGTCAATCGGCTCGCGCGGGTCATCGCCCGCGTGCTGGCGCCGTGATGTCCGCTCCATCGAACCTGCCGCTCGCCTGCGAGCAACACCGGCGCACGCTGCTGGCCGGCGCGGCCGATGCCGATGCGCCGGACGCCCGCCTGTTCGCGACGCTCGTCGCGGCACGAGCCGGACGCGGCGACCTTGCGCTGCTCGGCCTTTCTCAGGCGCAGTTCGCCGCGCTGCTTGCCCGCCACTTTCCACGCTTGCAGCCGGACGCGATCGCCGCGCCGCCTGCCAGGATCACGCTCTGGAACAGCGTGCATGCGGACTTCGTCGCGACGCTGAGCGCACTGCTGTTGCGCGATGCCGATCGCGCTGTTCGCTACGACGACGCCGCATGCGTCGCCGCGATCATCGCGCACGCGTGCCTGCGTCCCGATCATTTGTGGCGGGACCTCGGGCTCGACGGTCGCGACGCGGTGTCCGCAATGCTGGCGCGCTATTTCCCCGCGCTCGCGGCGCGCAACGTTGCGCACCTGCGCTGGAAGAAGTTTCTTGCGCGCGAAATCGCGGCCGACCTCGGCGTGCCGCCCGCCCCCGCGCCGGGATGCCCCGGTTGCGAGGACTACGCCCATTGCTTTCCGCGCGCGCAATAACCATCGCGCACAGCCCCTTCGTGTATCCTGTCGCGCATGACCAAGCCCTCTACCGACGCGACGCGACCCGCAGCCGATGAACCCAGCGTGAGTTTCCGCATGCGCATCCGCAAGGGCGACACGGTCGCGCTCGGCCCGGGCAAAGTCGCGTTGCTCGAAGCGGTGCGCGCACACGGTTCGATTTCGGCGGCCGCGCGCAGCCTCGGCATGTCCTACCGCCGGGCGTGGCTGCTGATCGACGAACTGAACCGATCGCTGACGTCACCCGCTACCGTATCGGAGCAAGGCGGGCACAGCGGCGGCGGCTGCACGCTTACGCCGGTCGGCGAGGAAATCGTCCGTCTCTATCGCGCGATCGAGCTGCAGGCGCAAAAGCATTGCGCGAAACAGATCGCGGCCCTCACCGGCTTCATGCAGTCCTGACGACTCGCCGCGGCGCTAACCGTGCCGCAGGCAGAACGCCGATACGCGGCTGCAGCCGGACGGCCGCGCCGTTGCGTCGTGGTCGTCCGTCATCAGGTCGACGAAACTGGCGACGCTCGCCGTCCTGAGGGGGTGGTAAGCAACCTGGTGCCGCTCGCACAGACGCTTGAGCGTGTTCATCGAATCATGATCGACGCAGTCGACCGGGAACACGACCAGGTCGGCGCCGGGAATCGACGCCGCCAGCTTGCCCTTGCGGTCTTCGATGCCGCCGTCGTGGACCGTCAGTGATCCGCCCGCGGATTCGACGAGCCGCCGGATCGCCGCCTGCGATCCGGGTCGGCCGCCGACGTACACGATGCGCTTGCCCTGCACGCGCGCGAGCGCGGTCGGCTCGCTCTCGGCTTCAGCCAGCGTGCGCAGCACCGTCTGTTCGATCGCATGCGCTTCGCGCTTCATCGTGTCGATCGTGTCGCGCATCTCGTCGAGTTGCGCGCGCAGCGCCTGCACCCGCAGCTGTTCTTCCTGCAGCCGATCCTCGGCAACGCCGCGGCGGCTCGCATGCAGCGCGACGACGGCATCCCGCTCGCTCGCCGTGTCGCGCAATCGCGCGAGTTCCGCATGCAGGTCGTCGCCCGCCGGCTCGGCACGGCGGCTCGCCACCGCGCTCAGCGATTCGATCGTCGCCCGCAACGCGCGTACCTCGGCGTCGCGTTCGACGGCGAAGGTCAGCAACCTGTGCTGCTGGCGCTCGATCTTGCTCCTGAGCGTCACGTTCTCTTCTTCGAGCGCGACGAGGCGCCGGATGTCGGCCCGGTTCGCCGCACCCACCAGATGCGACAGCATGTGCACGTCGCCGAACGCAAGCTGGCGCAGCGCCGGCGTGCCGGCCGGATGCGTGATGACGGCCCAGTACGCGGGCGGCACGTCGCCGGTTTTCAATGCATCGGCCCACAGCGCGCGCAATGCGTCGGCATCCGTCGCGGCGCCGAAGCGCTTGATCGCGAGCGCGTATCGCTGATCGAGCGCCTTGTGCAGCGCCCTTGCGCCTTCGCCGCCCTGCGTCGCGAGCTCGACCGCCGCATGATGGATCTGCAGGTCGGTGGCCTGCTCGCGGTCGACGTCGGCGTAGCGAGGCACGAGCTTGCGCAGTTCCGCCGTCGTCAGGCAGGTGCCGATCACCGAGCAGTGAAAATGCGGATCGAGTTCGGCGAGGCGCGCCCGGCGGGTCGCCTCCGCGCGAGTGACCGGTGCGGGCATGCAGCAGCGGTCCTGCGGCGGATGCGGCAGTTTCGCACCGGGTTGGCCGGATGCCAGTCGGGACAGTCGAAACGGGGGCGTCTCCATCGCGGACCTCGATCAATTGGCGATTCAGGCAGAGTGCTCGCGCCCGCTGCATGGCGCCGACGCCGCATCCGGCGGCAACGGGTGCTCGGCGCGCCCCGCGAGCACGTGCGCGACGCACAGCCCGACGAGCTCGCCGTCGAGCAGCTCCAGCATCGTGGCGGCATCGCGGAGCTCGGTATCGCTTGCCGGCGGCGAATGCGCAAAGATCACGTCGCGGTATCGTTCCGCCGCCCCGACGCGTTCGATGCAGCGCTGCAACTCGGGCAGGCGACGAAACTCCGCGCGTTCCGCGCCGAACGCGAGCGCCTGCAGCAGCGCATCGAAACGCGGCGCGTCGGGCGCGCCGGTGGAGTTCGGCTCATCCGCGTCGCACCGCTCGTCGAGCATCGCGATGAAACGCACCACGCTGCCGCGCAATCGCGCGAATGCATCCACCACGTGTGCGATCCGCTCCGCACGCTGCCCGTCCTCGCGCCGCCTCAGCGGCACGATTTTCGCGGACAGCGCGCCGCGTGCAACGCCGTCGTCCTGCCCCTGCTGCGCCAGTTCATCCATCCCACCCTCGCTGCAACCGAACGCGCGTCATTCGACGGTGCGTCGCTTCTCCATGACCTCGCAATATACAGCAGAATATAACGAGCGTGGATTCGCTCCGCGACTTTGCGGCTCCGCACGACGCAATCAAGCTCGCTGGAAAACGATGCCTGCCCCCAGGAATAAGCCGTCCGGGCCGAACGTTTACTGCACGTACATCGCGCATCGGAACAGAGGCGCACCGTCGCCCCGGCTTGCCCGTCCTTGCCGGTCGACAGGGTGCGCCCGTCTCGACAGGCGCACCGTTTCACCGCACAGGGAGGCAACCATGAACCCCGCTTGTCGTGCCGCGCTCGTCGCCGGCATGGCTGCGCTCGGCATCGCGTCGCAGGCGTGCCACGCGCAGCAGACCGTCAAGGCAATGCTGCGCTCGGACTCGATCCAGCTCGAACCGCGTGACGTGAAAGCCGGCAAGGTCACGTTCGACGTCGTGAATTCAGTGGACAGCGACATGACGCACGAGCTCGTCGTGCTGAAGACGGAACTCGCCGACGGCGCGCTGCCCATGCGCAACGGACAGGTGCTGGAACAGCGTCTGCACAAGGTCGGCGAAGTCGAGGATATCGCACCGGGCAAGCGCAGGCGTCTCGCGCTGACGCTTGCACCCGGCCACTACGCGCTGATCTGCAACAAGCCCGGCCACTATTCGGCCGGCATGCATGTGGCGCTGGTCGTCACGCGCTGAACGATTCCGCGTGAATCGAAAGGAGGCAACCGAACGCTGGCGCCTAATGCCGGTGACGGTGATGGATATCCGGGAAATGCGCGTGCGAATGCGTGATCGGCAAGTGCACGTGCGGATGCGTATGCGGCTCGTCGCCTTCGTACGGAAAGTCGTGCGTGTGCTGATGATGCGCGTCGTGGCGATGCCGATGCGTGTGCTCGAGCCGTTCGTGCGCATGCTCGTGGTCGTGCCGTTCGCGCACGTGCAGCCAGATGCCGAGCGCCATCAGCGCGGCGGCGCTCCAGAACGCGACGGATGGCAGCTCCGGCCAGATCAGCAGCGACAGTGCGACGCCGAACAGCGGCGCAACCGAGAAATAGGCGCCCGTGCGCGCGGTGCCGAGATCGCGCAGCGCGACGACGAACAGCACGAGGCTGACGCCGTAGCCGGCCAGGCCCGTCAGCATCGCGGCCCCCGTCGTCGCGGCAGCGGGCCAGGCCGCGCCCGCCGCGACGGCGACCGCGATATTGACGGGACCCGCGACCAGCCCTTTCACGCACGCGATGACCATCGCGTCGTTCGCCGACACCTTGCGCGTGAGATTGTTGTCGATCGCCCAGCACAGGCAGGCGCCGACGATCAGCAGCGCGCCCGTCGGCACACCCGCCGCGCCCGGCTTCCACGACAGCAGCACGCCGCCGGCGACGATCGCCACCATGCCGAGGAACACCTGCAGGTCGACGTTCTCGCGAAATACGACCCATGCGATCACCGCAGTGAGCACGCCCTCCAGGTTGAGCAACAGCGAACTCGTGGCGGCCGGCGTGCTCGCCAGGCCGAGCATCAGCAGCGCCGGCCCGGCGACGCCGCCCGCCGCGATCGCGCCGGCCAGCCACGGAAGCTCCGATTTCTTCAGCGTGTGGCCCGTGTCGGCATGAGCGGCAGGCCGGCGCAGCCGGCGGATCACGATACCGGCGCCCAGGCCGAGCCCGCTTCCGAGGTAGAACAGGCCGGCCACCATGAACGGCGACATCGCGCCAAGGAGCGCCTTGGCCAGTGGCGTGGCGGCGCCGAACAGTGCGGCGGCGGTCAGGGCGACGACGATCGCGTTGAATCTCGAATGCATGGGATTGGGGGGGTGTATGTTGCGCAGGGCTTGCGGCGACGTGCGCAGAGTATCTCACCTGCTTGACGGCCCGACGTCATTTTTCGCCGGCGCGCTCGACCCGCGTCGTGGACAGTCCATCCGCCCCTCGCTATATTCATGTGGTTATAACGGGATTGGAGCAACGCGCGTGACTACCGAAACGAAGCAGGCGGTGGGCAGCAAGTATGTGCTGGAGCAGATGCTGACGGCACGCGACCGGACATGGGAAGTCGTCGACGCCGTTGCCGGACTGATCCGGCCGGGCATGCGCGAGTCGGAAGCCGCCGCGCACTGCACGACCGTGATGAAGGAACTCGGGATGGACCGCATCTGGCACCCGGTCATCGTCCGCTTCGGCGAAAACACGCTGAAGACCTTCAAGCAGCGTTCGGACGGCGATCCGTGCCTGCGCGAGAACGACATCTTCTTCATCGACATCGGCGTCGTGTGGAATGCACACGAAGGCGACGCCGGCGCGACGTTCGTCGTCGGCGACGACGCGCAGATGCAGGCCTGCGCGGACGCGGCACGCACCCTGTTTGACGACGTGAAGCGTCACTGGCAGACCACCCGCTCGGCCGGCACGGCGCTTTACGCGTTCGCCGAACGACGTGCGGCGGAACTCGGCTGGCGCCTCAACCTGGACGAGGCTGTGTCAAAACTGGCCCGATCGCCTAGACTGAATCAACCTGTTAGCGCGAGAGGCGGAGATGGGGCGATTTGTCGAAGGTGCAAACCGCAATCAGGCAACGTTGCTGCCGGAATGTCTCGAAGACTTTATCGCTGAAGACAATCCCGTCCGGATAGTCGATGCATTCGTCGACGAACTCGATCTGGCTTCAATGGGATTCGTGGGTACCACGCCCGCGACTACGGGCCGACCGTCTTACCATCCGGCCGTTCTCCTCAAACTCTACATCTACGGCTATCTGAATCGCGTGCAGTCGAGCCGACGTCTGGAGCGAGAGTGCCAGCGCAATGTCGAGCTGATGTGGCTGACGGGCCGTCTCGCGCCGGACTTCAAGACGATTGCCGAGTTCAGACGCAGCAATGGCGCCGGCATTCGCAATGTATGCCGACGCTTCGTGATGATTTGCCGTGATCTCAAACTGTTCACGCAAGCGATCGTGGCTATCGACAGCAGCAAGTTCAAGGCGGTCAACAGCCGCGACAACAACTTCACACCCAACAAGATTGCGCGGCGTCAGGAACAGATCGAACAAAGCATCGAGCGTTACCTGGACGCGCTGGAAACAGCGGATCGTACTCAGCCTGCCGAAGTAGAAGCGAAGACCGAGCGGCTACGGGATAAGATCGAGACGCTGCGCGAACAGATGCGCGATCTGGACCGTGCGGCGGAACTCCTGAACGATCTGCCGGAAAAGCAAGTTTCTCTGACTGATCCCGACTCCCGCTCGATGATGTCGCAAGCCAAGGGCACGGGCGTGGTTGGTTACAACGTTCAGGTGGCTGTTGATACGAAGCACCACCTCATCGTGACGCACGAAGTTACGAACGTCGGCAGTGACCGCGCGCAGCTAAGTCCGATGGCCAAGGCCGCGCGCGATGCAATGGGCAAGAAGAGTCTCAGGGCACTGGCCGATCGTGGATACTTCAATGCAACGGAAATCAAGGCTTGCGACGACGCGGGTATTGCGGCGCTGGTGCCGAAAACACAAACATCGAGCGCCAGGGCTGACGGGCGGTTCGACCGGGCCGACTTCATCTACATTGCCAGGGACGATCAGTACCTGTGTCCGGCAGGCCAGCGGGCAATTTACCGATTCAGTTCGGTCGAGCGCGAAAATCCGATGACCTTGCGTACCTACTGGAGTAGCGCTTGCCCGAAGTGCCCGATGAAAAGCCAGTGCACGCCGGCAGACTACAGACGCATCCGACGATGGGAACACGAAGCGGTGCTTGAGGCAATGCAGTCAAGACTGGATCGTCAGCTTGACGCCATGACGATACGACGCCGGACGGTCGAGCACGTGTTCGGCACACTCAAACACTGGATGGGCTCAACCCACTTCCAGACCCGCGGTTTGGGCCAAGTTGCGGCCGAAATGAGTTTGCATGTGCTGGCATACAACCTCAAGCGAGTCATCAGGATCCTCGGATTCGCAAAGACGATGCGAGCAATGAAGCTGGCAGGCGCGTGAACTAGCGCGCCGAAGCTGTTTGCCTGTAAAACACGATCAATTCATCTGCCTGCGCCTCGACCAAAAGCAACTGTGCGTCCAACTGGGCGTCACCGGTCGGCCGTTCTGCACGTTTTTACACGGCCTCGGCCATCAAGGGGCATCGCGTGTCGGACTTTCCGCACGCGATCTACAAGGCCGGCGACCTGGGCGACTTCGACGCGTGCCCCGACGCCGGCCGGTGGATCCTGGAAATCCAGCTCGCTCACCCGACGCGTCCGTTCGGCGCATTCCATGAAGACCTGCTCGCGTGACGCGGAATTCGCTGCACATCGCATAGAAGAATGCGACTGATTCGCCTTCCGGTTTCCTCGCCGGTTCACCCATGTCAGATTGAGATTCGACGCGCGACTGACTATCGTTGAAGCGGCACGACGCAACGCAAGTGGACACCGCTCGGATGGGAGACAACCGCTATGAAAGGCGACAAGAAGGTCATCGGCTATCTGAACGCGCAGCTGAAGAACGAACTGACCGCGATCAATCAGTACTTCCTGCATGCGCGCATGTATCGTCACTGGCAGCTCGACAAGCTCGGCAAGCATGAGTACGACGAATCGATCGGCGAGATGAAGCATGCGGATGCGCTCATCGAGCGGATCTTCATGCTCGATGGCCTGCCGAACCTGCAGGACCTGCACAAGCTGCTCGTCGGCGAGCATACGGAAGAAATCCTCGAATGCGACCTGAAGCTCGAACGGGCGTCGCAGGCCACCTGCAAGGAGGCGATCGCGTACTGCGAATCCGCGCAGGACTACGTGTCGCGCGAAATCCTCGAGCACATTCTCGAGGACACCGAGGAACACATCGACTGGCTCGAGACGCAGCTCGACCTGATCAAGAAGGTCGGCATCCAGAACTATCTGCAGTCGGGCATGACGTCGTTCGAATCGTGACCGCACCCGTGCAGCCGGCCACTCGCGCCGGCTGCACGCGAGCCCGCCCGGCGGGCTCGCGGCATTTCCGCGCCACACGTTACATGTGCCACTTGACCGTGGCGGTCAGCGTGCGCGGCTCGCCCGGCATGTTGTACATGTCGGCATTGCCGTGCGCGGAGATGTAGTAGCGGCGATCGAACAGGTTGTCGAGCGTCAGCGTCACGTCGACCTTCTTGCTGCGATAGCCGGCGCCGAGATTGAACACGGTGAACGACGGCAGCGTGACGAGATCGCTCGCGGATGTGTAGCGCGCCGACTGGAACTGCGCGCCGGCCGCTGCGTAGAAGCCGTACGGCAGCTCGCGCTTGAGCCACAGGTTCGCGCTATGGCGCGGCATCAGCCCCGGCGTGTTGCTGGACAGCGCCAGCCCGGCCGACGTCGCTTGCGGCGAGCCGTCCACCGTGCCGTTCAGGTACGCGTAGCCGGCGTACACCGACCACTTCGGCGCGATCTCGCCGGAGAAACCAAGCTCCATCCCGCGCACGTGCTGCGTGCCGATCGGCAGCGCATAGCCGGGATGCGCCGGGTCGCCGATCTGCTGGTTCGTCTGGCGCATGTCGAACAGCGCGATGCTCGCCAGCGCCTTGCCGCCGAGATCGAACTTCGAACCGATCTCGTATGCGGTGGTCTTCTGCGGCGCCAGCGCCGCGCCGTTCGCGAATGCGCCGGAACTGATCAGCGTGTCGGCGAGCGGCGAGAACGACTGGCTGAACGATCCGTACAGCGTCAGCCAGTCGAGCGGCTCGTAGATCAGGCCGACGCGCGGGCTCCATGCGCGATCGGTGCGGTCGAGGTTGACGTTCGACGACGTGTAGTCGTGGCGGATCTGGTTCAGGTAGTCGAAGCGCAGGCCGGCGAGCACCTTCCAGTGCTCCGTCAGCGAGATCAGGTCCTGCGCGTAGACGCCGACGAGGCCGGTGACGGTCGACGCGTTCGTCCGCGCGGGCGTGCCGGCCGGCACGCCGGGCAGGTTCACGAGTTGCGGATGGTAGAGATCGTAGGTCGCCACCTTCGACGCGTTGTAGATCGTGTCGAACTTCTGCTGCTGGGACAGCTCGAGCCCGTACAGCAGCTCGTGGCGCATGCCGAACAGCGCCGTCTTCTGCGTCAGCTCGAACACGCCGTCGACGCCGTGATCGGTACGCTGCCGCGTCGACTGGTCGAGCGTCACGGTCGGACGCGCGGCGGTCCTGATCGGCTGGAACGTCACGTAGTTCTTCCGCTCGAGCGAAAAATCGTATGCCCGGACCGCGCCGTGGAACGACAGCGCATCGCTGAAGCGATGATCGAGCGACACGGTCGCGCTTTTCGCCGACACATCGTTGTACGAACTGTTCGTCGCATCGGCCGAGCCGTAGAACGTATTGATCGGCACGTCGACCGGCCGCCCCAGATACGCGGGGATCCCCTGATCGGAGGTGCGCCGGTCGTGCAGGTAGTCGAACTCGACGTTGAGCACAGTGTCCGGGCTCAGCTTGAACTGCGCGGACGGCGCGATCGCCTGGCGGTTCAACTGGAACTGGTCGCGGAAGCTGTTCGAGTTCTCCACCGCGCCGGTGATGCGAAAGCGCGCCGCGTCGTTCGCGTTCCAGCCGAGGTCGAAGTCGCTGCGCCGCTCGCCGCGCGTGCCGAGCGTCACGCCGACGTCGCGCACCGGGTTCGCCTGCGGCCGCTTCAGCACGCGATTGACAATGCCGCCCGCCGAGCCGCGTCCATACAGCACGGCAGCCGGCCCCTTCAGCACTTCGACGCGCTCGACGTTCGACAGGTCGCGGTAGTACAGCGCGTCGTCGCGAATGCCGTCGACGTACTGGTCGGTAATGCTGTTGAAGCCGCGAATCGTGATCTGGTCGCGCTGGCCGTCGCCGACCGAGAAGCCGACGCCCGGCACGTTGCGCAATGCGTCCTGCATCGACGTCGCGTTCTGGTCCTCGATCACCGCATGCGGCACCACGTTCACCGTTTGCGGCACATCCATCAGCGACATGTCGGTCTTGGTCGCCGAGCGCGAGCGGCTCGCGTCGTATGCCGCGCGTTCGGCGGCGGCGTTGACGGAGATCGTCGGCAGCGTGGCCGGCGTGTCGTTCGTCTGGGCATACGACGTTTTGGCACCGGCGAGCGACGTCGCGATCAGGAGCGCGCGGCAAGCATTCTTGTTGAGTTTCATCGGATACGAAAGAAAACGGTCGACGGATCGGCTTCGGCAGACATGAAAAAGGCCGCGGCGTCCGACCCGCGGCCTGTAATATCTCGAAATATTAAACGATAATGATTCGTATTTTTAATCAATATACCGAGCTGTCGCCTGCCAGCAACAAGCAGCGCTTCGTCGGGCGATGACTTACATCGCACCGATATTTCCCATTCCTGACAAATTGCTTTCGGATAAGGTAATTCCGGCGATGCGTATCGCGTGATTACCTGTTGCGGCGCTGCCGGTTCGTCCTGCCGGCCATGGCATCCGCTGGCCAGGCGAGCGCCCGATACACCGGCGCCGCAGGAAATCGCCGCGATCGATCAGGATACCGAAGTGGATTTCGCGAGCGAAATCGTCAGCGTGTCGCCGGTCCCAGCCAATTGAGCAGGTACTCGATCCCGCGGTTGCACGGTCGTGGCGGCATTCACGCGATCCGGCGGAAGATGGCGGGGAATATGCATGCCGTGATCCCGTCATGGAGACAGGTCCGGAGGCGCCGCACCTTGCCCGCCAACGTCGGATCTCGCATCGATCCGGGCGTGCGCCCGGGAAACCCTGCTTGCGCCGCCGGCGGTCCAGGACACGCCGGCGGTCGCGGTATCGCGTCGACGCGTTACTCGGTTTTCGCTGCTTGCGGCTCGACCGGCGCCACTTGCGTCCCGGCGTCCGTCGTTTGCGGCTCGGCGACTTCGGCCGGCTGAGCCTGAACGTCGGCCTTCTCCGGTTGCGCGCCGGCCTTCGCGGCTTGTGCAGGCCCCTTTCTCGGGCCGCGTGCCTTCAGTCGTCGCGCGCGTGCCGCGTCGTCCTTCGTCACCCGCCCTACTTCGTTGCCTTGCAGATCGACACGCACCGCATCCTCGACCAGGCAGGACCAGTAACGGTTGCCACGGCACCAGGTCGACATGGCTTCGCGCAGCTCGGCTTCGGTCAGCCCCACTGCCTGCGCCTGGCCGGCGAGATCCGCCCAGATGCCGACCTTCAGCGGCACCTTCGGCGCGGGATTCTTCGGGAATGCCAGCGGGAAGCGCTTCTGCAGCTTGCCGATCGCGACGACGACCGGATCGACCGGCGCCGACGGCTTGCCGCCGGACGACGGTCTGGCGCCCGTAGACGCTTTGGTGCCGGACGACGCCTTCGCGCCCGAAGCCGCCTTCGCCCCGGCGGGCGACTTGGCCCCCGAAGCCGGCTTGCCGCCGGACGACGGCTTGGTTCCGGAATCCGGCTGCGCCTTCGCGCGCTTCGCATTCCGCTCCTGCTTGGCCTTCGCCGAGAGTTGATCCCGCAGGGCGGCAAGTTGTTCAAAACCCATAAATTCAATCCACCAGGAATATTGACCGTGGCGTCCACCGCGCACACCGCGCGAGCCCGCGCCGGACATCGCGCAACGGCTCCGGATGGCGGCTTTCGGCCACTCCGTCACCGACACGGAAGACACGGCATGAGCAGCATGTCACACGCATCTGTCCAGGCACCCGGCCTCGCTGCCGGATGGAACGCAGGACAGGAGTATACCGCGCGCGTCTCGTCTGACGGACGGGCGGTTCGCTTTCCTTGTGCGGCCGCAGTCGGGGCCGCAGCTGCTTCAGCGCGTACGTAACCATTTATGGGAGTGCCAGGCCCGCGCCGGATTCGCCCCCGGTCCGCCCGGTCTTGCGTCTTGTCGTCAGAACACGCCGAGCGCGAGACCGGCCGCCAGGCCCGCGCCGAGTTCGGCGCAGCGCGCGAGATCGTCAGCGCCGATCGTCTTCGGTGCGAGGATGCGTTCGGGCGTCTGTGCATGAGTGCACACGATCAGGCCCGGCGCCACGTTATTGAGACGCCAGCCGGTCGCGATGCGATCGATCTGGCGCAACGCGTTCTGTCCGTCGCTGCCGGCACAGATCATCGTCGCGTACGGGCGCCCGTTCACGCGATCGAGCGCCGCGTAATAGCAGCGATCGAAGAAATCCTTCATCAACCCGGACATCGCGGCGAGATTCTCCGGCGTCGCGAACAGGTACGCATCGGCCGCCAGCACGTCGTCCGGGCCCGTCTCGTCCGCGCGCTGCAGCCTGACCGACACGCCGGCCTGCTCGCGCGCCGCGCCGGCGGCCGCCTCGGCCATCTGCCGCGTGCCCCCGGTCATCGTGTGATAGACGATCAGCAGCGTTTTCATCGGTATTCGTGTATCTCCCGCCCGGCGCATTGCGCCGGCCATATCGCGGCGATGCGATGCCGCACTCGCTCGCGCGATCCGTGCAACATCGGCATCGGCATCGGCGTGCTTTCAATGTAGCTCAACAACCGTTTTCGTCCTTGCCGCCGTCGTCCTGCTTGCGCTCGTAGTACGCGAGAAACATGTCGGCCGCGGACTCGGCGACCCGCTTCTGCGCCGCTTCATCGAGCGGAGGCTGGCCCATCGTTACCTGCGGCCAGAACGCGGACGCCTTTATCGCACCCAGCAGCTGAAACGACGCGAAGGCCGGATCCGGCGCTGCGAGCCGGCCGGCAGCGGCAGCCGCGCGAATCCATACCGTCACGTCTTCCTCGCGCTCGCCGAAACGCTCGACCATGTCGCGCGCGCGCTCCGGCGAATGAATGGCGGCCGCGATCGCGACTCGCGCAAGCGCAATGAAAGACGCGTCGTTGAGGAGACGCAGCTTGCGCGCCAGTAATTCGAGCAGTTGCCCGCGCAACGGCGCGTCGCCGCGATAGGCAGGCAGGCTGCCGGTCCGGCTTGCGTCCCAGAGCTGATGCAGGATCGCGGCGAACAGCGCGTCCTTGCTCGGAAAATGGTTGTAGACCGTGCGCTTCGAGACATCCGCGCGCGCCGCGATGCGGTCCATGCTGGTCGCGTCGTAACCGGCGGCGAGAAATTCCTCGATCGCGGCGCCGATGATGGCCGCCCGCTTTCGATCCGTCAGACGTTGATGAGTGGCACTCGTATCCATTCCCGAATTTTACACCCGCCAGTTTACTTTTCCCGAAGATAAACTACACTGTGCAGTGCACTTTTATCCGGATGGCTCCCATGACATCGCTCCCCGATTTCGTTCATCGCACGTTGGGCTTCACCGCCGCGCAGCGCGGCCGCATATCGTCCGCCGGGTCGCGGCAACATGACGGCGAACGCTTCCGCAACGATGCGCCGCGTCCGGTCGAAGGCGTCGGCAAGATGCTGCGCATCATGTGGAATATGCTGGTCAACAAGCCGCGCGGCGCGGTGCCGGCGGGCGCCCTTCCGGTCGATACGCTCACCCGCGCACAGCTCGACGCGGCGCCCGACCGCAGCCTGTACCGGCTCGGGCATTCGACGCTGCTCTTCAAGCTGCGCGGCCAGTTCTGGCTGACCGATCCCGTGTTCGCCGAGCGCGCGTCGCCGTTCCGACGCCTCGGCCCCAAGCGGTTCCACGCACCGCCGATCGCGCTCGCCGACCTGCCGCCGCTGCGCGGCGTGATCCTGTCGCACGATCACTACGACCACCTCGATCGCGATACGGTGCTCGCGCTGGCCGCGACGACTGGCGTGTTCCTGACGCCGCTCGGCGTCGGCGATCGCCTGATCGAATGGGGCATCGACGCGGCGAAGGTGCGCCAGCTCGACTGGTGGCAAAGCGCGGAGATCGACGGCCTGGCGTTGACCGCCACGCCTGCGCAGCATTTCTCCGGCCGCAGCCTGTTCGACGGCAACAGCACGCTGTGGGCGTCGTGGGTCATCGTCGACGACGATCTGCGCGTGTTCTTCAGCGGCGACACCGGCTACTTCGACGGCTTCAGGACCATCGGTGAGCGCCTCGGTCCGTTCGACGTGACGCTGATCGAAACGGGCGCGTACGACGCGCAATGGCCGTATGTCCACATGCAACCCGAAGAGACCGTACAGGCGCATGTGGACCTGCGCGGCCGCTGGCTGGTGCCGATTCACAACGGCACGTTCGATCTGGCGATGCACCGCTGGCAAGAGCCGTTCGAGCGAGTAACGGCGCTGGCGGCTGCACGCGGCGTCGAGCTGTCGACGCCGCGCATGGGCGAACGCCTCGCACTGGCTGCGCCGCATCGCGGCGAGCGGTGGTGGCGCAGCGTCGACGAGAAAGTCGAAGCGACGAAGCCGCCGAGGCTGGCACTGTGCGCGTCGCGGGCGGCCAAGTGAGTGTGTCGGTTGCGCGTGCCGCTTTCCACACGTCATGCGCAAGCAAGACCACTAGCGCGACCGGGCCCTGTGCCCGGGATAGCCGGCTTTGAATATGCGCTCCTGCCCTTCCAGATTCGATGCTACGCGTCGAACCGGATCTCGCCGTTCTCGATGGCAGCCTGGCTGCCGTATTGCCAGGTGACGTTGCGGTGTTCATGTCCGATCGGCAGACCCGAGTAGATCGGCAGGCCGAAGCCGCCCAGCACGTCGACAAGCATCTGCTCGAGCGTGAAATCCGCGCCGTCCGGGATCGGGCAGCGCGTGAATTGCCCGAGCACGAACGCGCGGGCCCCGTCGAACGCGCCGCTCAGACGCAATTGCGTCAGGCTGCGGTCGAGTCGGTAGCCGAATTCCGTCACGTCCTCCAGCAGGACGATCGCGTCGCGCGAGCGAAGCGACCAGCGCGTACCCGCGACGCTCGCGAGCACCGTCACGTTGCCGCCGCACAGACGTCCCTGCACCGCACCGGGAGCGCCGGACAAATGCCGCAAGCTCAGCGCGGCGCGTTCGCCGCCGGTCAGCACGGCACACATGTCGGCACGCGTCGCGTCGTCGACCTTGGTCGCCAGGCTGTGGAATGTCGGGCCATGCAACAAGCGCACGCCGGGCCGGTCGGCGAGCGCGCAGAACAGCGACGTCGCGTCGGAAAAACCGATGATCGTCTTCGGCGTCGCGATCTCGTCGGGCAGGTGCTCGAGCAGATGCGCGCAACCGAATCCGCCCCGCGCGAGCCAGACGATGTCGATCGACGGGTCCATCAGCATGCGCCGCAGATCGTCCGCGCGCTCCTCGGCGGTACCGGCGAAATAGCGGTACCGGCTGCCGAGATGCGCGCCCGTCGTGACCTTGAAGCCCCAGCTTTCGACGAGCGCGATGCCGCGCTCGACGCCTTGCGGATCGGGCACACCCGCGGGAGCGACTACGCCCACTGTCTTGCGTCTTGATTCCATTGAACGGATAACGTGAAGGGTGAGAACCTGCTGAATATACCCGACACCACCCGCGCGTCGCTCACCCGTGCAAGGCGGCATCGAACGCGTGAGGGTGCCGGTCTCCGGCGTCCGCGAATCCGTTTCGCTGCCAGCGCCGTTTGAGAATCACCGTCGACGCGAAATCGCCGACCGATCGATGCGGGTCCCATTCGATCGGCGAACCGAGCAGCACGTCGATCGGATGCACCTCGGAGCCGTCGTCGTTGCGCGCCCTCCCCAGCGTCAACGCGTCGGTCGGTATCGCGGCGATCGAGTCGCCGTCGAATCCGCGCAACGACCACAGCACGCGCTTCATCTGCGTGAGGTACTGAACCTGGTTGAAGCTGCCGAAGCACTGGAACTGGTTCACGAATGCGATCGATGCGAATACCGGGAACAGGCCCGGACACAGAACGCGGTCCCGCAGCGCCGCCGCGACCGACGCCGGCTCCCAGCCCAGGTCGAAGCCCCGTCCGGTCAGGCGGGCGCCGTCGATGCGCAGTTGCTCGCAGCGATCGCCGTCCGGCCCCGCGCAGCTGAACCAGGAAACATGCGGCAGCGCCTGCCGCAGCCGCGTGTTCAATGCGGCATCGAAACACAGCCGCGCCATCGGGTGGCCGTCGTCGAGCAGCACCGTCTGCAGATAGTCGGACACCAGCTCGCATAGATCGAGGAATACCATCGGACGGCCGAAGATGGCGCTCTCCAGCCTTGCGCACATCGTGGTTGCGAGCGCGGACATGTCGGCGGTGATCGCGGGCGGCACGATGCGCTGCAAGGGTTCGCTCAGATACGGCAGCAGCTCGTGCGTCCGGTCCGGCACGCGTGCGCCGAACACGAGCCTGCGTGCCAGACGGGCCGGGACGAGCGAGACGCGCCGCTCGCGCGTCCCGTGACGGCGATCGCGATCCGCGCGCGCCAGGTCGCGCCACGCCGGGCAGCGCGCATCGATCACGTCGCTCAAGCCGTAGCGGTCGCCGAAATTCAGGCACCCCGATTTCGCGTCGTTGCTGAACGGCACGCCGCTGAATACGCCGATCACGCAGGGCGTATCGGGGCCGTTCGCAGCCAGCGTCGACAGCCAGTCGACGCCGAAGAAGCCGGGACCGTTGCTCAGCGTCAGGTGACCGCTGGTCTGCAGCGTCCGGCCGTGCTCCAGGCGGGCGAGCGCGTCCGCGGCGTCCGCGTCCGGCAGGCCGCTGCGGTCCAGCGCCCGCCGCAGCGCATTCCGGAACGGCGGATCCATCGGCGACGCAGGCCGATAGCGCGCCAGCTCCCGCATGTAGTCGCCGACAGGCAGGTCGAAGATCGCGAGCATGCGTTCGGCGAACAGGTTCGGCCCGGCGTCGCGCAGCGCCGCACGCGCAAGCTCGGCCGCGCCGGTCACGAACGTGCCGCGCACGACGCGGGCACGCGGTCGAATGCCGTCGCGTCGATCGCGATATACGGCGGCACCGCGCGTTCCCCGGGCGCTTCCAGGCGCAGGACCTGGATGGCCGGGTCGACCGCCTCCACGCTGTCCGACCGGAAGCCCGCGAGCCGGTAGGTGAGTTCCATCGGCCGGTTGCGGCCGGTGCCGCGCCAGTCGGCGGTGATGCCCCGGCGCGCCGCTACCCCGCGATTGATGATGGTATGCAGAAACGCGTTCCCGACACCGCGGTTGACGACGCGACACGACGTCAGGAACAGCCGGATCCGCCAGTCCCGGTCCCCGAGCTCGACGAGCGCCAGGCCGACCGTGCCGTATGTGCCGTAACGATCGTCGACGTCGCAGATCAGTATCGCGAACCGCTCGTCGTCGAGCAGCGCGTGCAGCGTGTCGCGATCGTACGGAATGCCGGTGGTGTTCATCTGGTTGGTGCGACGCGTCAGCTCCTCGGCGCGCTCGAGATCGTCCTCGGTCGCCCGCGCGATGCGCATGCGCATGCCGAGGCTTGCGAGGAATGCGTCGGCAGGCCCCTCGAAGCGCTCCTGGTCCGACTTCCGGCGCGCCTCCTCCTGATAGCGCAGCCGCCGCTCGCCGGCATCCCGGCTGATCACGGCGGGATTCACGTGCGGCAGATCCGGCAGCGTCGCATAGGCGGCGGCGTCGATGCAGACGACGTTCGGCAGTTCGCTGCGTATCTCGTCGCGCTCGAACGCGAGATCGTCGACCATCATCAGCGCGTTCTCGCCGATGTTCAGGATCTCGCACAAACGCTTGAGCATCGCCGATTTCGGATACCAGCCGACCTGCGGCGCGACGAAGAACTCGCCGATGCCGAGCCCTTCGAGCCGCGCGACCACGTCGTCATGATTGTTCTTGCTCGCGATCGACTGCAGGATGCCGCGCCCGTCCAGTGCCCGGATGATCGCCTCGATGCCGGGCTTCAGGCGTTGCCCGCCGCCTTCCAGCAGCGCGCCCTCCCACAGCGTGTCATCGCAGTCCCAGACGACGCACTTGGTCACGCCGCGTTCGTCGCGCATGCATTTCCTCCGGCGGCGACAGGGGCAGCCCCGGTCAGCCGGGAGTCGATATAAGCGGCGATCGCGCGGATGCTGCCCAGGTTGGCCTGGGTCAGATCGTCGCCCTCGACCGTGAACCCGAACGTCGTCTCGATCCAGTCGACGACGGCCATCGCCGTCAACGAGGTCAGCAGCCCACGCTCGAACAGATTCTCTTCCTGATCGATGAACGGCCGGTTCGTCAGTCCCTGCAGAAACGTCCGGACGGTATCTCGTGTGTCATTGCTCATGCTTTCGTCTCGCGATAGGTGTGGAATCCCGTTCCCGTCTTGTGCCCCAGCGATCCGGCCGCGACCAGCCGCGACAGCAGCGCCTTCGGCTCGTAGAAACGGTCATTCGATTCGTCGCGCAGCACGATCAGGCTGTCGCGAATGACGTCGAGCCCGATGAGGTCGGCGGTCGCGAGCGGCCCCGTCTGGTGCCCGAGGCATCGCACGAATAGCGCGTCGACATCCTCGGCAGAGGCAACGCCGCGCTCGACGAGGCCGATGGCCTCGTTGATCGCGACCATCAGCACGCGGTTGATCACGAACCCCGTTGCGTCGTTGACGATGTTGAAGCGCTTGCCGAGTCGCCCCAGAAACCCGGCAACCGTATCGATCGTCTGATCCGACGTGTGCGGCCCGCGGATCAGTTCGACCGCGTCCCGCACCGCCGCGGGATTCATGAAATGGATGCCGACCGTCCGGTCAGGACGTTGCGTCCACGTATCGATCGTCGCCACCGAGATGCACGACGTGTTGGTCGCAAAGAGCGTGCGGGGCGGACTCGCGTCCTCGAGCGCCCGGTAGAGCCGCGCCTTCGCGGCGACGTTCTCGGTGATGCATTCGATCGCGATCGCGACGTCGAGCCGGCTCGGCAACGCGTCGACAATGCGGATCCGCGCGCAGATGTCGGCGAACGGCGCGCGCGGCGCCGATTCCGGCTTCGCGACGAAGCGCGCAAGCTGATACGCCCGCCTCAGGCGCTCGTTGAACGAGGCCCGCGCCTGCGCGTCCGTTTCGACGACCGTAACGTCAAACCCGGACATCGCGACATTCAGCGCGATGCCGTTGCCCATGACACCGCCGCCGATCACGGCGACGGGAAAATCCGCCACATCGATATCCGTCATTACACGCGCCTCGACCATGCCTCGCGAATTCGTCCGGGACCGGACGATTGCGAGCCATCGTCGTGGCGAACCAAAGTGGTGTCAAGCTTGCGGCGCAGGTCATATCAACGATGCAATACCTGCGTCCCGCCCATCGATTCGAAGGCGAGAAGCCGCGGCGTGCTTGACGCTTCGGCGAACGCTCGTGCAAATTTTCTGCTCTCTCAACGCGACTCGTCACGGGAACCCAGATGGCGGATGGTATTGCGGTGGTTGGCATGGCGGGCCGCTTTCCCGGCGCACCCGATATCGACGCGTTCTGGCGCCTGCTGCATGAAGGCCGCTCCGGCCTGACGGAATTTTCGCTGCGCGAATTGCAGGAATCGCGCGTGATTGCCGCGAACGACGATCCGCAAGGCTATGTTCGCGTGCGCGGCGTGCTCGGCGACGAAGCCTATTTCGACGCGGGCTACTTCGGTTATGCGCCGGCCGAGGCCGCCCTGCTCGATCCGCAGGCGCGCCTGTTCCTCGAGTGCGCGGCGGGCGCCCTCGAACACGCCGGATACGGATCGCCCGCGCACCGCGACCCGGTGGCGCTGTTCGCGTCGTCACGCCGGTCCGAATACGAGCATTTTCTGCTTCGGCATCTGGACCGCGAGACGCTCGACAGTCCGTTCGCACTCGACGGCACCTACGGCGACTTTCTCGCGCTGCGCACCTCGTACAAGCTCGACCTGCGCGGCCCCAGCATGCTCGTGCGGACCGCCTGCTCGAGTTCGCTCGTCGCGCTTCACCTGGCCTGCCGGAGCCTGCGCAACCGCGAGGCCGGCATGGCCATCGCCGGCGCGGCGTCGATTTCGTGGCCGCCGCGCGCCGGCCGCCACGCGGCAACGGGCGGCATCATTTCGGCGACCGGCCATTGCCGCCCGTTCGATGCGCGCGCCGACGGCACCGTCAGCGGCGACGCCGTCGTCTGCGTCGTGCTCAAACGGCTCGACGACGCACTTGCCGCCGGCGACGACATCCTCGCCGTCGTGCTCGGCAGCGCGTCGAACAACGACGGATCCGACAAGATCAGCTTCACCGCGCCGAGCGTCGACGGCCAGGTCCGGGTAATCCAGGAAGCGCTGCGCGACGCCGGCATCACGGCCTCCGGGATCGGCTACATCGAGGCGCACGGCAGCGGCACGCCGCTCGGCGATGCGATCGAAATCCAGGCGCTGTCGGAAGCGTACCGGCTGCCGGCGGGCGACGATCACCGGATCGGCATCGGCTCGGTCAAGGCGTCGGTCGGCCACAGCGACGCGTCGGCCGGCCTCGCGGGATTCGTGAGAACGGTGCTTTGCCTGCGGCACCGCACGCTGGTTCCCACCCCCGGGTTCGAGGCGCCGAATCCCCTGTTCGACGGCAACGACGCGTTCCTCGAGGTACACCGCGCCGCGCGGCCGTGGACGGAGCGCGTAATCGGCGCCGTGCATTCAGTCGGCATGGGCGGAACCAACGCCCACGTGATCGTCGGTCCGGCGCCCACCCTGCCGGCGCGATCCGTCACGCAGGCGCCGCAGCTGATTCTATTGTCCGCGCGAACGCAGCCGGCGCTCGATGCGATGCGGGCCCAGCTCGCCGCGCACCTGCGCAGCCATCCCGATCAGCCGTTCGCCGACGTCGCGTGGACCTTGCAGGCCGGCCGCGACGCGCGCCCCGTGCGCCACGCGCTCGTTGCCGACGATCCGGTCGATGCGGCGCGCCAGCTGGAAACCCGGATCGTCCATGACTTTCCCGAAACGGATCAGGACCTGCCGTTGCGCACGGGCCTGCTGTTCCCCGGCATGGGCGCCGCCGACCTGTCGGCGATGTTCGCGCTCCACGACGAGGTCGCCGCGTTCCGGCGCGCGCTGGAACGCCGGCTCGACGCGCTGACCGCCTTGTCCGGCACCGACTTCCGCCATGCGTTCGCCAGCCGGCGCGCGACATCCGGGACGTCGGCCGGGCCCGGCGACGGGCTCGATCAGCCGATCATGTTCGCGCTGCAGCTCTCCCTCTACGACCTGTGGCGCCTGTCGTCGGACGAACCGGCGTTCGTGCTCGGCTACAGTCTCGGCGAATGGACCGCGGCGACGGTGGCAGGCGTCTATCGCGAGGACGATGCGCTCGCGCTCGTCTGGGAACGCGCGCAGCTGATGCGCGCCGCGCCGTCCGGCACCCTGCTCGCGGTGCATGCGCCCAAGGAGGGATTCGAGCCGCTGCGCGTGTCCGGTATCGAGATCGCGGCGTACTGTTCGCGCCGGCTGCTGATCGTCGGTGGGCCGGAGGCGGCGATCGCCGAGCAGGCGATCGCGCTGGAACGACGCAAGATCGCCACGTCGCGCATTGCGTCGCCCCACGCCTATCACACCGGCCACCTGAGGACCGTCGCCGCAACGCTCGACGAACGCGCGTCGCGCGTCGCCCGGCGCGCGCCGCGCATCCCGTTCGTCTGCCTTCATGCGGGCGCCTGGGCCGACACGCCATTGCTCGACGATCGCGCGTACTGGGGGCGACATCTCGCCGACGCGGTGCGGCTCGAGGACGGCATCACGCTGTTGAACCGGCAGTCTCGGTCGGTGCTCGTCGAACTCGGGCCGGGTTCGTTCCTCGGCGATCTCGTGAAGATTTCGGGTAACCCGTCGCGCCATGCGGTGTTCAGCCCGTTCGCCGGCACCGGCACGCGCGGCCGCGCGGCCTGGCTGCACATGCTCGGCGCAGCGTGGGAAACCGGCCTGCCCGTCGATGCGGCGCCGCTTCACGACGAGCAACCGCGGCGGGTTCCGTTGCCCACCTATCCGTTCGAACGCCAGCGATACGTGGTCGAGGCCGCCGCGCCGCTCGAGGGCGGCGCCACGCGCCACGCGGGCGAGCCCGCCGACGCCGCGCATCGGGCCACGCCCCGTCGCACGCCGGCCGCGGCGGCGCGGCACGATCTGTATGCCATCTGGGAGCACGTGTTCGGCGCCCCGCCGCCCGATGACGACGCGCATTTTTTCGAATCCGGCGGCCACTCGCTGCTGGCCATCCAGTTTCTGTACTTCGTCCGGGAACGGCTGTCGGTCGAGCTGACCGTCGCCGACCTTCGCGCGAATCCGACGGCCGGCGCGCTGCGCGCGCTGATCGATCGTTCCCGCGCCGCCGACAGGGTAGAGCCATGAACGCTGCATCGTTGATCGAACTGCGACCCGGCGGCTCGCGCCCGCCGATCGTGATGATTCATGCATTGAGCGGCACGCTGCTGCCGTACCTCGCGCTGGCCGGCGCGCTCGACGGTGCGACGCCGGTGTACGGCATCGAGGCCGACGGCCTCGACGGCAAGCGGCAGCCGCTGCGGGATGTCGCCTCGCTCGCGCGCCGATACGCCGCGACGATCCGCGACGCATTCGGCGGCGCCCCCGTCACGGTGCTCGGCTGGTCATACGGCGGCATCGTGGCGGCGGAGATCGCGGCGCGGCTTGGCGCGTCCGGCGCATCGCCCTCGGCCGTGCTGATCGACGTGCAACGGCTCAATCCGTCGCGCCCGAACCGCACGCTGGATGCCGACGAGGAACTCGTCGAATTCGGCCGCCTGATGATGTCGGGCACGGCGCCCGCCGCAGCGAGACCGCCGACCCTCGCCGAGTTGCGCGCGATCCCGGCGCGTGCCCGGCTCGCGCATGTGTTCGAGACGATCGTCGCGGCCCGGCCGCGCACCCCGGTCGCGATGCTGCACGACTTCCTGCGGGTGTTCCGCTCGAATCTCGTCGCGCATGACGCGTACGTTCCCGGCGAAATCCGTCGGGTCGCCGCGCTGTTCGTCCGTTCGCACGGCCAGACGCATCCGGACCGGGATCCGTCGCTCGGCTGGCGCCGCTGGTTCGCCGACGGCATCGACGTCGCCGTCGCGCCCGGCGATCACGACTCGATACTCGATGCGTCGAACGTTGCCGGTCTCGCGGCATGTATCGATCAATGGCAATCGCTGCACGTTTCGACCTGACATCATGAGCGACTCCTTCCGCCCCGTTCCGTCCGTCGTCGCGACCACGCTCGCGCACGCCCGCCGCACCCCTCGCGCGATCGCGATCAGCTGCGGGACGCGCACGATCGACTATGGCGAAATCGCGATGCTCGCGCAGCACGTGCTGACGCTGCTCCAGTGCATGTCGGTGCGGGCGGGCGACGTCGTCGCCGTCGAGATCGCCGATCCCGCGCTCGCGATTCCGGCGATGCTCGGGGTCGCGATGGCGCGCGCGGCCTGGGTTTACGTCGATCCGCGCATGCCTGCGGCACGGCGTGCGCAGATCCTCGACGATGCGGCGCCGTCGCTGGTGCTCGTCGATGGCATGATCGAGCACGCCTACGACGACGCGCCGAGCCGGCGCTACGTGCGGATCTATCCGCGTGCGTCGCAATGCACTGCGACGGCCGACGTTGCCCCGGGCCAGCACGCGTACCTGCTCTATACATCGGGATCGACCGGCCGGCCGAAGGCCGTGCTGCAGAGTCACGACAATCTCGCGCGACACATCGCGGAATACGTGCGGCGGGTCCGTCTCGCCGGCGACGACCGAATCGCGCTGCTCGCGCCGCTCGACACCGACGCCGCGCTGATGGACGTGTTCGGCAGCCTGTGCGCGGGCGCTTGCCTGCATGTGTATTCGTTGCGGGACGCCGGCGTGGCGGCGCTCCCGCAATGGCTGGCGGAGCAACGCATCACCGTGGTTCATGCGACGCCGACGGTGCTGCGCGCGCTGACGGCCGCGCACGATGCCCGGGCGCGCATCGCCTCCGTCACGCGCGTCGTGCTGGGCGGCGAGCTTGCCGACTGGCGCGACGTCGAGCGCTCGCGCCGCGCCTTCGGCGACGGGGTCGAGGTCTTCAACGGCTACGGGCCGACGGAATGCACGATGATCACGCAGGCGGTATTCGCACCCGACGCACCGTTGGAAGCGGGCACGCTGCCGATCGGGCGCCCGGTCGACGGCATCGACGTCGTGCTCGTCGGCGACGACGGAACGATCGGCGATCGCGGTGAACTCGTCGTCGTCAGCCCGCGCGTCGCGTTGCGCTACTGGAACGCGCCGGAGGAGACGCTGAGCCGCTTCGTCGAGGATCCGCGCGGCGGCGGCGCGCGCGCCTACCGGACCGGCGACCGCGCGATGCGCGTCGCGAGCGGTGAGCTCGTACACCTCGGGCGCGTCGACGACCAGATCAAGCTGCGCGGGCATCGCATCGAGCCGAGCGACATCGAAGCCGCCCTTACCGGCGTGACGCGCGCGCGTCACGCCGTCGCCGCCGTCGTCGAGCTGGCGTTCGGGCCGCAGCTCGTCGCGGCGATCGTGCCGCCGGCGCAGGCGTCCGGATTCGACGAACGCGCGACGATCGCGGAACTCGCGTTGCGGCTGCCGGCGTTCATGGTGCCGGCGCGCATCGTGGTGCTCGACGACGTCGTGCTCACCCGCAGCGGCAAGGTCGATCGCCGCGCGACCACCGTCCTGATCAGGGAGCAACTGGCCGACGCGCCCGACGACGCGGAGGTTCCGGTCGACGACACGCCGGTCACGTCGCGGCTCCTCGACATCTGGCGCGGCGTGTTCGGCGCCGCGGCGGGCGGCGGCGACGACTTCGTCGCGCTCGGCGGCGACTCGCTGGCGGCCGCGAGACTGGCCGCCGCGATCACGTCGAGCCTGGGCATCCCGATATCGCTGCGCGAGGTCTTTGCGCATCGGACGTTCAACAGCCTGGCCCGCTTCGTCGCGGCGCAACCGGTGACGCTTGCGCCGGCCGAAGCCGGGAGAGACGGCGACGGCCACGACACATTCGAGACGACGCCGTCCGCCGAACAGGCGCAACTGTTCATCTCCGAGTCGATCGCAGGCAGCGCCCCGGTTCTCGAAATCGCCCACGCGCTCGCGCTGACGGGGCCGGTCGACGCCGCCCGCCTGGAACGGGCGCTGGCCGCAGTAAGCGAACGGCACGACGCGCTGCGCACGACTGTTGCGCTCGCGTCGGATGGTACGTTGCGGCGCGAGCCCGCGACGCCCTATTTCGACCACGCGACGGAGCCGTCGCGCGATGACGGCGCGATGCCCGACGCCGCACGCGTCGCCGCGCACCTCGACGCGCTGCGCAGGCTGTCGGCCGGACGCCGTGCGCCGTTGGCGCTGCGCCTCGTCGGGATCGACGCCCGGCGCTCGCTCCTGCTGATTGTCGCGAATCACCTGTCGGTCGACGGTCTCTCGCTGCGTATCGTGATGCGCGAGCTGGCGTCCGAGTACGCGTGCGCCGACGGCAACGCGCCCGCCGCGGCCCGCGCGCGCGCGCCGCGGTATTCGGCCTTCGTCGCCGACCAGCACGCATGGCGACGCACGGACGCATGCCGGCAGGCGCTCGAATGGTGGACGCACCAGCTGCGTCACGCCGAGCCGCTCGACCTGTGCGGCGCGATGTCGGCGGGCGGCAAGCCGGACGGCCATGCCAGGCGCCATACGTTCGCGATCGACGCGGACCTTCGCGATGCGTTGCGCGCGCATTGCCGGGCACAAGGGTCGACGATCCACGCCGTGTTTCTCGCCGGGTTCGGCCTGCTGTTGTCCCGTTACTGCCGGCGCACCGACGTCTGTATCGCGGTGCCGGTCGCGAACCGCCCTGCGAGCGACTTCGAAGAAGCGGCAGGGGTGTTCGTCAACACGGTCGTCATGCGGCAGCACATCGACGAGTCGCAACCCGCGGCCGCGCTCCTCGGTCACGCGGCAGACGTGACCTTCGACGCGCTCGATCGTCAGCGCGTGCCGTTCGCCGACGTCATCTCCGCGCTGGGCCTGAACGGCCGCCTGTCGAAACCGCTCGCCGAGGCGATGCTGGTCGTGCAGCGCTTCGGGCCGCCGCGGTTCGAGGCCGAGGGGATTCACAGCACGGACCTCGCGATCCCGCCCGCCACGCTGATGTCCGATCTATGCCTGACCGTCGACGAAACGGACGACGGCGTCGTCTGCCATTTCGATCACGACGCCGGCCTGTTCGACGCGGATCTGGTTCGACGCATGGCCGGCCATCTGTCGAACCTGCTGCGCGGCCTGCTGCAGCACCCCGATGCAACGGTGCGGGGGCTCGAGATGCTGTCGCCCGCCGAAACGGAGGCGCTTGCCGCCGGCATCGGGGCCACGACGGCCACTTGGCCGAAGCAGCGGCCGATCGTCGAGGCGTTCGTCGAGCAGGCCCGCAAGACGCCGGATGCGATCGCGATCATCGCGAGCGGCATGACGTATTGCTACCGGCAGGTGGACCAGGCTTCGACGGCCGTCGCCGCACGTATCCGTCACCGGCAGTCCGGCCGTGGCCGGCTGGTTCCGCTGATCACCGAACGTCGCGAGACGCTGCCGATCCTGCTGCTCGCGATCCTGAAAAGCGGGCATGCGTTCGTCCCGATCGATGCGAACTGGCCGCCCGCCCGCATCGCCGGCGCGCTCGGCCGGTGCGACGCGGATATCGCCGTCGTCGATCCGGATTCGCCGCACCTCGGCACACTGGGCCCGCGCGCGCCGATCGCGTTGACCGCCACCGATGCCGACGCGCCTTCCGGCCCGGATCTGCCGCTGCCCCAGTACGATCCGGAAGCGCCGATCTACGGCATCTTCACGTCGGGATCGACAGGCGAGCCGAAGCTGCCGGTCATCGCGCATCGCGGCATCGACAACCGGTTCGCCTGGATGACCGAGGTATTTTCCGCGGACGCGCCGCCGACCACGCTCGCCACCACGCCGCACATCTTCGACAGCGCCGTCTGGCAGTATCTGTGGCCGCTGACCCTTGGCGGGAAAGTCGTCGTCCCGGCCGACGGCCCGCTCGTCGACGCGGACGACATGCTCGCGCTGATCGACCGGCACGGCATCACGATGGCCGATTTCGTACCCTCGCTGTTCGATCGCATGGTCGATCAACTCGAGCGGAGCGGCCCACCGACGCCCCGCCTCGATCGCCTGAAATTCCTGATCCTCGGCGGCGAGGCGCTGCGGATCGATTCGGTCCGGCGCTTCCGCGCGATCGCACCTCGCGTGTGCGTCGTGAACCTGTACGGACCGACCGAGGCGTCGATCGGTTGCGTATACAACGTCGTCGATCCGTCGCTCGAGCGCCAGCCTATCGGCAAGCCGATTCCGAACTGCCGGGCCCTGATCCTGGACGACGACCGGCGGCTGCTGCCGCGCGGCGTGGCCGGCCATCTCCATCTTGCGGGCGTCTGCGTCGGCCTCGGCTACCGCAATGCCCCCGAGCAAAGCGCGGCGAGTTTCGTCGCGAATCCGTTTCCGCACGCGCCGGGCGCGACCACGCTCTATCGCACCGGCGATCTCGCCCGCTTCGGCGCCGACGACAGTCTCGACTACCTCGGACGGGCGGATAACCAGATCAAGCTGCGCGGCGTGCGCATCGATCCGGCGGAGATCGAAACCGTGATCGGCTCGTTCGACGGTGTCGCGACAGTCGCGGTCGACGTCTGCGCCGACCCGGCCGGCGTGCCGCGCCTCGTCGCGTGGGTCGGCCCGTCGGCGCCGGCAGGCCTGCACGCGTTCTGCGTGTCGCGGCTCCCGATCTCGATGGTCCCGGAGTGCCTGATCGACACGCCTGAATTGCCGCTGACGCCGGGCGGGAAGCTCGACCGGAAGCGGCTTCGCTCGACGGTCGTCACACCGTCGGCCACGGCCGCCGACGCGCCCGCCGATGCGCCCGCCGAGATCGGCGCCGCGCCGCACCGGCGCGTGTCCGAGATCTGGTCCAACGTGCTCGGCCTGGCCTCCATCCCGGTCAACCGCAGCTTCTTCGAACTCGGCGGCAATTCGCTGCTCGCGATGCAGCTCGCGTCGAAGATGTCGGCGACCCTGAACCGGCGCGTCACCGTCGTCGACATCTTTCGCTATCCGACCGTCGCCGCCCTGTCCAACCGCTTCTGCTAATATTTCCGCCACCTTGGGCGGTCGAAATCGCGCAACATGCACTTTGATCAGATTCCACGCATCCGCTATGGATTCGGCACGAGCCGGGACCTCGTCCCGCCGTCGCTGCACGCGCTGAACGCCGACTGGCCGATCGTGCTTCAGACCCACGGCACCCGGATCGTCGAGGTGACCGATCCGGCGCAGCCGTGCGGCGAAGCCGACGGCATGATCACGCGCCTGCCGCGTGTCGTGCTGTCGGTCATGACGGCCGATTGCGTGCCGATCCTGTTCGCGCGACGCGACGGCAAGCGCGTTGCCGTGCTGCATGCCGGATGGCGCGGCCTGCTCGACGGCATTGTCGCGACGCTGGCGGAACGCATCGGCAATGACGATGACGTCGCGGACTGGAGCGCGCTCGTCGGCCCGTCCGCAGGCCCGTGCTGCTACGAAGTCGGCGATGCGTTCATCGAACAGTTCGCGAAGACGAGCGGCCTGCCGCCCGGACTCATCGCGCCGCCCGGCCGCGCGCATCTCGACCTGCCGGCGATCGCCGGCCATCTGCTCGCCGATGCCGGGTTCCACGTCGCCGGACAACACGCCGAATGCACCATGTGCGCGACCGCGTCCGGGGCGCCGGGCGGAGCACTCCGCTACAACAGCTATCGTCGCAACGTCAGGGCGCAACCCGACGCCCGGACGCGCACGCCGGTGCCGAACCAGCTTTCCGGCGTCGTCATCCTCTGACATGACGCGCTCACGCCTCCTGACACTCGGCCTGCACGCCGCCCGGCACGACGAACGTTGCATCCTGATCGTCTCGATGTTCGTGGCGGCCGTCGGTTCCTACCTGATTCTCCCGTATTACTCGATCCATGCGACCCAGCATCTCGGCCTGCCGCTGTCCCGGGTCGCCGTGCTGCTGACCTGCATCGCCGTCTGCGAGCGCGGCATCGGGATCGGCGGCGGCTTCCTCGTTGACCGGGCCGGCGCGCGCACGGTGATCGCGCTCGGCATCGCGCTGCGCGTCGTCTCGCTCGTGATGCTCGCCTATGCGGAGACGTTTTCGATGCTGCTCGCCGCCGCGCTGACGAGCGGCTCCGGCAGCGCGCTGTTCCAGATCGGCGGCAAGACGCTGCTGCTCGCGCGCGCGGACAACGTTCGCAGCTTCGCGATGCGCAACATCGCGTTGAACGTCGGCATCGCGATCGGTCCGCTGCTCGGCTATCCGCTGATCGCCCACTCGTTCCGCACGGCCTGCCTGCTGAATGCCGGCCTGTTCGCGTCGATCCTCGTCTATTCGCTCCTGCTGCCGAAAAGCCCTGCGGCCGCCGCAGCGGCCCCGGGCGCCCCCGCGCGGAACGACATCGACCTGTTCTCCCGCGAACTGGTGTTTCTTTACGTCACGCAGGCGCTGTTCTTCTTCTTTTACACGAACTTCGAACTCACGCTGCCGCTGTTCGCAAAAGCCCACTTCGGCCTGTTCTGGGTCGGCATGCTGTTCACGATCAACTCGGTCGTCGTCGTGCTGCTCAGTTTCTCGGTCGCCCGCTTCTCGCGCCGCCACGAGCAGTCGCTGCCGGGTGGTTTCATCGTCCTGGCCCTGTCGTTCGGCTGTTTCTTCGGAGCGATCGCCGCGCCTCCAGCGTGGCGGCTCGCATGCTACGTCACCGGCGTGCTCGCGTTCAGCATCGCCGAGGTGTACTTCATGCTCGCGATCGAACTGCAGATGGCCGCGCAACACGCCGGTGCGGCGCTCGGCCGGATCCTCGCGGCTTCCGCGTTCGCCTCGGCACTCGGCGTCGCCGCCGGCAATCTCGTGCTGGGCCCGGCGTATGTCCGCGCCGCGGAACGGATGCCCGTCAATTACTGGCTGATGCTGGCGATCGGCTGCCTGCTCGCGTTCGCGGCGCTGTCGGTCGCGCGTCGACGCGTGCGGCGCGGATCGATCGCCGCGCCGCGCCCCTCGCCCGAACCCCACGGCACGCGCTGACCCGTCCGGTCCCGCCGCGCGGCGCCTCGCCATCCCCAGGAGCTTTTTTTCGATGAATACCCGGCACCTGTCCGCCCCCGATCCCGTGCTCGTCGTCGGCAAGCGGATCGACGACATCTATAGCCTCGATCCCGCGGTCGCAGCCGAATTCACGGCCGGCGAAATCATCCATAACCTGTATGACCGGCTCTTTTCGCCGCCGCGGGAAGGCAGCGCCGAGCGGATCGGCGTCGCGGAGCACTGGCGCGCGTCCGACGACCTGCGCAGCCTGACCGTGACGCTGCGCGCCGGCGTGCGCTTCCAGTCGGGCCGCCCGCTCGGCGCCGACGACGTCGTCCATTCCCTGACGCGCGCGGTCATGCTCGGTCGCGAGCCGGGCGTGCCGTTCCGGACGCTCGGCTGGCACCCCGACAACGTCGGCGAGATGGTGACCGCCACCGGGCCGCTGACGGTCGTGCTGCGCTTCCCCGCGCCCGTTTCGTTCGACCTGGCCCGCGGCTGCCTGTCCTCGCGCGGCGCTTCGATCGTGGATCGCGTCGAGATCGCGTCGCATGCGCGCGACGGCGACTGGGGAAGCGGCTGGCTCGCATCGCACTCGGCGGGCAGCGGCCCGTTCGCGCTGATCCACTGTCGTCCCGGCGACGAGGTCGAGCTGGCGCGCCACGACGGCTACTGGCATCGGCCCGCCGGCATCCGCGGCGTGCGCTACCGGCACCTGCCCGACCCGCAAACGCAGCTGGAACACCTGTCGAGTGGCGAGATCGACGTCGCGCGCGATCTGACGACTTCGCAACTGGCGACGCTCGAACACGACGAAGCCTGCACGCTCGTGCGCTCGCAAAAACGCACGCTGTTCTACCTGGCGCTGAACCAGCAGGTCGAGCCGTACACGCATCCGCTCGTGCGGGCCGCACTGCGGCGGCTGATCGACCATCACGGCATCGAGCAGGAGATACTCGCCGGCCGCTTCGAGCGCAATCACGCGATGTGGGCCGACGATCATCCGTCGCGGTTCCCCGCCGACCGATTCCGTCTGGACGTGGAGGATGCGAAGCACATGCTGGCCGAGGCCGGCTATCCGGAGGGTTTCGTGGTGTTCCTGAACATCATCGATGCGCCGGATTACATCCGCATCGGCGAATCGCTGATGCGCACCTTCGCGCAAGCCCGCATCACCGTGCGCCTCACGATCGCCAGCCAGTCGGCGGAAAGCCGGCTGTACCAGCAGCGCCGCCATGACGCGATCCTGATCCGCTGGGCGCCCGATTTCGACGACCCGCATGCCGCCGCGATGTTCTTCGCGCTCAATCCCGACAACGGCGACGACTCCGCCTATCGGACTGCCGCGTGGCGCTGCCGCTGGGTCGACGCCGGCCTCAACCGGGCGGTGCTCGACGCGGCGCGGCAAAGCGACGAGCAGGAACGCATCGCGGCATATCGCCGGATCGACGAAGCGCTGGCGGCCGACGGCCCGTTCATCTTCCTGTTTCGCCAGATCGACTGCGCGGCCGTCTCGACGCGCTTCGACGGCCTGACGCTCGGCCCGCTCGACGACACGGCCTCATACGCCGCCGTCAAGGCGCATCCTGGCGTGCCGGCGATCGCGCCGGAAACAGCTGGTCCGGACTGCTGACCACGTATCGCGCGATCAGGGTCTGCTGGATTTGCGACGTCCCCTCGATGATTTCGAGCGAGCGCGCGTCACGCCACAGACGCTCGGGTGCATAGCGCGTCGACAGGCCGTTCGCGCCGTGAACCTGAATCGCGTCGTTGCACACGGATACCGCGGTCGTGGCGGCGAAATGCTTCGCCATCGTCGTCATCGCGGTCGCATTCTGCGCGCGCCGCGCGCGCAGACCGGACGCCTCGACGCACAGGGCACGCGCCGCATGCGCCTTGCAGGACGCCTCGGCAATCAACGCCTGGATCAGCTGGAATGCCGTCAGCGCTTCGCCGAACTGCCGGCGCTCGCGCGCATAGTCGACCATCGTCGCAAGCGCTTCGCGCGCGAGGCCGACGCCGGCCCACGCGATACTGAAGCGCCCGTGGTCCAGCGCATAGGGCGCGACGAATCGACCGGCGCCATGCTCGACGCCGACGATATCGGCGCTGCTCGCGACGACATCTTCCAGCACCACTTCGGCGAGATGCGACGCGCGCGTCGAAATCAGGTGGTCGATCGGCGTCGTCCGCACCTCGTGCCGTTCGCGCTCGAGCAGGAACGCGGTCGTGCCGGCGCCGTCGGCGTCGCGCGCGAAGACCAGGAACAGGTCGGCCAGCCCGGCGAACGAGATCCACTTCTTCGCCCCGTTGAGCACGTAGCGATCGGCGACCTTCCGGTACGAGCAGCTCATCCACTCCGTGCCGGAACCGGCGTCCGCCTCGCTCAATGCGAACGCGCCGATGCGCCTGCCTGCCGCCATGTCCGGCAGCACGTCGCGTTTCTGTCGCGCATTGCCCCAGCGCAGGACGGATTGCGCGACGAGCGACAGGTGGACGGTCGACAGCGTTCGCAACGACGAGCAGGCGCGCGACAGCGTCTCCGTGAGCTCGCCGTGGGCAAGCGGATCGAGGCCGGCGCCGCCGTACTCGGTCGGCAGGGTTGCGCCGAGCACGCCCAGCTCGGCCATCTGCCCGATCACGGACGCGGGAATCGCACCGGCCGCGTCGAATTCGCCGGCACGCGGCCGCACGACTTCGTCACAAAAGCGCGACACTTCATCGACGAGTGGAGTCGTGATCATTTCCAGCCTACATGCAAGGGTTATAGACGCGCATGTCGACGCCCCGGGCGCCGAGGTCGCGGGCGACGATTTCGACGGTTTCATAGACATAGTCGACAAAGTCGTCGACCAGCACCGATGCATAACGCGACGCCGAACGTCTGAGCGCGAGGTCGAACGGCAGCGACGCGTCGACCGGCCGCAGCGAGAGGCCGGGGCCCGCGGCGGATGCCGACAGCGGATCGATCACGGTGATGCCGATCCCGTGCCGGACGAAGGACAGCAGCGTGTTCACCGATGCCGCCTGCGCCGTCGGCTTCCACGCAAGGCCGTCGCGGCGAAACGCGGAGCGCAGCAGATCCATGCCGTGCGAGCGCTGGTCGGCCTGGACGAGTGGCCAGCGCGCGAGCTCGCGCAACGACACGCGTGCCTGCGCAAGAATCGGGTGGCCGTCCGGCGCGACGCATACCGCCTCCGACCTCAGGACCTGCTCGAAACGCGAAGACAGCGGCGGCCTGACGTCGGTGACGAACACGACATCGGCGGACTCGACCGATTGCCAGTCGTCGATCAGATCGATATGCCGCTCGTCGACCAGGATCGATGCGGTGTTGTGCCGTTGCCGGAAGCGCCGGTAGATGGACGCGAGCAGCGATTGCGAGAACGACTGGACCGCCGTGATCTTCAGGACGCCGGCGGGCGATTCGCGCAACTGATTGACGGTTTCGAGCAAGCGGTCGAGCCCCTGGTACGAACGCTCGACCTCGGCGTAGATGACGGCCGACTTGCGCGTCGGCACGAGCTTTCCACCGGTTCGCTCGAACAGCTTGAATCCCAGCGACCGCTCGAATATCGCGAGCTCCCGGCTGACCGTCGACTGCGAGGTCGTCAGTATCTTCGCGGTCTGCGTCGCGCTGCCGGTTTGCATGAGCAGCCTGAAGATCTCTATGTGCCGATGTGAAAACGCCATGTTCAACTCTATATTCCGAGAAACTGTGCGGCGACCGAGCCCGGCATGTATTCCGGGCTCGGTCGCCCGCTATGCCGCTGCTTTTTTCGTGCGAATCATCATGGCCAGCAACAGTGCCGACACGCCGAGGCATGCGGCAACACAAACGAGCGCCACGGCGAAAGCCGGGCCGATTGCGCCCGGCCCGGTGCCCGCGCCGAGCCACGCGTAGTACACGCTGCCGATCACGGCCACGCCGAGCGCCGCGCTGATCTGAAACGTCGAATTGATCATGCCCGACATCAGGCCCGACAAATGCGCGGGCGCTTCCGCGAGGATCACGCGCAGCAGCATCGGCATCGCCAACCCCTGGCCGAAGCCGATCAGGAACAGCAGCGGCACCAGCGCGGCGGTCGACCCGGGCAGGGCCGACCACACCTCCCATGCCGCCGCGAGCAGCGCCGCGACTTCGACGAGCAGGGCCAGCACGACTGTCCAGGCGCCCGTGATCCGCGTGGCGCGCGGCGCGCAAAGCGGCCCGAGGAAGAAGCCGATGCCGAACGGCGCGAAGCGAAGGCCGGCGGTGAACGGGTCCTCGCCAAGCCCGTCCTGCAGGTAGATGGCCAGCAACAGGAACATGACCGCGATCGAGTAGAAGAACAGGGCCGCGCCCAATCCCAGCCTGACCGACGGAATCCGCAAGGCCTCCGGGTCGACCAGCGGCCAGCCGCCGCGCGCGACCCGTTGCTCGTGCTTCCAGAAGCCCAGCAGCAGGAGCGGAAAGGCGACCACGAGCAACCCGAACGACCACCACGGCCAACCGGCCTCGCGGCCTTCGATCAGCGCCACGATCAGCGAGGCGAGCGCCAGCGCCAGCAGGATCACGCCTTTCACGTCGAGCTTGCGCCCCGTCAGCCCGGCAAGCTTGGGCAGGACCGGCGTCGCGATGCAGACGACGGCGATGCCGACCGGCACGTTCAGCAGGAAGATGGCCCGCCACCCCAGGTGCAGGATGTCGAGCGAGATGAGCAAGCCGCCGATGATCTGCGCGGCGGCCGACGCGAAACCGTAGGTCGCCGCGTAGACCGAGAATGCGCGCGGCTTTTCCTGCGCGGGGAAGATCACGTTGACCGTCGCCAGCCCCTGCGGCACCATCACCGCCGCCGACAGCCCCTGCAACGCCCGTCCCACGATCAGGAAGGTAATCGTCGGCGCGAGCCCGCACATGATCGACGACGCGACGAAACCCAGGAGCCCGATCGTGAAGACGCGCGAGCGGCCGTACAGGTCGCCGAGCCGTCCGCCGATGATCAGGAACACCGCATACGACGCGGCGAACGTCGAGATGATCAACTGCAATTGGGCGGATGTCGCATGCAATTCGTGCTGAATCGCCGGCAGCGCGACATTGACGATGAAGAAATCAAGCGGCGCGAGGAAGATGCCGCACAACAGGATCGCGAGCATCGTCCAACGACGCGGCTCGACCGTGTCGCCCAGCGGCGGATGCAGGGAATTGATCGAGCTCATGCGTGCGCCTCCACGATCACGTCGGGCTGCAACGCGTCCGGCAGATGCTCGCGGCAGTAGTCCCGGAGCGCTTCGATCCGGCTCGCGCGCGAGCGCGCGAGGTCCTTCAGGACGCTCAGCGGTTCGAGACCGCCGCGCGAATCCTCGGGCGCAAGCCAGTCGACCAGGCACGCGATTTCGTCGACGCCCGCCGCGCGCAGCTGATCGACGATCGTCGCGCAACTCTGCGGCGTGCCGATCAGCGCGGCGGTCCGCGAGTAGCGTTTGAACGCGAATTCCGCGATCGCGTCGAGCTCCCGTTCGGAGAACTGCTCGATGTCCTCGCCGGGCGGCAATGCGGGTCGCAGCAGATCGATGTGTTTCTTCATGTATTGGACGAACGACGGCTTGCATTTGGCCAGCGTCCGATCGAGGTCGTACGAGACGAACGTATGCACCATCACCGTCACGCGCCCGGCGTCCGGCGCATGGCCCGCGGCGGCCAGCGCCGCGCGATACGCCTCGATGTTCTCGCTCAGCTTGCCGATGCTCTGGTCCCACAGATGCGTGAGCACGCCGGCGCCGATGCGCCCCGCGTATTCGAACGTGTCGGGGTTGCCGGTCGCCGTCACCGACAGCGGCAACGTCGCCTGCACCGGCCGGGGAAAGATCCGGATCGGCGTGGCGGTCTGCTGGCCGTCCTCGAGCGTGATCGCGTCACCGGCCCACAGCTTCCTGAGCAGCTCGATGCCCTGCACGCGATCCTCGCGGCGGGTCGCGAAGCGCTCCGGCGCGAGCACGAAGTCGCGCGGGTGCCATCCGGTGGCAATCGACACCCCCGCGCGGCCGTGCGACAGGCAGTCGACGACCGCCCATTCCTCGGCGACGCGCAGGATCTGGTGCAACGGCAGCGCAACGCTGCCGGCCCGCAGTTTCACGCGCTCAGTGATCACGGCCAGCGCAGCGCTCAGCGTGGCCGGGTTCGGATAGAACCCGCCCACTTCGTGGAAGTGCCGCTCGGGCGTCCACACCGAATCGAAGCCGTGCCGGTCGGCGAACCGGGCCGCATCGAGATAGAACGCGTAATCGGCGCCTTGCGTCGCGTCCGCGTGCGCGCCGAAGAAAAACAGGCTGAAGTCGATCGGCGTCGGCGCATCGGGTGGTTCGTGCGCCTCCCGGGGATCGAACGCGACGCGCGCGATCAGTTGCCGCGTCCCGACCGCGTCGTCGGACCACGACACGGATGCGCCGCCTATCGCCGGATGCGCACTCAGTACTGCCTCTATGTGACTAAGGTCCTGCTGGGTCGACATGTCGCAGACTCCACTATGAATTTGATTGGTTGAACCGGGCCGCGCTCACGCGCGCTCGAGCACGAGCCGGTCGGTGACGAGGCTCGCCACCCGCTCGATCAGCGGCGCGCGCATGATCGCGAAATGGTCGCAATCGAACGCGTGCTCGTCGACCGTCCGGGCCGCCGGCGTCCACGGGCGCAGCGCGGTCGCCTCGGGCGACAGCGCGTGCGTCGCGCGCAGCAGCAGCACGTCGACGTCGCAGGACGTCGGGCGGTACGCATAGAGCGCGCCCAGGTTGCGCGAGAACGTGTCGAAGACGCGGCGCAGGTGTGCGACCGGCGGATCGGCCGGCAGCACCTTCTGGTCGACCAGATCCGCCATGTAGGCCGCGAAACGCGCGTCGTCGTCGCGCGCCTGCTGCGCGAGCGCGCGCTCCGGCGGCGCGTAGCGCAGGCCCGCGATGCCCGCGAGGTCGCGGCAGAACGCCTCGAGCATCGGCGCCGGATCCGCGTCGCGTACGGGCGGCCGGGCCGCATCGGCCGGCAGGTAGTACGGATCGATCAGCGCGGTCAGGCATACGTCGCGACCCGCCGCCACGAGGCGCCGCGCGGTCTCGACGGCGACCGCCGCGCCCATCGACCAGCCCAGCAGCGCCATGGGCCCCGTGGGCGCGGCGCGCCGGATCCGGTCCGCGTAGTCGTCGGCCAACGCCTCGATGCTCGACCGCTCGGCCTCGTCGGGCGTCGCATCGGTGCGCTGGATGCCGAACATCCTCACGCCCGCGGGCAGATGTGCGCCGAGCGGCATGTACGCGTGCGCCGCGCCGCCGACCGCGTGGATGCAGAACAGCGACAACGACGCTTCGGTTTCGCCGGCGCCCGCCTGCCGCAGCACGATCACGGGCTGTGCCGCGCCCGTCGCACCGGGCTTGCTGTCGATCAGGTCGGCGAGCCCCTGCAGCGTCAGCGTCGACGTGAACGCGTCGAGCGTCAGCGTCGCGCCGAAACGCTCGCGAACCTTCCCGACGAGCTGCAGCGCCTGGAACGAGGTGCCGCCCAGCGCAAAGAAGCCGTCGTCCGCGCCGACCGCGCCGACGCCGAGAATCTCTTCCCACAGAGGCGCGAGCGAAAGCGCCGTCGCGGAACCGGACGCCGCGTCGCCGGCGCCGCGCCGGGCCGGGGCCCCGGCCTGCGCCGCGCTGCGCGCGTGCAGCTCGGTCAGCGCCGCGTGATCCACCTTGCCGTTCGCGGTCAGCGGCAATGCGTCCAGCACGTGGATCGCGCTCGGGATCATGTAGGCAGGCAACGTGTCCTGGAGCGCGGCGCGCAGCGACTGCGGCACGACGCCCGCGCCAGGCTCGGCCGTCGCGAACGCCACCAGCTGCTTGTCCGCGTCGGCGCCGCCCAGCGCCTTGACGACCGCGCCGCCCACGCCCGCGCACGACGTCAGCGCCGCCTCGATCTCGCCGAGCTCGATCCGGAAGCCGCGCAGCTTGATCTGGTGATCGCAGCGGCCGAGAAACTCGAGATCGCCGCCCGGGCGCAGCCGGGCGAGGTCGCCGGTGCGATAGAGCACCTGTCCGTCGATCACGGCGGTCAGGAACCGCTCGCGCGTGCGCTCGACGTCGCCGAGATAGCCGCGCGCGACGCCCGCGCCCGCCAGGTACAGCTCGCCCGTCTTCCAGAGCGGGCACGGCTGGAACTGGTCGTCGAGCACGTAAGCCTGCTGGTTGGCCAGCGGCCGGCCATACGGAATGGTCGGCCATTGCGGATCGAGTTCGCCGATCTCGTGAATGACCGACCAGATCGACACCTCGGTCGCGCCGCCCAGGCTGTGGATGCGCGCCGCCGGCGCCATGCGCCGGCCCTGCTCCGGCAACGGCAGCGGAATCCAGTCGCCGCTCATCATCACGTGGCGCAAGGTCGGCATCGGCGTACCCAGGTCGCGCGCCGCGTCGACGCCCAGCTGGAACAGCGCGGGAACCGAGTTCCACAGCGTCACGCCCGTGTCGTTCACGAGGCGCGCCCATTCGGTCGGATTGCCGAGCTCGGCCGGAGTCGGCACGACGACCGCGCCGCCCGTGGCCAGCAGGCCGAAGATGTCGTACACCGACAGGTCGAAGCTCAGCGACGACAGCGCGAGCACCCGGTCGCGCTCGCCGACCGCGAGCCGCCGGTTGATGTCGAGGATCGTGTTGACCGCGCCGCGGTGGTCGATCACGACGCCCTTGGGCGTGCCGGTGGAACCCGACGTGAAAATGACGTAGGCGATGTCCCGCGAACTGCGTGCGCGCGCGGGCGCCTGCGCGCCGCCGCCCGCTTCGTCGGCGAGTGCGTCCTCCGGCGCGGTGACCGCGACGACCGGCAGATTCGCCGGCCATGCGCGCGTTTCCGCCAGCGCCGGGGTCGTCACGACCGCCACGGCTGACGAGCGCGCGAGCAGTTCGTTCTGGCGCTGCGTCGGCAGGCTCGGGTCGATCGGCACATACGCGGCGCCCGCACGCACGATCGCCAGCACCGCGACAAGCTGCTCGGCGCTTTTCGGCAGCGTGACCGCCACCCGCCCCTCGCACACGCCGGCGGCGGACAGCCGGCGCGCCAGCGCGCCCGCGGCCGCCCACAGCGTCGCGTAGGTGATGCGCCGGCCGCCGCACACGACGGCCACGTTATCCGGATGCGCGCGCACCGCAGCCTCGACCAGGTCGTCGAGCAGCAGGTCCGGAAAGTCGCACTGCGTCGCATTGAGCGTGTCCCACGCGCGCTGTTGCGGCGCCGGCAGCGGTGCCCGGTACGGCGCGTCCGTCCAGTCGCGCTCCGATTCGGCGAGTTGCCGCAGGCTGCCGACGAAGGCGTCGAACATGTCGTCGATCACGCCGGGCGCGAACGCCTCGCCGACGTAATCCCAGTTCATCGTCAGGTCGCCTTGCGGCTCCTCGGCGACCTGGTGATCGAGCAGCACCTGCGGCACGTCGAGCCGGCTGCCGACGTGTCGCAGCCGCTTGAGCGCGGCCTGCTGCGCGTCGCTCAGGTTGTTGCTGGCCATCATCGACGTGAAGGTGACGGGCGCCACGAGACGCAGCGCGGAGCCCTGCGCGCGATTGACCTCGCGCGCCACCTCGATGCCCGACACGTCGATGTTCGCGACATCCTTCCAGAACTGCTTCTGCACCGCGCGCGCGAAATCGGCGAACGAGGTCGGCTGCCGCAGATCGATCTCGAGCAGCAGCGTGGTGCCGAAGTTGCCGACGACCTGTTCCATGTCGCCGTCGGCGAACGGCCGCTTCGACAGCAGGATCGTGATCGTGAAGTGGCGGCGGCTGCTCCAGCGCGCGAGCGCGCCCGCATACGCGGCGATGATCGCGAACGTGGGCGTCACGCGCTGCTGCTCCGCGAACGTGCTGAAGCGCTGCCAGTCGGCCGCGGGCAGGCTCGCGCAAAGATGCACGAAGGTCGGCTTCCGCGCGATTTCCCCGGCCCCCTTGTCGAGCGGCAGGTCGGGGCCGGGCGGCAGCGCATGCGCGCGCTTGGCCCAGTAGTCGCGGGCGCGGGCGCCGCGCGTGTTCCGCGACGCCGTGCGTTGCTCGATGTAGCGCCGGAACGTGTCGCGCACGGGCGGCAGCGGCGTGTCCGGCGCGTCGCACAGCGCCAGCAGCTCGGCCAGCAGGATCTGCATGCTGATCGCATCGAGCGTCCACAGGTTGAAGCGCAGGAACAGGCGCACGCCGGTCGGCTCGACCAGCATCCGCACGTCGAACTGGGGCCATGCGTCGAGCGGCAGGCGGGTCTCCCACATCGCCTCGCGCAAGTCCTCCTGGCCGCGACGCATCGCTGCGTCGTCCGCTTGCGCGAGGTCCCGCCGCTCGACCGGGTAGTGCGGCACGGCCGGCAGCACACGCTGCTGCCCATCCGCGCCCAGGACCGCGCGCAACATGTCGTGGCGCCGGATCAACGCATTCCACGCGTTCTCGATGCGCTGCGCGTCCATCGGCGGAAACGCCATCTCGCGCAGGAATCGAGCCGTCGTGGCGAGCGGCAGGCCGGGCTGCTCGCCGACGTAGTAGGCCATCTGCATGTCGTCGAGCGGAAAGCCATCGTTCCGCACAAGGTCAGTCGTCATTGGTCACCCGATTGATAGTGGTTCGGCGACATGCCGCTGCTACAGCAGCGGATCATGCGCGTCGAGGCCGGCCAGCGCCGCGCCGAGCACGCCGCCGAAACGGGGCACGCTGTTGGCGGTATGCAGGCTGGCCGTGTTGATGTCGGTCCATGCGCGCGCGAGCGGCTGGCTCGCGTCGACGGCGCCCAGGCCCTGCGTGCGGAACAGCTCGCCGACGGCCGTCACGCACTTGCCCAGGATCTGCGCCGCATCGAGGCGCAGCGCGGCGCGGCGCGGCAAGTCGGGAATCGTCGCCGCGCGGGCCGCTTCGACGAGCGCCGCGAGATTGCGCGCGGCGCTCGCCCGGCATTCGGCCGCGGCCGACGCGGCGAGCGCGATCGCCAGCTTCGCGTGCGGCGCGGCCGTCGCGGGCTCGCGCCCGATGCGCGCGACGCACGCGTCGAGCGCGCCTTCCAGGGCGCCCACGCCGGGCAGCGCGATCGTCAGCCCGAACAGCTGGCCGAACGGGATCCGGTAGAGCGGATTCGCGTGCAGCGCATGCCCCGGACAGACGCAGCGGAAGCCGTCCGACCCACGGAAGATCCGGTGCCGCGGCACGCGCGCCTGTTCGACCACGATGCTGTGACTGCCGGTCGCCCGCAGCCCGATCGCCTGCCAGTCACGGCGGATGTCATAGTCCGCACGAGGCACCAGCAGCGCACAATGTTCGCGGCCGCCCGCGCCGTCGTCGAGCCATGCGCCGAGCATCGCCCAGTCGCTGAAGCGGCAGCCGGACGCATAGCGCCAGCTACCGGACAGCAGCCAGCCGTCGGCGGTCGGCTCGACGCGCCCGACCGGCATGAATGACGACGCGATCACGGCGCGCGGATTCGCAAGCCATACGTCCTCCTGCGCGCGGCGCTCGAACAGCGCCAGTTGCCACGCCTGCAGGCCCAGCACGCCGACGAGCCAGCCCGCCGACATCGAGGCCCGCGCGAGCCGGCGCTGCACGTCGAAGAAGAGGTCCGGCGCTGCCTCGAACCCGCCGAAGCACCGCGGTTGCAGCACTTGCAGGAGTCCGCCCTCGACCATCGCCGCCATCAGGTCGGCGGGCAGGTCGGTGTCGGCGTGCCCGCTCGCGTGCAGGCGCGCCAGCCGCTCGGCGATGTCGTCGGCGCTGGCGAGCAGCGCGCCGCTGTCGGTCGCTTGTTGCAGTTCGCTCATCGAAGCTCCAAACGTTGGAATACTCAAGTCGCACCCGTGTGCGTGAGCCGGCCGGTCCGCGCCGCTCATTCGAACTGCGCGCAGCAGAGATGAAAGCCGCCCACGGCCCGGCCCGCTTCCGTGCCATCGGTGCGCGTCAGGAAGCGGCGCTCGATCTCCGCCGCGTCGTGGTCGTGCGTGACCACGAGTCCCGCGGCCGCGCAGCGGTCGCGAATCGCATCCCGGGACGCGCAGAAGCGGAATGTCACGCCCTCGTCGCGCTCCATCAGCTTCACCTGTTCGCCGCCGTAGTACCCGGCCGGATTCACCAGCACGGCGCCGTCGAGGTAGTCGAACGCCACGCAGGCGCCCGCCGGCGCGCGACGCGCGCGCAGCGCGTAGAGCAGGCCTTCGAGGAACGCCGGGTCGAGGTAATAGAGGACGCCCTCGGCCATCACCGTGAACGGCGCCGTCCAGTCGACGCCGGCCGCCTCGAGCCGCGCGACGAGGCTGCCCGCATCCGGTTGCGGATCGATCGGCACGATCCTGTTCGCCGGCGCCGCAAGGGCCGCCGCGGCGGCCCGCTCGGCCTTCGCCCGATGGACGTCGGGCGTATCGACCTCATAGAACGTCAGCGACGCCGGCGCGTCGAAGCGCCACGCGCGCGAGTCGTATCCGGCGCCGATCAGCACGAACTGCCGGACGCCGGCGTCGACGCTGCGCGCGACCACCTCGTCGAAAAAGCGCGTGCGCGCCACCACGTAGCCGTACAGGCCGGGCGCCGTGGCTTCGAAGCGGTTCAGCATCGCGCGGCGCATGCGCAGCAGCATGCGCGTCTCGTCGTCGAGGAAACGCTGCGCGAGATGATCGCCGCAGCGCACCGAAGCATCCGGCTCGGCGTGACCGAGCGCGCGCAGCATCGTCACGCGCAGCGCCGGCGTCAGGGTCGGCCCGTCGTCACGCATGAGTCGCATCCCGCGTGATCCGCACCAGGTCGGGCTTGCCGGACGGCAGCTTGGTCACCGCGTCGACGATCGTGCAGCGCGACGGCACCTTGTAGTCGGGCATCCGCTCGCGGCAGAACTGCAGCAACGCGTCGGCGTCGATCTGCGTCTTGTCCCTGACGACCACCTGCGCGGCGAGCTCCTCCGTGCCGAACGCGCTGTTGAACGGCGCCACGGCCACGTCGATGACGTCCGGATGCGACGCGAGGACCGTCTGCACCTCGACCGGGTAGACCTTGTAGCCGGAGCGCTTGACGAACGACGACGCGCGCCCCAGCACGCGCAGCCCGTCGTCGTTGAGCACGCCGATGTCCTCGGTGTCGAGCCAGCCGTCGTCCGTGATGCGCTTGTCCGGACGGCCGAGGTAGCCCTGCATCGCCGGGCAGCCGCGTACGAGGATCCGGCCCGCCGCGTCGGGATCGCCGAGCGGCGTGTCGCCGTCCCCGACGATGCGCACCTCGACGCCCCGCGCCGGATAGCCCACCCCGTGCGGCGCGCGCCGCTCGCCGAGCCGCTCGCAGCTGATCAGCAGGAATTCGGTCAGGCCATACGTGCGCAGCAGCGGGATGCCGTAAAGCCGCTCGAAGCGCTCCTTGATCGGCTCCGGCAGCGGCGCCGCGCCCGATACCGCGACGCGGATCCGCGAGCCGAGCGGACGCTTCGCGAACGCCAGGAAGCCGTAGAAGCTCGCCATCGACAGCAGCACCGTCGGCTCGATGCGCGCCAGCGCCGCGAGCCGCTTCGACAGGTCGTCGTCGAACACCGGCGCGATGCATGCGCCGGCGTACAGCGTCGCGTTCAGGCCGCGATTCTGGCCATACGCGTGCCAGAACGGCACGGTCGTCAACTGCACGTCCGCGGCGGTCAGGTTCACGCTGTTCGCGCATTCGAGACTGGCCGCCAGCAGGCTCTCCTGCGTCAGCATGACCGCCTTCGGCTTGCCGCTGCTGCCCGACGTGAACAGCAGCTGCGCGGGCGCTTCGGCGCCCGGATACCACGGCGCGGCGTCGGGCGGTTCGAGCGCGGTGACGGTCGGCACCTGCGCGCCGTCGGCCGCGATCTCCACCCGCCAGTTCGCGCGCGACACCTCGAGCAGCGTCTGCTGCATCGCGTGCTCGAGCTGCGGCTCGATCGGCGCGGCGGTCGCGCCGATCGACCAGACGGCGATCAGCGCCGCGACGTAATCGTCGGACTCGGCGCAGCAAACCGCGACACGATGGCCCGGCCGGATCCCTGCGTCGAGCAGTTGCGCACGCACGGTGTCGACGCGCGCGAGCATCTCGCCGTACTCGACCTGCCGGTCCTCGAGGCGCAGGAGCGCCGCACCCGGGCGCGAGCGTCCATGAAAGCGCAAAAGGTCGTACATCGAATACATGGCTGCACTCCTCTCAGGCCGTCTTGACGGGATTGTTGGTATTGAGCTTCTCGACGAACTCGTTGATCGACAGGCTGAACAGCTCGAACGCGTTCTCCAGCTCGAGCTCGTAGCCGAGCAGATCCTGTATTTCGATCAGCGCCCGCATCATCCGCAACGATTCGAGCTTCAGCCCGGAATCGAGGATCGGTATGTCGAGGCTGATATCGATCTCTTGCCGAAACACTCGGCGAAATACGTCCACTACGTCTTCCGTCGTGATCGCCATGATTTCCTCATTGAAATGATCTCGCGCACTGCATGCCCATCGCGTCAGGCGACGCGCTGCAGGCGTTCGTAGAACGGCGGGAACAACCCGGACTCGAGGAAGCGCAACGCGTCCTCGCGCTCCGCGCGCGCGGCCGCGAGCCGCTCGGCGATGCCGGCCCGCACGTGCGCGGGCACCCACGCGTGCTCGTCGATCCGGTCGGGCGTGAAGACCTGGTAGCTGGCGCCCTTGGTCGCCAGCAGCGCGTCGTCGCGCGGCGAATAGAAGATCGCCTGCCGCACCGGCCGCAACACCTGGTAGAACGGGGCCGTCACGCCGAACGGCGAAAATTGCCGATAGCGCGTGCGAAACTGCGCTTCGCGCATCGCCAGCGGCCACTCGAGATTCGCATGATCGGCGTCGACCACGCGCGCTCCGTCGATGCGGGCGAGCACGAAGCGCGCGGCGTCGACGCGCGTGACCTCGAACTCGCCCGTGCGCAGCGCGCCGGCGTCCGGGACCGGAAGCATCACGTTCCGGTAGTACGGATCGCACACCCACATGCCGCCATCCAGCCGGACCACGACGAGCGGCTTCGACAGCGTGATCCTCACGCCATTGCGCTCGTCGTGGTAATCGGCGTTGATCAGCCGCGCGTCGAAGCCGGCTTCGTGCAGCACGGCCTCCAGCAGCACGCTGTGCTCGACGCAATGCCCGCCGCCGCCGTCGAGCACGGCCGCCAGCATCTGCCCGGCGTTCTTGATGAGCACGCCGGACGCAAGATTCGACAAGGTCTCGTACGGTATGCCGAGCGACAGGTACCAGTCGAACAGCCTTGCGAGCCCCGCCGGCGACACCTCGACGTCGCTCAGGTATCCCAACTTTGACAAATAGCGCATCTCTCCTCCGTCAGGCGCCGACGAAGCGCGGCGGCCGGCCTTCCGCGCGCGCGTTCATCGCCTCTTTGAAGTCCTGCGAATCGAACGCGTCCAGCATCTCTCGATTCGCGATCCCGGTCGATTCGTGCAGCGTCTGCATCGACGCATCCCAGACCTGCCGCTTGATGATGCGCAGCGAGCGCGGCGAGCACGCGCGGGCGATGTCGCGCGCGTACTGCATCGCACGCTCGAGCAGCGCGTCGGCCGGGCAGACGAAGTTGACGAGCCCGAGCCCCTTCGCCTCCTGCGCGTCGACGCGCCGCCCGGTGAGCAGCAGGTCGAGCGCGTTGGCCGTGCCGATCGCGCGCGCCAGCAGCCACGCGATCCCGTGCTCCGCGACCAGGCCGGTGCGCGCGAACGAGGTCGCGAACACCGCATCCTCCGACGCGAATCGCACGTCGCACGCGAGGCCGAGCACGAACCCGCTGCCGGCGGCCGGCCCGTTGATCGCGGCGATCACCGGCTTGCCGATCGACGGAAAGTAGTTGAACAGGCCCTCGAAATCGGCGCGCTCGGACGCCCGCGGCATCTCCGGCGGGAACTCGGTGCTGCGCCGGCGCGCCCGGTTCTCGTCGGTTTGCGACAGGCAGGCGTAGTCCATCCCGGCGCAGAAGCTGCGGCCCGCCCCGGTCAGGACGATCGCCCTGACCTCCGGGTCCAGCGCCGCGCGGGCGAACGCGTCGGCCAGCTCCGCGCCCATTTCCGGCGTCCACGCATTCAGGCGGTCCGGCCGCGCGAGCCGCACCAGCGCGACGCCGTCCGAGCACGCGTATTCGATCGTCGTATAGCTCATGAAGCCGCGACCTCGCCGGCGCCTGCGCGCGCGTTGTCCACGATCTCGTAGAACAGCTTGTGCAACGTCTCGTTGAACGGCGCCTCGCGCAGCCGCGACTGGATCATCGCGCGCAGCGATTCGCCGTTGCCGTCGTCGACGATCGCGTGCAGCAGGCTGCGCAGATACGTCTCGAGCTCGCCCGCGCGGTTGTACGGCAGCGGGCTGCGCGGCTCCTGCAGGAACGCGACGATGTCGCGCGTGCCCACCTCGATCAGCCGGTCCATGTCCCAGCCGTCGACGCGCGCCTCGTCGATGACGGCGAACGGATTACCCTCGTACGCTGCGTCGCGCAGGCCGAGCTCCTTCGCGATCAGCGTCGCGACGAGCGGCGCCATCAGCACAACGTTGCGATAGGTGCCGGTCGCAATCAGCAGGTTGGGCACGCGGGTCTTGCCGACGAGCGGCCGCCGGAAGCCGGCGATCGGGCGGAAGCCGACGCGGATCTGCTCGATGTGGCTCGTGCGGATATCCGTGTTGATCTGGTGGATCGTCTCGTCGAACAGGCCATGAAGCTCGGCCGGCTGCACCTTCTCCTCGCTCTCGTGGTCGACGCCCATGAAATTCGTCGCGCCGACGTAAAGCAGGCCGCTCGCGGGACGGGGCACGACGTGAATGCCGCAGGCGAACGCGCGATTCGGCGTGCGGATCGTGTGCGCCACCGACGGTACGCCGCTGACGAGGCACGACACGCCCTTGCCGAAATAGAGCGGCGGCAGGCCGGCGTCCTCCACCAGCGTGGGGTCGAGGCACTGCAGCGCCCGCGAGCCGTTCGCGAGGATCACCGCGTCGGCCGTGATCGTGCTGCCGTCGCGCAGCGTCGCGGTCCATGCGTCGCCGTCCGGCTTCACCGACGTCACGTCCGTGTCGAGGTGCGTGTACGCGTCGCGCCGCGCCAGCGCCGCGATCATCGCATCCAGCAGCTCGCCGGAATCGACTGCGTGCTCGTTCCCGAGATACAGGCACAGGGCCGGTGCGCGCGCCGCGCTCGGCTTCAGCCCGGGCACGTCCTCGGGCTCGATCCACTGCGCCGGCTCGCCGCGCCGCTGCGCCTCGTCGTGCATGCGCCGAATGCAGTCGCGGTCGCGCACGCCTTCATTGTTCGCGATGATCACGGTGCCCGGCACCTGCGTGACCTTCATGCCGGACAGTTCCTGGAGCCGGGCGAGCCACGCCGGGTAATAGCGCTGCGCGGCCAGGCGGAAATCGAGTTCCTCGATTTCCGCGGGACCGTCGTCGGCCGTCACTTCGCCGAACGCGCCCAGCATGGCGCCCGCCGCGCGCGACGCGGACAGCACGTCGCCGGCGCGATCGAACGCGTTGATTACCTGCACGCCGCACTCGGTCAGTTCGAGTGCAATCGATAGGCCGACGACGCCGCCGCCGATCACGATGACTTTCTTCATGGTGTCGCTCCTAGTACGCTTCGGCTTCCGCCGCAGATGCTTGCTTCCGATATTCAAAGGTGTCGTCGAATCCGCGTGCCACGTGCGCGCCCATCGTCGTCGGCGCGTAACGCGCAGGGGTGTCCGCCGACACGAACTGCGGCAGCGGCTCGACCACGCAGTCGTGGTCGGGATCGAAGAAGAATGCGAGCGAGTGACGCGTCTCGCCGGACAGGTTCACGACCCGATGGGGCGTGGCCCGCCAGTAGTCGTTGGTCCAGATGCCGGTCACGTCGCCGAGCGGGCACGTGAACGTGCCGGGAATGCGCGGCGCGCGGAACCACTGGCCCGACGCGTCGCAGATCTCGAGTCCGGCCACGTCGGTTTGCCAGATCACCGACACGATGCCGTAATCGGTGTGCGTGCCGCAGCCGATCGCACCGCCGGATTCACCCGGCGGCTGCTGCGGATAGCGCGCGGCGCGCAGCTGCGCGAGCGGCTTGACGGTTCGTTCGGCGAAATAGCCGTTCGGCAGACCGAGTGCGATCGCGAACAGCTCGCTGATGTTTTCGCAGAGCGCCTGCCATTCGCGATACAGCCAGAGCATCGTCGGGCGCAGCTGCGGCATGACATCCGGCCACGCGTTGTAGCCGTGGAAGAACTTGCCGGCGAGCACGTCGGGATCGTCGGGCGCGAGTTCGAGCGCCATGTCGAACACTTCCTTGATGTCCTTGATCTTGCTGCCGTACGCGTTCTCCTCGCCCGACGGCGCGTAGCCGCGATGGAACGGCGACTTCGAGATGTGGATCGCCATCTTGTCGGCCATCGGCAGGTCGAAGAACTGGTTCACCGCCGTCTCGGCCGTCTTGAGCAGGATCTCCGACACGCCATGGTGCTCGACGTAGAAATAGCCGATGTGCCGGCACACCTCGCCGAGCGCCTCGGCCAGCGCGCGCTTTTCGCGCTCGTCGCGCGAACGCAGCGCGGCCAGGCTCACGATCGGGATGCGCTGCCCGTCGACCGTGTGATACCTGACGAATCGATTCTGTTCCAACTTACTCGCCCTCATTGTCATTCCTCTCTCCTTGACTCGATATCGCAGCAATCCGGCATGCGTTTCGGTTTCTTCATCTGTGGTTCGCGACGTAGTCGCGCAGTCTCTCCATCGCGGACTGCAGGCGCGCCTCGCTCAACGCGAAGCAAAGCCTCAGGTAGCCGTCACACGCGCCGCCGAACGCCGAGCCGGGCGCGAGCCCCACGCCGGTCTCGGCCGCGAGCGCGACCGCGAAGGCCAGGTCGTCGCTCACGCCGTCGACGCAGAGCAGGCCGTAGAAGCCTGCGCTTGTGCTCAGCATTCGCACCCGCGGGGCATCCGCGAGCGCCGCCTCCACGCACGCGCGGCCCTGCGCGCAGCGCGCCCGCAGCGCCTCGGTGATCGTGTCGCCTTCGGTCAGCGCCGTGATGCCCGCGCGTTGCACGAACGTCGCCGGGCCGGTCGTGTTGACCGCATTGAGTTCGCCGACGACCGCGTCGGTGTGCGCGGGATGCACGAGCCAGCCCAGCCGCCAGCCCGTCATCGCCCATGTCTTCGAGAAGCTGTTCGCCACGATGACGGGCGCGCCGTCACGCGCGAAGCCCTGCATCGTCGGCGCGACCGCGCGGTCATTCGCAAAACGCTCGTACACCTCGTCCGCGATCACGTGGATGCCGCGCGACGCGCAGAACGCGACGATCTCGCGTTGCGCGTCCGGCTCGCAGATCCAGCCCGTCGGGTTGCCGGGGCTCGCCAGGTAGATCGCCTTCGTGTCGCCGTCGACCGCGTCGAACAACGCGTCGAGATCCAGGTGCCAGCCGTCCTCGTAACGCAGCGACACGAAGCGGCAACACGCGCCGACCGCCGCCACCGCGCCGCCGATGTTCGGCCACGCGGGCGCGACGACGACGACGTTCGACCCCGGCGTGACGACGGCCTGCAGCGCGATCATGATTGCCGACATGCCCGACGCCGTCACGGTGATGCGCGCGGGGTCCGTCGCGATGCCGTGCAGGCGCTGCTGATAGGCGGCCAGCGCGTCGCGCAGCGCGGGCAGGCCGCGGCGCGGCGCATAGAACGTGTCGCCCGCCGCGAGCGCGCGCGTCGCAGCGGCGCAGATCACCTCGGGCGTCGGCACGTCGGATTCGCCGAACCAGAGCCGGATCTGCCGGCCGGACGCCTCGGCGGCGTTCGCCACGGCCATGATCGGGTTCGCGGTGCGCGCGATGAGCGAAGCGAGCGGCGCCGTCATGCGCGGTCTCCGGCGGCGGGCGCATCGTGCAACGGCATGGCGCGCAGCCCGGACGCTTCGGCGAGACGCCATTGCGTCACTTCGCGCAGGTGGCGCATCGTGATGCCGGGATGGATCTCGCGCACGATCCCGCCTTGCGGCCCCACGTCGATCACCGCGAGATCGGTATAGACGCGCGACACGACGCGCGCCCCCGTCAGCGGCAGCGAGACCTCGCGCACCAGGCGCGAACGGCCGTCGGCCGTGCAGTGCTCCATGCCGACCCAGATCGCCTGGGCGCCGATCGCGATGTCCATCGCCCCGCCGACTGCCGGCGGCACCCCGGATTTGCGGCGGTCCCAGCTGGCCAGGTCTCCGGCTTCGGAAATCTCGTAGCCGCCGAGAAACGCGATGTCGACATGGCGGCCGCGCAGCATCGCGAACGATTCGCAGCAGTCGAAATACGACGCGCCGGCCTGCACGGTGACGAACTGCTGGCTCGCGTTGACGAGATTGCGGTTGATCGCGCAGTCGGGCGCGATGCCGCCGACGCCGAGAATGCCGTTCTCGCTATGGAAGATCACCTCGCGTCCGGCCGGGACATGGCGCACCGCTTCGGTGGGAATGCCCACGCCGAGGTTGACGTACGCGCCTTCGAAGAAATCCTGCGCGGCGCGCCACGCAATCTGCTGGCGCCGCGCTTGCTGTGCATCGCTCATAGGGTCACCACCTGATCGACGTAAATGCCCGGCGTGACCACTGCCTCGGGGTCGAGCTCGCCGAGCGCGACCATGCGGTCGACCTCGGCGATCGTGCGCCGCGCCGCGCCGGCCATCACCGGACCGAAATTGCGTTGTGCCGCCTGGTAGACGAGATTCCCCCAGCGGTCGGCAAGATGCGCGCGGATCAGCGCGAAATCGGCATGAAGCGGATATTCGAGCAGGCAGCGCTGGCCGTTGATCTCGCGAACTTCCTTGCCGGCGGCGAGCACGGTGTCGACGGCCGTCGGCGTGTAGAAGCCCGCGATGCCCGCCTTCGCCGCACGGATGCGCTCGGACAAGGTGCCTTGCGGCACGAGTTCCAGCTCCACCTCGCCGCGCGCGTAGCGCTCCTCGAAGACGAACGAGCCGGTGCGCCGCGGGTACGCGCAGATCATCTTGCTCACCTGCCCGCGCTTCAGCAGCATCGCGACGCCCTCCAGCGCCCGGCCCGCGTTGTTCGACACGATCGTGAGGTTCCGCGGCCCCAGTTCGACGAGCGCTTCCACGAGACCGAACGGCATCCCCGGGTCGCCAAAGCCGCTGACGAGAATCACGGCTCCGTCGGTCACGTCCGCCAGCGCGTCGACCGCGCGCGATACGAACTTGTTGATCATCGTTCATTCCTCGATGGGTTCCCGGCGCCTCTCGTGCGCGGCAAGCGCAACAGCGGCCAGGGGTCTGACATCGCGCCGACGGGCACCTCGATCACGGTCGGGAGATCGCGGCCCAGCGCGTCCCGAATCGCATCGGCCAGCGCGGCGGCCGTGTCGACCCGCTGGCCGAACGCGCCGAATGCGCGCGCATACGCGACGAAATCCGGGTTGTGCAGCGCAGTGGCCAGCTGGTAGCCGTTGGCCGCCTGTTCGCGCAACACGTTTCCGTAGGCGTTGTCGTTGAAGACGACCGCAATGACGCCGAGCCGGTGCTGCACGGCCGTCGCCAGATCGTTCGCCGTATACAGGAAGCCGCCGTCGCCGTTGATCGAGACGACCGCGCGGCGCCGCTGCGCGGCCTTCGCACCCAGCGCCGCGGCAAAACCGTAGCCGAGCGCGCCCTGGTAGCCGGACGTGATGTAGGTACGCGGCGCGTAGACCGGATAGCCGATGCGGCACGCGTAGCCGATTTGCGTCAACTCGTCGACGAGGATGCCGTCGTCGGGAAGCGCGGCGCGCAGCGCCGCGACGAATCCGGCCTGCGGCGAAAGCGCGGCGAACTCGCGCTCGACCGCGTCGCGAACCGCCGCCAGCTCGACGGCGCGCGACGGCGCGCGATAATCCGCGAGCCGCTGCTCGAGGCCGTCGATCGCCGCTTGCGCGTCGCCGACGATGGCCAGCCCCGCGAAGCCGGCTTCCATGCGCGTGCGATCGCTGTCGATCCGGATGACCTTCAGTGCGTCGTCGGTGCCCCATTCGCAATACGGCCGGCCGAGACGCGTGCCGACCGCCAGCACGACGTCCGCGGTTTGCCACAGACGATGCCCGGCAGGCACCGACATCGCGAGCGGATGCCGCGCATCGAGCACGCCGCGACCGCCGCCGTTCGACACCACGGGCGTTTGCAGGCGCTCGGCGAGCCGGCCCAGCGACGCGCGCGCGCCGATCGCGCCGCCGCCGACCACCAGGAGCGGACGCCGGGCGCCCGCCAGCCACGCCGCGGCACGATCGAGCACATGCGGGTCCGGCTGTTCGTCCGCCGTGCGGCCGACGCCGTCGCCCGCCGCGCGCGCGCCCGCCGGCACCGGCATGCGCAGCACGTCCGGCGGCACCTCGAGCGCGACCGGCCCGGGCGCGCCGGCGCGCATCGCCGCCAGCGCCGCGTCGAACGTCGCGGCCGCGTCGTCGGCGCACGCGATCCGGTCCGCCCACTTGGTGACCGACCGCAGCGTGAGCAGCTGATCCGGCAGCTCATGCAGATAGCCGAGCCGCTTGCCGATGGCGGCCAGCGGAATCTGGCCGGTGATGCAGAGCACCGGCGCGCCCGCCGCATAGGCGACGGACAGGCCCGCGAGCGCATTCAGCGCGCCCGGCCCCGGCGGCACGATGCACACGCCCATTGCGCCGGTCGCGCGCGCCGCGCCGTAGGCCATGTAGGCCGCGGTCTGCTCATGCCGCACGACGACGGCCTCGATGCGGTCCCGGCGTACGTGCAGCGCCTCGAAAAGCGGCGAAAGCTGGTCGCCCGGCATGACGTACACGGTGTCGACACCGCGCGCAATCAAGGCGTCGACGAGCTGGCCGGCGACAGTAGTGACTGACATGTCGGCACCCCTCATCGGTCTTGCGCGAATGCGGGAGCCGGGCGGTGCCCGGATGCCGCGACTCGCGGGTAGGACGCATGCAGCACGTCATGCACGGCGACGGGCGGCACCGCGGCCGCGAGGCGCGCGACGAACGCCCCCGAGTCGAAGCTGCGCAACTGCGGCGCGACCGGGTTCACCGTGATCGCACACAGACGGGTGTCGCGCAGCACGCACAGGTGCAGCCCGCGCTTCTCGTACCAGCCGACGCCGTTTCGATTGAAATAGAACTTCGAGCTGTCGGTTGCGACGACCCGCACGTCGGCATCGTCCTCGCACGCGCGCAGCACGCTGTCGAGGAACGCCTCGCAGACGGCGCCGCGCAGCAGGATGCGGGCGAACGGCCCGTGTTCGGCACGCCATTGCTTCAGCGCGTCGGTCCGGTCGGTGAGCCCGAATCCGGGCGGCAACGCGATCCGCTTCCCCGCCACCGTCACCAGATGGTCGGACGATCCGTGCCCGACGCCGTCCGCCGGCGTGACCGGCAGCCTGAGCCGGCGGATTTCCTCGACCGTGTACCTGACGACCGCGTCGAGATCCTCGCCAAGAATGGCGCCCGTCGCGACGATGACCGCATCGGTGACGTCGGGGCTGGACGCGCAGCGCCGGTTGATCGATCCATCGACGATCACCTTCTCGGCGCCCAGCGCGAGCATGCGTTCGATGACTGCCTTCATCTGCGCGACCACGCTCGGCCCGGCCACCTCGACGACGCCGGCCTCCGCCATCCGGGCGATCGTGACCGTCCCGAGCGGGTTGCGATAGGGCGTGGCCACCAGCTCGTCATGACGCAGGCCGCTGCGCTTGAGCAACGAGCGCGTGGTCGCGACCAGCGCGCCTGCGGGCAGGTGGATCCGCGGCTTCAGGATGGTTTCGTCGAGCACGTCGCACGCCTCGCCGTCGCGGCCGATCGACGTGATGCCGATCGCGCATCCGCGCGCCGACAATTCGTCGACGAGCACCGTCAGCGCGACCGTCTTGCCCGTGTTCTTCGCCAACCCGTAGATGGCGACGCGCCGCGCGTCCGCGCAAAGCTCTGAGATTCGCATCGTGGGCCGGTTACGCAGAGGTGGACAGCAACGGAGCGGCGCTCTTGACGGCGAGCCGCCGGGCGATGAAGGACGCGACGTGGTTCGGGTAGCAGCCCTTCGAGAAGCCTGCGTCATAGCCGAGCTCCTTTGCCAGCTCGTCGGATACGCGCGGCCCTCCGCAGATCAGCAGCACGCGCTCGCGCAGCCCCTGCGAGTCGAGCATGTCGGCGAGCTGCGTCAGATTGTGGATATGCAGGCTTTGCTGCGTCACCGTCTGCGACACCAGAATCGCGTCCGCGCTCACGGCGATAGCTTTTTCGATCAGGTCGCCGTTCGCGACCTGGCTGCCGAGGTTGTAGGTCTCGAAACAGTTATAGGCTTCGAGGCCGGGCTCGCCGTTGAACCCCTTCAGATTGAGCATCGCGTCGATGCCGACGCTGTGCGTGTCGGTGCCGGTGCTCGCACCGATCACGACGATCTTGCGGCCGATGTGCTGCTCGACGAAGCGCTCCACTTCGCTGCGCGACATGAACGCCTCGACGGTCTCGTCGGTCAGCTCCGACAGATCGACGCCGACAGGGCACTGCGCATAGGCGATGAAATAGGTGTAGCCCTGGGTCAGCGCAATGCTGTGCACGACCTCGGGCCGGTACAGGCCCATCGCTTCGAGCAGGCGCATCGCGGCCTTTTTTGCCGTGTTCGAATAGGTGACCGGCAACGTGAACGCGATCTGTACATATCCGTCGCCGTGATGGTCCGCGTACGGCAACACGTGCTGGGAGGAGGAGTGAGCCGTCATGCTTGTGCCATCCTTTCGAGAAACGGATTCACGTAGTATTTGTGCCGCGCGATCACGCCGTCGGCCCCGCGCCCTTCGTCGATGGCGCGGCGCACGCCGCCGAACATCCCGCTCTGCACTGCCCCGAACACGCCGTCCTGCACGCCGGCGAGCAAATCGCGCGCGCCGGCGAGCACCGCCTGCGCGCGGCGCTGGATGAACCCGTCCTCTCGGAAGGTGACCTCGTCGACCAGGTTCTTCGCGAACCGATGCACGTAGCGCGCGCATTCGAGCCCGAGCACCCGGTCGTGGATGTGCGGCGTGAAGATGCCCTCGGTTGGCACGCCGAGCGTCTGGATGCGCTGTTTCGTCAGGATCGACACGAAATTGAACATCGTGTCGTTCGCGTGCGTCCGGAACAGGTTGCCGTCCATGAAGCGCGTCGGCGGCATGTACTTGACCGGACAGCGCGGAAACAGCTGCCGTGTCAGTTCCGCGTGCGCGATCTCGAACAGCAGCCCGTTCTCGGTGTCCGGATGGATCTCGAACGCGTTGCCGATGCCGATCTGCCCCTCGGGCACGCCGCACGCCATTGCGAGCTCGTAATTGATCAGCTGCGACGCCACCACCGACGGCGCGGCCTCGACCGGGTCGTCGGTCCGCAGGTAGTTGTCCTCGCCGGTGTTGATCGTGATGCCGAAGTAGCCGTTCGCCATCCGCGAGAACTGCTGGTCGACGATGGTCCGGACCATGTTGATGTCGCGGTACAGGATCCCGTACAGCGCGTCGTTGACCATGTTGTCGAGCCCTTCGATCGCGCCCATCACCGCGATCTCGGGCATGCAGAGGCCTGAGCAGAAGCTCGACAGCCGGACATAGCGCCCGTTGCTGCGCGTCCAGTCGTCGAGCGCCTCACGCATGATCCGGAAATTCTCCTGCGTCGCGTACGTGCCGCCATACCCTTCCGTCGTCGGGCCGTACGGCACGAAGTCGAGCAGGCTCTGCGCGGTCGAGCGGATCACGGCAACGATATCGCCGCCGTGCTCGGCCACGGCCTTCGCATGGACGATGTCTTCGTAAACGTTGCCGGTCGCGGTCAGCACGTACAGCAGGGGTACCGAGTCGTCCGTCGCACGCTGGCGCGCGTCGCGCCGCTGCTCGTGCTTTTCGGTCAGCCGATCGAGGATGTCGTGCGCTGCCGTGTCGGCGATGTTGGACGCTTCATCGGGATTCAACGGATCAAGCCCGGCAAGCTGGACGCGGCCCGACGCGACCGCTTCGACGAACTTCTGTGCGGTCGTGCCGTGGCGCTTCATCCCGCTTGCGATCCAGTAGGCGGCGCCCATCTCGACGCCGCCGATGCGCTTCAACGCATCGACGAACACATTGGGCAACGGCACGCCCGATTCGTCGACGCCGTCGACGCCGAACAGCCGGACGACCGCGCGCTCGACCGAAACGGTGGTCTTGTTCTCGATCGCGGCCAGCGTATCGGCCGCCACACGCTTCGCGAGCGTGCGGCATTCGTCGACCAGCGCCGGATTCAGGGCAAGGCGATCGATCATGATGCGCTCCGTTTCGAGCGCGCGCCCGCGTCGGCCACGTCGTCGCACCATTGCGCGAGCTCTGCCAGGATCGCGTCGACCCGCGCCCGCTTGTCCGCCGCCAGCGGCACGAGCGGCAGGCGAATGCCGTCGGGCATCCAGCCGAGCCGGGCCAGCATGTACTTGACCGGAATCGGGTTCGTGTCGATCGACAGCGCTTCGTAGAGCGGCAGCAGCTTCGCGTTCAACGCGCGCGCGGCCCCCACCTCGCCATCCAGCGCCAGGGAACAAAGACGGGCCATCGCACGCGGCGCCACATTGGCCGCGACCGAAATCGTCCCGTGTCCGCCCAGCAACATGTAGGCGAGCGTGGTCGCATCGTCCCCCGAGTAGCAGCCGAAGCCGGGCGGCAGTTGCTCGAACAGCCGCGCCGCGCGGGCCAGATCGCTCGTCGCGTCCTTGATGCCGACGATGCGCGGATCCTTCGCGAGTGCGACGACCGTTGCGTCGTGCATATCCGCACCGGTACGCGACGGGATGTTGTAGAGGATCTGCGGGAAATCGGTTGCAACGGCAACGGTTTCGAAATGCCGGCGCATGCCCTCCTGATTGGGGCGCACGTAGTAAGGTACGACGGATAGCCCGCTCGAGGCGCCGGCGTCACGGGCCATCTGCGACAGTTCGATGGCCTCGTGAGTGGAATTCGCGCCCACGCCGGCCACCACGGGCATCCGCCCCCTGCAACGGTCGACGACGTGTTGAACGAGATGGGCCTGCTCCTGGGCACTCATCGTCGCCGACTCCCCCGTCGTTCCGGCCACTACGAGCGCCGCCGTGCCTGCCGCCACGTGCTGCTCGATGATTTCTGCAAGTGCTTCATAATCGATTTGACCCGCGCCCGACATCGGCGTAGCCAGAGCGACGAGACTGCCCTGAACCACATTCATGACGTAACCTTTCTCGAATTCTTGGGAATTGGAATATTCAACGAATCGCCGACATTCCTGTCTGTTGAATTGATTTTTGAAATTATGACCTGTCCGACCCAGAAGTCATGGGTGAAGCAGCCTTGGACGTTGAAATAGAATGTTTACAGGGCGGAGCCTCGGCCACGAATCTGCAATGTCAGACAGAATCTATTGGCCTAGGGTTAACCAGAATCATTTTCCTGTTATTCGACAAGCCATTGAAATAAAATTTCATATCGTTTCTTCAGCTTTCTTTCACTACCAAAAAGCCTTTTTTTATCAATGGGTTGACTCTTTTTTAGATGGTGTAAATTACAGATTGAAAGGTAAAATATTCTTATTCAATCTCCTCCAGCACTGCATCTTGTGATATGTACCGGATCCAGTATGAGCGTGGCCTGCATCATTCCTGGCATGAGCGGATATGAAGAGGCCGCATTCCGTGGCATGCACCTCGGCAGCCTGCGATCTGGTTTTTAGCATTCAGCCCTCTATGCAGTCTTTCGACAGTCAGGTTGATTGAAAAAGCCGGCGATATACACATTTGTGATTTGATCATATCGTTTATTTCGTACGAAACTGTCAATTTTGATAGGTCTGCAAAAGTGGGGAGTGTGATAGTGGGCATTAGTCCGAAATGGTTCTATTGATTGTTTAGAGCGCATCCTCTTTTTTATTCTCGATACGGCAGAACTCGACACAGAAGAAGTGATTAACCGAGGAGTGCATCGTCGACATGCTGCGGCAGATCCAACGTCGGTAAATGCCGGTGAGGAACTTGTGCAGGTGCCACAAATTCGCGTCACTGCTTTGCCGATCTCGAATGTTGAACACCAGGCGCCTTGAGGTTGTGAGAGCCTTCGCTTCGGTGACGATGCTGGCTTAGTTTCTCGTACCCCAGCGGCACCGGCACGAGAGGAAATTCCAGGAATTCGGAGGACAACTGCCGCAGGTTCGCACTGCACTTGGCATCTCGCTTCTGAGGGCGTTTGCAGGTTGCATCCGATCCTCCTAGATAGATAGCGATCCTTATTTTTATCAGTAGACGATATGGCATCCGAAATAATGGTTCGCGCTGTTCCGCGCTTGCCGGCGCACCTGCGGGTACTCGCACGCGCGAACACGCTGCGTTCGCACGTCGGCGACTACGACGCGACATGCTTTGGCTGGCAACCAATGCGGTAGCCGATCGGGATCTGCTGCGAGACACAGTGCACGACAGAGCCGCGCCAGCGTGGCCAAGGAGGCCGTGACAGATTAGCGTGTGATGGCTTTCACGTTCGGCGGCACCCGTTCGCGCAACTCGCGACGCGGAGCAAGTGCCAGTTTACAAGTGCATGTGATCTCGCCGCGGCGACGCAGTGGCCGGACGTGGCCAACGGCGCGCCGTTCATGACGCTCGAGAACAAGGCGGGCAGACCAACATCATCGTATGGCTGGCTCTGCCGAAAAGTACCGGAGGGAAGTGCTTGGTGCGTCGCTACTCGCCGTCGCGAGATTCGGCATGGGGTGCGATGCGGTCAGACCGGCTCGGGACGCTGAGACGGTGCAGGGTTTTGCTAATCGCAGTCGGTCGATCCGCAGCGGGGACTCCTTTGCGCACATCAACCTTCGATGGCTGCCTTGTCTGACGCATGGAGCTGAAAGATTCCGTTCTCGATCCGAATGTATGCGTCGTCTGGCATGAGCAAAATTCCTTGGTCATCTGCGACTTCGATCCTCGGACTCGCGGAAAGGACTCCGTCCGTCTTCTATATGGTTAGCGTGCGACTGAATCTCCCCCTTTCTTCCCCGCGCAAGAAGTTTCATTCCCGCATTCTGGACGAATGGGCTCAGCTTGTTACCGACGCGCGCAGTCAACGAATTGCCGACTGCCATGTGCGTGCCCTGCTCATTGGCCCAATTGATTGGCTGGGCCCCCGGAAGACGCGCAGACGTATTGGTCGACAAGGCTAGTTCGGAAGGACCTGTCGAACAAAGACACCGGCTCCTTGAACACGTTTGTGTCTCCCGCGCCGCCGTCGTGAACTACTTGGATATTCTGGACAGCTTCGAGCGTTAGTGCCGGGTGTTTCATGAGCCTCCGGCCGAAGGCTGTATTGCCGGGCGAATTCGCCCGGCGTCAATTCGTTGAGCGCCATGTGAGGCCGGGTCTCATTGTAGTCCCAGCGCCACGCCTCGATCTCGCGTTTTGCCTCTGCCAACGACTCGAACCAGTGAGGGTTCAAGCACTCGTCGCGGAACGACCCGTTGATCGTTTCGATGAAGCTGTTATCGGTCGGCTTGCCCGGACGACTGGAGTCGATCTGTACCTTGTAGTGGTATGCCCACATATCCAGCAATCGCCCCGAGAATTCGCTGCCGTTATCGGCAAACAGAAACTTCGGCGCCCGGCGCTGCGCAACGAGCCGATTGAGCGCGGCCACCACATGCTCGGCTCGTAAGCACTGCCCCACCTCAATGGCCAGTGCTTCGCGACTGAAGACATCCACCACGGTCAGTGCCCGAACACGTGTGCCGTCCGCCAGTTGATCTGCCACGAAGTCCAAACTCCAGACCTCGTTGGGGTGCTTCGCGACATAGCGCTGCCGACGCGATACCACCATCTTTCGTCGCGTGGGTAACTTCGAGCGTAGTTGCAGTTGTTCTTCGGCATAGAGCCGATAGGCCCGATTCCGGCTCACCCGCCAGCCATCACGCTTGAGCAGCACGTGAATGCGCCGGTAGCCATAGCGCACGCGGGTATGCGCCAATTCCCGCATGCGATGGCGTAACGCCGTCTGCGGATCTTTGACGCTGGGTATACGCGCCTGCTTGACCAACCGGCACGCCCGCTGCGTGTTGAGGCCGTAGTGACCCATGATGTAGTCCACGGCTTGACTCTTCAGCACGGGCGCGGCCAATTTTTTGTGGCGATATCCTGCAGGATTGCCTTGTCCAGGCTTAGTTCCGCGACCAGCTTCTTGAAGCGCGCATTCTCATCCTGGAGTTGCTTCAGTACGCGGACCTGGTTCGATTCCAGGCCCGCGTACTGCTTCTTCCAGCGGTAATACGTCTGCTCGGATATCCCCAGTTGTCGGATCAGGTCTGCCACCGGCATACCCAACTCAGCCTGCTTGAGTGCCGCCACGATCTACTCCACTGAATACTGTTTGCGCTTCATCGCCAACCTCCCGCGCGCATTGGGAAAATTGCTCCGAAACACTAACACTCATTTCTTTCCAGGATTTCCATAGCAGATCAATGGAATATCTCCAAGGGGAAAGATCATAACGGTGGCAGGCCGAACGCCGTTCAGACACGAACATAACTTGGTGCAGGCCAACGCAGTTGTGTTTCAGTTAGCCAAGCGCCTTGTGTGCACTTCATTGGAATAGCCATCAGCACCACCGCAAACGAGACCGAATCTCAGGAGCGGAAGTCTGTCGATGATTCGGCGACTCGGTGTGCAGAGCTCAATGCAAGCAGCGGGGGCGATATGCAAGCCGTGTAGCTATCTACCCCACCGCATCAAATTGCTCCATTCCCAGGGCTCCGGCTCCGGGGGCGATCGCTATTGAAATCGGTCGTCCTTAGTTCGCGTTATCGTCAAATGCCGCTCCGTGTCAGGTGATAGGGCATGGGATATCGCGTTGTCACGTGACAACTCGCGAACCGGGCATCTCACTGCCGGAAAGATGTCGCGCCACACTCCAATCGGGGCTTGGCGTATACCACCAATCAAGACGTACCAAAAACCATCAAATACGTATTAATTGATACGATTCGAAGGCAATATCGAAAAAAATGATGCACGCGTGGCCCCGATCATCATTTACCCCCCGCCGCCACCAATGATCCCACCCAATAAGCGTGAAACAACTTGAAGAATCGTCCGGAAACCCTTATCGAACAAAGGCCTACGAGCATGCCCCATTTCACGCGCATGTTTCACGATGTGAATTGATACCCACCCTATTCCCAGGCCCATTGCATCGTTGATGGCCCGACAACCCCAATCGCGCCCCAGGCCGCATGAATCATCTGTGCCGACAACGTGCCAACCGGATTCAAACCCCATCTTTCGCCAAACTAGCACCGGCGCCTTCTGCGCTTTCCACAAGAAGCAGCCCGACCGGGACTGACACCTCAGCCCATCCTTAATGGGGCCATATCAAATAGAGATGGCTTGACGCCGGCTCCTCGCGTGCGCTGCGCCCATCTTTGGAATGGCCTCATGCCAGTTTCGAGGCAGGGAATACACAACAACCCGCGTAACCTGGCCACCGGAACAAAAATGCACGCACACACGGCACCCCAAATGCTGGTATCGATCAGGGTTAACGAAACTGGCAAGTCGCAAACTCTCGCTAATTATTTTCCCAAACTGCGACGTGCCATCAAATATCCGCACTCGTTGTCACGTGACAACTCATCGACAAGCGATAAACGCTGGTCCGTCATGATCGCTCATTCACTGAAATATGGCGCCTCCCTGCACGGCCCAGCCGCACCCGACACGTAGTTTATCGACGCTCATCACTACAATTGTCACGTGACAACCGGCCATTTGGTCGTGCGGCTCAACTATCGACTCGCTGAAGTCGTCGATACCCTGTCAACTTGCTCATCCAGAGTCTTTCACCCGCCTGCAACTTGTCACGTGACAACCGCACATAGGCCTGCCGACTAGACGACGCGTCGAATTGTTATAGAGACTCGAAAAGCGCCGATCGGGCGTGTGCAATTTCAAATCTCCTCACGCGCCCAAAGCACGGATCATTCCATTAGCCCTTCATTCCAACGGCGCAATGAAATCAGCGAATCTATTGCTGTCTTTTGTTGTATGCCCCGTGCCGAACGCTCTCCGAAACGTTGGCCGTTCTGCCACTTGTCACGTAACAACCACATCGTCCATCAGATTTCCCCGAAAGGAGCATCTTGTCTGGACATTTCTCCAAAAAATGCATATATTGCGCAAAACTCCTTGGAGGAATTTAATGGCTTTCAAGATCGCCGTCAGCAACCAAAAGGGTGGTACTGGAAAGACGACCATCTCCGTCAACATCGCCGCCGCCTTCGAGGCGGGCGGAAACAAGGTTGCGCTCATCGACGCCGATCCCCAGGGCACATCCGTCAGATGGGTCACGAGCGGCGAGAACACACTCCCGATGACCGTTCTTTCGCTCGCCCCGGCCGGTCGAGGAATCGGTGGGGAGATCAAGAAGCAGGACGCACATTTCGACGTGATCGTCGTCGACTGCCCCGGCAACCTCGAGGATCCGCGCATCGCATCAGTGCTCGAAGTCGCCGACTTCTGCCTCGTACCGCTGTCGCCGTCACCCGCGGATCTCTACAGCACCGTCGCCATGATTCGCATGATCGAATCCATGCGGACGGTACGTAACCCTAGTCTTTCTTCCGCGCTGATGCTCAATAGCGTCAATGGAAAAACTAAAATGCGTGAAGAGATTTTAAAAATTCTAAAGGCAGAAGAAATAGGGGAGCATCTGCTGGACAGCCAGATTGCCCAACGCGAGGTCTACCGACAGACCTTCGCACTCGGCACCACCATCCACCATCACAATCGGTACCTGAAGGGCCTCAAGGAGGCCCGTGCGGAGATCGAGAAGCTCGTCACCGAAATGGCCCAATACATCGCGTCGACGCGCGCTACCGGAACCGCTCATGGCTAAAGACACATCGAAAGAGAAGAAGGCGACGGGCAATCTCCATCTCGCAGCCGGTCTTCTGCGCGGACTTGCGCAGGAAAATGCGGCGCTGGAAACGCGACTGCCCGAACCGTCCGTCACGCCGCTGCCCGCTGCCGTGACGCCCGCCGTCAAACCGGTCATGACGGTCACGACGCTGTCCGCCGATGCAACGGATCTCGGTGCACCGCAGAAGGTTGCCGTGAAGGACTGCATCCCGAACCCGTTCAATCCACGGGTCTTCTACTCGGAATCGAGCCTGCACGAGCTCGCGCTGACGTTGAAGCGGGAAGGGCAGATCGAGCCGATCAAGGTGACCCGGCTGCCGGAGTTTCCCGGCAAGCTGGTCGTGATCGACGGGCAACGCCGGCTGCGCGCCACGAGCATCAACGGTGACGAAACCATCAACGCCACCTTCCGCTCGGATCACACGCCCGAGCAGCTCTACACGATCGCCTATCGCGCAAACCACGATCACGAGCGCCAGACGATCTTCGACGATGCGGTCGCATGGAAGCGCCTCCTCGACGAGAAGGTGTTCCCCGACCAGAACACGCTGGCGGAAAAGATCGGCAAGGACAAGGCGACCATCAGCAAGACGCTGTCGCTCAACGCCCTGTCGACCACGCTCCTCGAGCGGATGGCCGCCGCAAACGACGTGGTCGGCCTGCAGGCCGCCTATTTCCTGAAGCTGATCTTCGAGCGGCTGGGCGAACCGACTGCCGACCGCCTGCTCTCCGCCGTCATCGACCGGAAAAAGTCCGTGCGCGACCTCGAGAACTTCCTGCGCGCGCAGAACGACGGGAACAAGAAGGCGGGACGGACGCGGTACAGCGTGCGCCACGATTTCGCGGTCGAATCGCGAGCGATCGGGCAGTTGAAGACCTATCCCGACGGACGTGTCGACCTGCAGCTCAAGGGCGTCGACACCACTCATCAGGAAGCGCTCGCCGACAAGCTCAAGGCCGTCATCGACGCCTACGTCGCCGAGCTGTCCACCGCACAAAAGTAAGCTGCCCAAATAAAAAGACCTCGCAGTGAAGCTGCGAGGTCTTTTATCAGTTTGCTGCGAGGCTGCTTCTGAGCAGGAACTCCAGCAGGTCGTCCGAAGTCGGTTCGCCCCAGGTATCCAGCGCCAGCCATCTGAAGAAGCTGGTTTGCGCAAGCTTGCTCGCCTTCTTCTTCGGCGACAACGTCAGATCCTTCGAGCCGGTCACCGTCTCGTTGTAGCGCTCGATGAGCTTGGTCTGGTCGTCGATTTCCAGCTCGCGGAAGTATGCGCCCGCCTCGTCGATCTTGGCGGCAAGATACTTGTCGCGGATCTGCTCCTGCTTGCTCTGCGCCGTCTCTTTCGCCGACGTCGCCGTCGCCGTCTCCGTCGCCTGGCCGTCCGACAACGTATAGCCGTGCGTCAGCGCCTTGCGGAAATACGCGCCGACGTTGTCGATCGGCGCCGCATTCTTTTTCGTAGTCCGATTGAGCGTGTAGGCAATCGCGGCCTTGATGCGCTGCACGCCGTACTGGGAAATCAACCGGCGAGCCTCCGAGCGCGGAACGCCGAATTTGGCAACTTCCTCGACGAGCGCTTCGTTCTTGACGTCGCCGTCCTCCACGGTATCCGCGCTCGGCTTGCGCGTCACCTTGAACTGGACCGCCTCCACACTGCGTCCGGACTTGTGCTCGATCAGCTCGAGCGTGTGGTCCGATACTTCGTTGACCTCCTGAATGCACGGCACCAGGACCTTGCTCTTGAACAGCTTGTATTCCTTGTACGACTGCGACGCCTTGTCCTGCCCCAGGATGAGATCCCGGAATTTCGGCAACGGGATCTTCGCGGTGATGCCGATCCCTTCGTAGCGCACCGTGTTTTCCCACAGCGCGAGCGAATGCGAGCGCCGGAACTCGCGCGCGATCCGCATATCGATGAGCGCGTAGATCTCGGGATTGAGCAGTTCGCTGCGAATCTGGTCCGAGAAGCTGTACTTCAGCACCGATTGCTCGAGTTCCGCACCGGCCAGCAGGCCCGACGCCTTCCAGACGGTCGAGCGGTCCCCGGCCAGATAGTCCCAGTTGACGACGGTGCTGATGAGCGAGTTCACCGTGTCCTTCACGTACTTCGTGTTGTTGCTGTTCAGTCCGCTTTCGTGCGAGAGCGCGGCGATCGAGATCGAGAAGCTCGTGCGGCCCGGCTCGAACGCTTCCTGCCGAAGCGCGTTCTTGATCAGCGAGCTGAACATCTTCCGCTGCTGCAGACCGATCTTTCCCGACTTGGGTGCGATGTGAATCGCTTGAACCGCCTTGCGCAGCAAGTCGGGAGGCTCGGGCGTCTGGAACAGCGAGACCTGTTTGTCGGAGCCTTTGCTTGCTGGCTTTCGCGGCATCGTGGTGTCCGGATAAGGTGACCTTGTTGAGGCCGGAATTTATACCTTTTCGCCGCCGCCGGCAACGTCCCTGCTCGCAGGTCACTTGCACAATCGTGGCTAACCTTGCGAGCACAAAGGATTTTTTTCACGAGGCAGTGTTCCGCGGCCCCCATAAGCATCTACCTTGCTGCAGAAACCCCTCCCAAAAGCAGCTACCTGTCGCTTGCTGCGACCGAATCGTGCCCGGCCTGGGCCTCGCCGAAGGTTACCCTTTATGGGAATCAAACGACCTGAACCACGATCGGACGCCGGATTCGTGATGCCATGCAGCAGCGCTTCGTATTAGTCCCATATCTTGCTACCTTGACAGTTCCCCATGAATGGGTACCTTTCGATTCACGTGCGTGTCTATGATCGCGCGGCTCAGGTCGAAACGTACCCGGATCGATCCCATAACTGGCAACCTTTGAAATTCCCCACAAAAGGTTACCTTTCCGTCGAACCGATCCTTTTTATGGGAACGCCGGACTCGCCCGGCATCCGAACCCTGCTCGGCACACGTCGCCGTCACTCCCATAAACGGATACCTTCAAAACGTCCCATAAACGGCTACCGAAGATCATCCTTGTGGACATCCATCGCGCGACAGCGTGTCCAGATCCCCCATAAGTAGCTACCATCTTGGCTTCCCATAGACGGCTACCCATTGCGTTCCACCGCCAAATTCCCATAACCGGGCACCCTCACACCATATCCACAACCCTGATTCCCCATTCCGTGGTACCCAAATCCCCAAATCCACAGACCTGAGACCCCAAACCCTTCTACCTTCGCTCCCATAAATGGGTACCGAACACCGGTCAAACCCTTGTCAGGCAAGCCTGTGGAGCGTCTAAAAGTAGTTAAAGAAGTAAACGTTGCTTTCTAAAGATGTAAACACACTGTGTGCTTCCGGAAAAAACCACCCCCCATAACCCGCTACCAGACGACCTTCAACCGTGCACGCACGTGAATTCCTTCGAAGGTTCGTACCGATCAGACACGCGCATCGCACCGTCTGGCAAGCCTTCCAGCACAGAAGAGGTCATTTCGACGTGAGCACGTACTTACATGCATCGAAACGTATAAAGCTATGGGACAGAATCAGAAGAAAACGCCGTTTTCTGTCGATAGGTTCCCGTCTATGGTGCGCTGTGCCGTAAGCCAACGGAGACACTTCGACGTCCGCCTCAGTCTGCCGGCCCCTGTGTCGATGCCCTGTGGAAGTGCGAGCGATTCCACGGAACGTCGCCCCCGGCAACCTGACGACACCGAGCGATCTGTGGATAAGGCGGCACGACGATGCTCACCCACGACGATCCGCCGACGAGGGCCGAGGGTACCGCGCCTTCGATCCGCGATTACGTCACCGCAATTTTCTACCTTTGTGCCACTGGAATCCGTTGCGCGATGCGGGGCGTTCTACGTGACTATCGGTTCGTGACTACGCTCGACGCGACGCGTCCATCAACGAGCCGGGAAATGCGGTCTAACGTGAACACAAAGGCGCTTCCTTGACTCACCGCAGTCGATCCAGCAGGTGGCTCCCGAAAAGGCTCACCACTTCTGTGCCCTGGATCCCGTAAAAGCTCACCATTTTCGCGATACGGACGGACAGGCCAGCCACGTTTGCACTGTGACTGCGATGCAGAAGACGGGACGAGAGCCTCAGCGCGAGGTGTACTCGAAGACGAGCAACCGTCGCAAGGCGTTGGGTGGTCGTTTATGGGAAGACGTCAATCGCAGGAACGTGTCCATGATCATCGTCCCCGGACGCTGCCGACGACAAACGATGCCGTTCCACCCTGCACGGTGCGCCATTCAGCGGTATCCATATCGCCACTGGCGCAGCGACACGGTTATGATGCACAAGCCCCGAGCGACGTATCCCCGCTTCGGAGGCAGGGGTGGTATCTCGACGTACTTCAATCTGTAATCAATCAGAAGAAGGAGTTCACTGATGCATATCCAAACCAGAAGGTTCACGCTCGTCGCTGCCGCTGCAGCGCTCCTGATCGGCGGCACGGCACCGGCGTTTGCCCAGGCGTCGGCCAGCGAACCCGCGGCGCAAGCACAGGATGCCAAGGCAGCGAAGGCACAGGCGCGCAAGGAAGCCCGTGCGAAACACAAGGCCGAGCGCAAGGCCGCGCGCGCGAAGAACAACGCCGAGCTGAAGAAACTCGAAGACGCGGGATACAAGCCTTCAGCCAATGATCCGAATTATCCGCAGAACCTGCAGGACGCAGAGAAGAAGGCAGGGGCTGCTGCCGGCGCAAGCCAGTAAACGTTCTCCCGGCGTGTGCGCCGTGCGATGACGGCGTGGCGCACCGCTTGTCCTCACCATGTGAGATGGGAGCGTCTCTCCGTCACGCGTCGCGCGAAGCCGACGCACTGCCAGCCAGTTTCAGCCAATCCATGAATGCACGCACCGCGCGGTCTTCCGCGCGCGCCGCGGCCACATAAATGAAATAGCGCCACGGCGGCAGCACGGGCGCATCGAACGGCTGCACGAGCCGGCCTTCGGCGATATCGTCCGCGACGAGCGCGATCGGGCCCATCGCGACGCCGAGCCCGTCGAGCGCGCCCTGCAACGTCAGGTAGAAGTGCTCGAGCGTAAGCGAATGCCGCGGCACGAGATGCGGGTGCCCTGCCGCCGCGAGCCATTCCGGCCACATGCCCGGATAGGTCGCCGAATGCAGCAGCGTGAAGTGCGCGAGATCCGCGGGTTTCCTGAGCGGCTTTTTCTCGAGGAGCCGTGGCGCACAGACGGGCAGGCGAACCTCGGAGAGAAACTCCTCGGCCACATAGCCTTCGATCGACTGCGGGCCGCCGCGAATGATCACGTCCACGACGTCGCGGAGCTTGTCGATCGGCTCGTTCGACGTCGAAAGCCGCACCTCGATGTGCGGATGGGCGACCTGGAACGACGACAGCCTCGGCACCAGCCAGCGCAGCGAGAAGGTGGCCGGCGCGCTGACGCGCAGCACGCCCTGGTGTCCTCGCTGAAGCTGCTGCGCGGTCGCGAGCGCGATACGGTCGAACGACGCGCCGACTTCGGCCAGGTAGACCCGCCCGGCCTCCGTCAATTCGACCCGCCGGTTGTACCGCTCGAACAGCGCCTGCCCCAGCCACGCCTCCAGTTGCTGCACGTGCCGGCTGATCGCGCCGTGCGTGACGCACAGCTCGTCGGCGGCCAGCGTAAAGCTGCCGAGCCGGGCGGCGGCTTCGAACGCCCGCAGCGAGTTCAGAGGAGGGAGGGTTCGGCGCATCGCATCGTTTCGCGTGAATTTATATCACGCGATATCTCAGGTTTAATCGTTTGATCGTCAAAAGTAGCTGCGCCAATATGCCATACGAGCGGCTCGTGGAGTCCGCCAAGTGTCGAAATTTCTCACATGGAGATCGAAGCATGCCGAATGTCGTGGTGGTGGGCGCGCAGTGGGGCGACGAGGGCAAGGGGCGTCTGGTGGACTGGCTCGCGGGGCAGGCCGACATCGTCGCGCGGTACAACGGCGGCCACAACGCGGGACATACGCTGGTCGTCGACGGGAAGACCTACAAGCTCGCGCTGTTGCCGAGCGGGCTGGTGCGCGGCAAGCCGGGCGTGATCGGCAACGGCGTCGCGCTCGATCCTGAAGCGCTGCTCGCCGAGATTGCGCGCATGGCGGAACTCGGGGTCGCGGTGACGCCGGACAACCTGTCGATCGCCGAGAACGCCACGCTGGTCCTGCCGATTCACCGGGCCGTCGACCGCGCACAGGAGCAGTTGCGCCGCGAACCGATCGGCACGACGCTGCGCGGGATCGGCCCCGCCTACGAAGACAAGGTTGGTCGCCGGGGGCTGCGGGTTTGCGACCTGGCCGATCCGGACGGACTCGCACGCAAGCTCGACGCGCTGCTCGATCATCACAATGCGTGGTTCCGCGGCCTGGGCCTCGACACATGGTCGCGCGACGCGATGCTGCCGATGCTCGCCGACCTCGCGCCCAAGGTGCTGCCGTTCGTGCGGCCCGTATGGGCCGATCTCAACGACGCGCACGACCAGGGCAGGAAGATCCTGTTCGAAGGCTCGCAAGCCGTGATGCTGGACATCGACTGGGGCACGTATCCGTTCGTGACGTCATCAGGCACGGTCGCGTCGGCGGCCGCCGCCGGCACCGGTCTCGGCGCATCGAAGCTCGGCCGCGTGCTGGGCGTGACCAAGGCCTATGCGACCCGCGTCGGCGGCGGACCATTCGTCACCGAGCTTGCCGACGAGATCGGCGAGCGGCTGCGGGAACGCGGGCGCGAGTACGGCGTCAATACCGGCCGGCCGCGCCGCTGCGGATGGCTCGACGCCGTCCAGCTGCGCCAGGCCGTCAAGGTGTCCGGCATCGATTCGCTGGCGCTGACCAAGCTCGACGTGCTGGACGGGTTCGACGCGATCCGGCTCGGCGTCGGATACGAGCTCGACGGAACGCGCATCGATCATCTGCCCGCGAGCCTCGCTGCGCAGTCCCGCGCGAAGCCGATCTACGAGCAGTTCGACGGGTGGACCGGCACGGTCGCCGGCAAGCGGCGGCTCGGCGATCTGCCGGAAGCGGCGCGCCGCTTCGTCGAACGCGTCGAGGCGCTCGTCGGCGTGCCCGTTTCGCTGATCACGACCGGACCGGAGCGCGACGACACCATCGTGTTGCGGAGCCCGTTCGATTCGTCCGCGCGCGCATAGCCGCCGCAGGCAACCCGGTCGCCCTCGCCGGTCACACCATCAGGAGTCCGTCCGAGCGGGCGTATGTCGACATCGACGATGCGTCGTCCGGAAGCGTCGGGTTGACCGCCGCGGTCGGGATCATGCCGAACTGGACACGCCCTTGGCGCTGCTGTACTGTTCCGCACCATTCGTGCCGAAGCGGAGCGACGCCGTCATCAGCTTGCGTTGCAAGGCTCGCGCCGAGACGATACAGGCACGGTCCCGGCCTCGCGCTTCGCGATGGCCAGGGCCGCATGGCGCGAGGCGATCTCATTCCCGGGGGCTGTCGATGGACACGCTGCAGATGATGCGCATTTTTGTCCGCGTCGCGGAGGAGGGCAGCTTCACGAGCGCCGCCCAGCGCCTGGACATCACGACGGCCTACGCATCGCGTTCGGTTGCGCAACTGGAAACGCATCTGCGCACGCGCCTCCTCAATCGCAGCACGCGCCGCATCGCGCTCACCGATGCGGGGCAGCGCTACCTGGATCGCTGCCAGCGGGTGCTCGCATACATCGACGAGGCCGAGGCGGAAGCGGCGGACGCGCAGGCCAAGCCGTCGGGCCGGCTGCACGTGCACGCGACGACGAGCTTCGGCCAGGCGTACGTGGTGCCGGCGGTCGTGCGCTACCGCGAGCGCTATCCGTCGGTGGCGGTCGAGCTGACGCTGTCGCAGCACGTGCCCGACATCATCGACGAAGGCTACGACGTGTCGCTGCAATTGAGCACGACGGAGCTGCCCGATTCCGGGCTTGTGTCGCAGCGGCTCGGCACCGTGCACAGCGTGCTGTGCGCGTCGCCCGCGTACCTGCGCGAACACGGCACGCCGCAGACGATCAGGGACCTCGAGGCGCACGCCTGCCTGCAGATCGTCACGCCGGTGTTTCCGCGCGACCGCTGGCATCTCGACGGCCCCGACGGCCGCGAGACCTTCGAGCTTCCGCTACCCGACTTTCAGGTGAATGTTGCCGATGCGCTCGGCGCCGCGCTGCGCGCCGGTCTCGGCATCGGCTCGCTGCCGATGTCGACCGCGGTGCCCGCGCTGCGCAGCGGCGCGCTGGTCCGCGTGCTGCCCGAATACCGGCTGCAGAAGCTGACGGTCTATACGCTGTATCCGTCGCGGCAGTACCTCGACGCGAAGATCCGGACCTTCGTCGAGTTCCTGCGGGAATGCGTGCCCGAGATGCTGGCCGCCGACGAGGCGGCGCTGTGCGGTTCCGGTCAATCGTGAGTTGGCGCGGCGTCGCCGTGACGGCGTAACGCGCGCTTCTGTTGCACCGTTCGTTGCGAACGGATGGCGACCGGCACGATACCTTCGAGACCCCGACCATCATCCGCCGGCCGCATGCTCCCGGCCGGCAGACGACGATCACGCGTATCGCAACGCGCTTACTTCGGCTCGGTCGTCCACAGCGTGCGGCCGAGGAACGTGAGCGTCCGGTCCCATGCGATCTGCGACCATGCCGGATCGTACTGCGTGCCCGGCAGGCGGCCGGTGCCGACGGCGGTCTCGTTCGCGAATGCGTGATGCGCGAGGTAGCGATGGAACGTGAAGTCGACGTTCGCGGCGCTCAGCTTCTTTTCCAGCGCGTCCACCTGATCGATCGTAAAGAACGCATCCTGCGTCGCCCAGTGGCCCATCACGGGCGCCTTGATCTTCGACGCGTCGATGTAGTCGAGCGGGGGCAGGCCGTACCACGCGACGCCGGCCGTCACGTCGGCGTTCTGCAACGCGAGCAGGGTCAGTGCGCCACCCATGCAGAAGCCGGTGACGGCGATGCGCCCGGCGTGCGTCTTCAGGTACTGCACTGCGCCGGGAATGTCTTGAGACGCCGCGTCGCCGAAGTCGAGCGCGCTCATCAGGTGGTGCGCTTCTTCCGCCTCGACCGTTGATTTCCCGCGGTACAGGTCGGGAACGAGCGCGAAGTACCCGGCCCGGGCGAGCCGGTCCGCGACGCCGCGGATCTGGTCATTCAGGCCCCACCATTCCTGGATGACGACGACCGCGGGCGCGCCGTCGGTTTTTTCCGGCGTAGCCAGATAGGCCTGCAGTTCCTGGCCGTCCGGGCGGCGAAAGGTGATCATGGATCCGGATGCTTGAGACATGAAACCGCTCCTTTTGAAAAATGCGCATGGGTACCGCTTCAGAACAGCCGGCGAACGCGGCAGCGACCGGGATGTTCCCGGCGGTCTTCACGACCTGCGCGCGGCCGCGTCGGCCGGCTCCGTACTCGCCGGAATTCTATGCTCAAACGTGCCGGGTTTGCGCTCGTGATGATGGAGGTCGGCCGGCCCGGAACGTGGACGTCGTCGGGGCGCAAGGTGCGGACGCGCCCGATATTCAAGTATTCCTGATTATTTTCAGGGGGAAGTGCCCGAATGTGAAAACACCACGCCCCCGACGGTCGGGGGCGTGGTGTTCAGTCGTTCGATTGCGCTCGCGATGCGCGAGCGACGGGCCGGCTTAATGACCGAAGTAGACCGAGCCGGGGCCGCTCTGTGTGACCGACACGGCGTGGCCCGCGCGAACGCCGGCCGCTGACTGCGCGCCATAGCCGGTTTCGTCGGCGTTCGTGACGCGCATCTGCGCGGCCTGCAGCGCCTGCGGGTAATGGACGTCGGACACTTCCGGCTTGTACCCGGCCTGCTCGAGCTGGACCAGTTCCGCGCGAACCTGCGCGCGCGTCGGCGTCGGCTGGCTCGATTGGGCGAATGCGCCATACGACGTCGACAGGGCAGTGGCTGCGACCACGGCGTAGACGAACGATTTCATGTTGACCTCCGATTTCCTTGATTTCGCGCTTCACTGGTTGTGCTGAGCGGTTGATTGCATCGTAGCGATGGCGATACCGGTCGGAAATACCGGTTCCAGCGAAAAATTATTGCAATGGGGTTAACGATCCACGGTCGATTCCATGTCTTGTCTGATGATTGGTCGGGCGTGGATTGATCGAAGGGGAACTCCCCATTCGTATGTTCGCGCTTTGAAGAGTTGTTACGTGACAAAGCCAGGATATCCCGCATCGCCAATGGATCGGCAAAACGCCTATAATGGTTGGGCAAATTGCCGAGGAGGGCTCATGGCAACCATCGCTTTCCATCCGTCCGGCGTCGCGCATCCGCGCCAGGCCGAGTTCGCGATTCTCGAACAGCTGCTGGCAACCCGCGTCCGGTCGGGCGCGGATCTCGCCGAGCTGGCGAACGCGCGCGTCGACGTCGCGGTCATCGACCGGCTGTCGGAGCGCGGGCTCAAGTCGGACGAACTGGCGTTCATCATTCCGCGCCGGACGCTGAGCCACCGTCGCCAGGCACATGAACGCCTGTCTCCCGAAGAGTCCGACAAGGCGATCCGCCTTGCGCGGATCGTCGCGCAGGCGACCGCCACCTTCGGCGACCCGGACAAGGCGATGACGTGGTTGCGCAGCGGGCTCCAGCGCTTCGGCGGCCGGACCTCGCTCGACATGGCAAGCACCGAGCACGGCGCGCGGCTCGTCGAAGAGGCGCTCACGCAGATCGACGAAGGGTACTTCGCTTGACGACGCTGTGGCGAATCAGCAATTACGCCGACCTGAAGGGCATCGGCGGGTTGCGCGCCGGCGGCCGCTGGCACTTTGCGGGGCAGCCGGTCGTGTATCTCGCCGAGCACCCGGCGCTGGCGCTGCTCGAGACGCTCGTTCATCTGGAGATCGCCTCCGTAGCGCAACTGCCGAACGGCTACCAGCTGCTGCGCGTCGAGGTGCCCGACTCGGTTGCGGTGGCCGAGATCGTCGAGCACGACGCGCCGGCCGACTGGCGGACGAATCCCGACTGGACGAAGGGCGCGGGCACCGAGTGGCTGCAGACGAAGCCGAGCGCGTTGCTGCGCGTGCCGAGCGCGGTCGTCCCGCATGCGCACAACTTCCTGCTCAATCCTCTGCACCCGGCCACCGCCGAGATCCGCATCGCGGAGATCTTGCAAGCGCCGTACGACAGCCGGATCCTGCGGCTTATCCAGCCGAAGCCGCAGGCGTGAACAGGCCCTGGCCGCGCGGCATGCCCGCCGGCTCGCGTGAAACCGGCATCGCACCGGCAGGACGATCGACGCTGCGCGCACGACGCATATGACCGTCGGCCGGAACCGAGGGAATGCCATATCCCGATCGCCGCTTGCCGCACGCAGGTGCGGCACTAGAATGGGTAAGAGCAGGTTCCGGGCAGGGGAAGCGATCGTATGCGCTGCGCACATTGCGGATTCGACAACCCCGCCGGGGCCGGCTTCTGTGAGACCTGCGGGGCCGCGTTGACGCGCATCTGCCCACGCTGCGGCCACGAGTCGGGCGCCTCCGCGAAGTTCTGCAGCGAATGCGGCGCGCCGCTGACCGATGCGCATGACGGCCCGCGGCCGGCCGCCGGACCCGCCGGCCCGTCCCCGGCGCCGATCCATTACACGCCGCAGCACCTCGCCGAGCGCATCCTCGCCGAACAGGCGGCGATGGAAGCGCGCGGCGGAACCGCCGGCGAGCGCAAGACCGTCACCGCGCTGTTCGCGGACATGGCCGGCTCCACCGCATTGATCCACGATCTCGACCCGGAAGAGGCGCATCGGCTGATCGAGCCCGTCGTCGCGCTGATGATGGAAGCCGTCCACTACTACGAAGGCTACGTCGCGAAATCGCTCGGCGACGGCATTCTCGCGCTGTTCGGCGCGCCGATCGCCCATGAAGACCATCCGCAGCGCGCGCTGTTCGCGGCGTTGCGCATGCAGCAGGCGATGCGCCGTCACAGCGACCGGATTCGTCTGGAGAAAGGCATCCCGCTGCAGATTCGCGTCGGCGTGCATACCGGCGAAGTCGTCGTGCGCTCGATCCGCACCGACGACCTGCACACCGATTACGATCCGGTCGGGCACACGATCCATATCGCATCGCGCATGGAAGGCATCGCGACGCCGTCGTCGATCCTCGTGAGCGAGTCGACCCATCGGCTGGCCGAAGGCTATTTCGAGTTCAAGGCGCTGGGCGCTACCCAGGTCAAAGGCATTCCCGAGCCGCTGTCGGTGTACGAGGTGCTGGGTCTCGGCGCATTGCGCACGCGGTTGCAGCTGGCCGCGCATCGCGGCCTCGCGCGCTTCGTCGGCCGCGACGCCGAACTCGAGCACCTGCACGGCGCGCTGCGGCAGGCCGGCGCGGGCCGCGGGCAGGTCGTCGCGGTGGTCGGCGAGGCCGGCGTCGGCAAATCGCGGCTGTTCCTCGAGTTCAAGGAGCGTTCGCGGCGCGGCTGCCTCGTGCTGGAAACGTTCTCGGTGTCGCACGGCAAGGCCTTCGCGTACCTGCCGCTGATCGAGCTGCTGAAGAACTATTTCCAGATCGCCGCGCAGGACGACGAGCGGCGCTGCCGCGAGAAGGTGATGGGCAAGGTGCTGACGCTCGAGCGCAGTTTCGAGGAGCTGGTGCCTTACCTGCTTTATCTGCTGGGCGTCGGCGACGGCGAACCGGCGCTCGCGGAAATGGACCCGCAGATCCGGCGCGATCGCACGTTCGACGCGATCATCCGGCTGCTGGCGCGCGAGAGCCGCGACCAGCCGGTCGAGCTGCTGTTCGAGGACCTGCAATGGCTCGATCTGGAGACCGAAGCATTTCTCGCCTGCCTGATCGAGCGCGTCGAGCGCACGCGGATCCTGCTCCTCGTGAACTACCGGCCCGAATATCCGCCGGTCTGGGAACGCGCAGCGCATCGCACGCAATTGCGGCTCGAACCGCTGGGCCCGGCCGAGGCCCAGGGGCTGCTCGCCGCGCTGCTCGGCGACGATCCCACCCTCGCGCCCCTCAAGCAGCTGATCCTCGAAAACACGGAGGGCAATCCGTTCTTCATGGAGGAAGTGGTTCAGACGCTCGTCGAGGAACATGCGCTGCTCGGCGAACCGGCGCACTACCGGATCGAGCGGATTCCGGCTGCGCTGCACATTCCGACGACCGTGCAGGGCGTGCTGGCCGCCCGCATCGACCGGCTCGCGATCGATGAGAAGGAGCTGCTGCAGACGCTCGCGGTGATCGGCAAGGAGTTTCCGTTCAGCCTGATCCGCTGCATCTGCGACGGCCAGGCCGCGCGGACGGACGACGATCTGCGCCGTCTGCTGGCGCGGCTGGAGACCGCGGAATTCATTTACGAGCGGCCCGCGTTCCCCGAGGTCGAGTATTCGTTCAAGCACGCGCTGACGCAGGAAGTCGCCGGGCACTCGCTGCTCAACGAGCGGCGCAGCGCGCTGCACGAGCGCACCGCGCAGGCGATCGAGGCGCTGTTCCCGACTCGCATCGCGGACTACTGCAGCGAACTCGCGCACCACTACCGGCTGAGCGGCAACGTGCCGAAAGCCGTCGAGTACCTGTACCGCACCGGGCAACAGGCGCTCCAGCATTCCGCGCAGCCGGACGCGATGCGCCACCTCGGCGCGGCGCTGGAGCTGCTCGAGCGCCTGCCCGACACGCCCGAGCGCGCGCATCGGGAACTCGCTCTGCGAATCGCGCTGGGACCGGCGTTGATGGCGGTCCGCGGCTACGGCGCGCCGGACGTCGCGGCGAACTATACGCGCGCGCTGGCGCTGTGCGAGCAGATCGGCGAGATCTCCCAGCTCTTTTTGGTGCAGCTCGGGCTGAGGACGCATTACCACTTGCGCGCGGAGTACGCGACTGCCCGCGAGATCGGCAACAGGATGTTGCGCATGGCGCGCCAGGCGCAGCATCCTGGGCTGCTCGTGGAGGCGCATCTCGCGCTGTCGGCCAGCCTGTTCTTCGAAGGCGATCTCGTGCGCGCACTGGCTCACGGGGAGCGGGCGCTGGCGCTGCTCGACGCCGAACCGCGCCCCGGGCCAGCGTTCGCCGGCACGATCGATCCGGGCATCCGCTGCCTGAATTTCCTCGCGTGGACCCTGTGGCATCTGGGCTGCGCGGATCAGGCGAACCTGCGCTGCCAGCAGGCGCTCGCGCGGGCCCGGCAGGTCGCCCACGTCCCGACGCTGGCGCTGACGCTCGCGTACGCGGCGCAGTTTCGTCAGTTCCGGCGCGAAGCCGGCGCGGCGCGCGAGCACGCCGAGGCGCTGATGACGCTTGCGACCGAGCAGGGGCTGCCGTTCTGGCATGCGTGGGGCGCGGTCCTGCGGGGCTGGGCGCTGAGCGAGCAGGGCGACCTCGCGGACGGGATCGCGCAGATGCGCGCGGGCCTCGACGGCTACCGCGCGACCGGCGCCGCGATGGGCTGCACGTACTTTCTCGCGCTGCTCGCGGAACATTGCGCACGCGCCGGCGATCCGGCGGCGGGCCTCGGTGCGATCGACGAAGCGATGGCGTTGGCGGCGCGCACCGGCGAGCACTGCTACGAGGCCGAGCTGCATCGACTCAAGGCGTCGCTGCTGCTTGGCGCGGCGGGCGGCGCGGACGAGGCGGAAGGCTGTCTGCGCCAGGCGATCGACGTCGCGCGCCGCCAGCGCGCCCGGTCGTTCGAGCTGCGCGCGGTACTGAGCCTTGCGCGCGTGTGGCAAGGCCAGGGCCGGGCGGCCGATGCGCGGCGGATGCTGTCCGAGGTGTACGGCAACTTTGCGGAAGGTTTCGATACGGCCGACCTGCGCGATGCCGCCGCGCTGCTCGACCGGCTGGCATCGAACGGCGGGTGAGCCGCATGCGCTGAAGCGCATCGGCGACGCGCGTGCGGCCAACGCGAACCGGCATCATGACGGGAGACCGAAGATGGCCACGAAGAGCGAAAGGCATCGTGGACGCGACGCACGCAAGCCGGTCGCGCTGGCGTTGCAGGGCGGCGGCATGCACGGCGCGTTCACGTGGGGCGTGCTGGATCGCCTGCTTGAGGACGGCCGGCTGTCCATCGAGGGCGTCAGCGCGACCAGCGCCGGCGCGATGAATGCCACGGTGCTCGCGCATGGCCTGCTGCAGGGCGGCGAGGCCGCCGCTCGCGGCGCGCTGCACGACTTCTGGCGCGCGGTCGCGGCGTCGGCCGAGCAATACAATCCGCTGCGCTGGATGCCCTGGCTGAAGGGCACGCACAGCTTCGGGCTCGACCACTCGCCGCTGTATGCGTTCGCGGACATGGTGCTGCGGATCTTCTCGCCGTACCAGTTCAATCCGCACAACCTGAACCCGCTGCGCGAGGTGCTGGAGCATCACGTCGATTTCGACGGGCTGAGGAAGCGCTGCCCGATCGGCCTCTACCTGAGCGCGACCAACGTCGAGACGGGCAAGATCCGGATCTTCTCGGGCGACGACGTCTGCGCGGAAGCCGTGCTGGCGTCGGCCTGCGTGCCGACCCTGTTCCATGCGATCACGATCGACGGCCAGCACTACTGGGACGGCGGCTACATGGGCAATCCCGCGATCTTTCCGCTGATCTACCACTGCGACACGCGGGACGTCGTGATCGTGCACATCAACCCGCTGGTTCGCCCGGGCGTGCCCGTGACGGCGGCGGACATCCTCAACCGCATCAACGAGATCAGCTTCAATTCGTCGCTGATGCGCGAGATGCGCGCGATCGCGTTCGTCACCGAACTGATCCAGCAAGGCAAGCTCGCCCGCGACGAGATGAAGGAAATGCGGATTCACTCGATCCGCTCCGACGAAGCGATGTGCGCGCTCAGCGTCTCCAGCAAGTACAACGCGGACTGGGATTTCCTGTGCGGGCTGCGCGACAACGGGCGGCGCGAGGCTGACGCGTGGCTCGCGGAGAACTACCGGCATATCGGCGAGCGGTCGAGCATCGACATCCGCAAGGAATTTTTTTGAGCGCCGCGGCGAACGCAAGGGAATGGGGATGAGCCAGACGCAGGCGCGCTTCGTCGCCTTATGGACCCGCAGCGGCGGCCTCGACGCCGAAGCCGTCTACGCGGACCTTGCCCGGCGCTATGGCGAAGCGGCGCGTCACTATCACACGCTGCGCCATATCCGCCGCTGCCTGCGCGATCTCGACCGGGCGCGCGGCGTGGTGCCGCATCCCGACTCGGTGGAGCTCGCGCTGTGGTGCCACGACGTGATCTATCGGCCCGGCGCCGGCGACAACGAGGCGCGCAGCGCCGACTGGTTCCGGCAATGGGCGGCGGGGCGCATCGCAGCGGGCGAGCGCATTCGCGACATGATCCTGGCGACGCAGCACCGCGTCGTGCCGGCGGACCCGGATGTCCGCTTCGTGGTCGACATCGATCTCGCGGTGCTGGGCGCGACGCGCAGCCGTTTTCGCGAAGACGGCCTGCGGCTGCGCGCCGAGCGCACGGACCTCGACGATCACGCGTACGACCGCCATGTCCGCACGATCCTCGGCGAGCTGCTGGCGCGTCCGCGGCTCTACCACACCGATCTGTTCCACGCGCGCTGCGAAGCGCGCGCGCGCCGCAACCTGGCGTGGCGGCTCGGCTGGCTGCCGCTCTGAGGCTTCGAGCCCGCCGGGCGGCGCGCCGGACCCGGTCAGGAATAGTGTTCGATGAACAGGTCGGTGATGGCCTTGACCACGTCGTCGCCGACGTGAAGGGCGGCATCGTCGTCGTTGCCGTAGAACGGCCCGACGTGCCCGCCGAGCCAGCGCACGACCTCGAAGCTCGGCCAGTAGACGACGTCCGGATGCTTCGTGACGAACTCGTGCGCGACGACGCGCAGCGTCGACTTCGAAATGCAGTCCGCCTGCATCGCCGACTTGAATTCGAACGTGGTTTTCAGCGGCACCGGGCTCACGGTAATCATGATCTTCACGTTCGGGTTCAACGTGCGCATGTACGACGCGATGTACTCGAGATTCTCCAGGTTCTCCTGCACCGTCGTGGTCCGGAAGTCGTACATTTCCGCGAAGGCGCGCGACGCGAACGTCGAGCTCGACGGCATCACGAACTCGCCGGACTGCCTGTCGAAGAAGGCAGGCGCCACGCCGAGCGTGTAGATGAACACGTTCGCCGCGGCCCAGCGCGCCCGCAGTCCGTCCGGCGTGATCTTCAGGGATGCGAACAGCTCGTCGAGACGCTCGCGGCTCTGGCCCTGGCACTTGCCCTGCGCCCAGTCGACCATGCTCCGGTTCGCGAAGCTCGAATTGATGTGCTCGACGACTTCGAAGAAGTCGGCCTGATAGCCGCGCTCGATCAAGCGCGTGGCGATCTCGCGCGCGAAGCACGAGCCGAGCGTGAAGAACCGCGTGTCCCCGCTGATGAAGCGCTGTTTCGGCAAATCCTTGAGCAGGGTGGAACGGATGGCGCTCGTGAGGTCACCGCGCATTTCCTTCGTGGTCGGGTATTTCGCGCGGGCGATCGGTGCGCGCCGCTCGCCGGCCGACAGCACCTTGCGCGACAGCGCGAGGTCGTTGCGATTCGCGCTGTTCGGGCTGAGCGACTGCGCCTTGTCCAGCAGCGCGGCGGCTTCGTCCAGGTCGTCATCGGCGCGGATCTGCGAAAGATTCGCGTAATGCCCGGCATTGCCGGGATCGATCCGGATCAGCCAGCGATACGCGAACTCCGCATCTTCCTGCGGGCCGACGTAGCTGGCGGCCGTCGCGAGCATGTCGAGGCAAAGCTTGAGCTGCGGCCATTGCGCCGCGTCCGGCGAATTTTCGACCAGGCCGAGCGCCTGCCTGGCGTGGTCGCGCCGGACCGCCCAGCTCTTGTGGAAGCCCGGAATCTGCAGCGCGCGAAAGCAGCCGAGGAAGAAGATCGTGTCCGGATTGCGCGGATTGTGCGACGCGGACCTGTCCAGGAACTTGACCGCGTTGCCGAGATCGCGCGCCTGCCCGTAGAGGATGCCGAGGAGCATGTTGGCTTCCCAGTCCGTCTCGTCGGGTTCGCGCTCCAGCAGCGCGATGGCCTCGTGCATGCCGCCTGTCCCGGCGAGGGTTCGCTGGGCATGTTCCTTCCAATTTGTAATGTCCATGGGGATCCGGTGTCGCTTGGTGTACAAGACTTGCCGGGGCTTAACGGCAGCCCGCGCGTCGAACTTTAGGGCGGTCGCTGTCACGCGGCGGTCACGTCGCGACGGTTCGCGCCGCACGCGCCATGCTTAAATAGCGGAGCCGATCCCAACCGGCGGCCGGCTGTGCTGCGCCGGTTGCCGATGGCGGCCCCGTCCGATCGACGTCGTGACGGCAATTGACACGAAAGTGCCGCGCCCGGGCCCCGGCGCGGACCGATAACATTCCGAGAATCGATGACCATGACCGTCCTGTTCCGTCTGCTTGCGCTTGTCTGCGCGCTCTGGCTTGCTGCCTGCAGTTCGTCGCTCCCGCCGCCCGCCGGCACCGCCTCTTCCGCCGCGCCGGACGCCGGCGAGCGTCGCGGGCTCGGCACCGCGTGGGGCGAGGCGGTGCGCTCCGAGACGCGCCAGGTCGATTTCGAGCGCGCGAGCCCGACGACGCCGACCGACGTGACGTCGGTCTATTACAACGACGCGTTGCCCGGACGTCCGGCCGCCGCGACGGTGCACACGCTGCCGACGCGGGTCGCGCTCGCGAACGGCGACGTCGCGCTGTCCTTCGCGGACGAGGGCGGCGCGCCGCTGCGCCTCGCGCATACCGACGGCCGCTGGCACATGGCGGGCGTCAAGGGCGCGCGCTACGTGATCGTGCTGCGCAACCAGGGGCGCCGCACGTTCGAGGTCGTGTCGACGGTCGACGGGCTCGACGTGCTGTCCGGGCGCCCGGGCAGCTACGGGAACGGCGGCTACGTGCTCTACCCGGGCCGCACGCTGACGATCGAAGGCTTCCGCAAGAGCCGGGACGAGGTGGCGGCCTTCCGTTTCGCGTCGGTGCCGGACAGCTATGTCGCGAACGCGAAGTTCGGCGATACGGCGAACGTCGGCGTGATCGGCGTCGCGCTGTTCGCGCAGAAGCATGACGAAGACGCATTGCGCCGCAACGCGAATCCTTTCCCGGGCAACGACGATCGCTATGCGCCGCCGCCCGCGCCGCGCGGCGAATGACGACACGCCAGCGGAGTACCGCATGACGTTGCCGACTTTCCGGTATCACCCCGATCCGCTCGGGACGGGCAGCGTCGTCGAATCGGATGCGCGTTGCGTCTGTTGCGGCGTGGCGCGCGGCTACCGCTATGCCGGTCCGGTCTACGCGATCGGCGAGTTCGACCGGATTGCCGGAAGGGCCGGAATGGGATCGCTTCCTTGCCGCGCTCGACAGGGATGGGTCGCCGACGGCGTATGGGTTCCGGTGCAGGCATTGCGGCGAGCCGGGCGGCTATCAGGAGTGTGACTGACGGTGCGGCGGGCGGATTGGCCACTACAATCTGCCCGTTGACGCCGGTTCGGCGCGACGCCGCACCCGGCGGCAGCGCGCACCGGCCACTCCCCGCTACGTATCTAAGGAATCGTCGTGAAGTTCATCCACGCGGCAGACATACACCTGGACAGCCCGCTGCACGGCCTGAGCGCCTATCCCGACGCGCCGGCCGCGCAGCTGCGCAACGCGTCCCGCGACGCGCTGCGCCAGCTCGTGGATCGCGCGATCGAGGAGGAGGTGGCCTTTCTCGTCATCGCCGGCGATCTCTACGATGGCGACTGGAAGGATCACAACACCGGCATCTTCTTCGGCCAGCAGATGGGGCGCCTGCGCAAGGCGGGCATCCGCGCGTACGTGCTGTGGGGCAACCACGACGCCGAGAGCGAGATGACCAGGAAGCTCACGCTGCCGGACAACGTCACGGTGTTCAGCCACCGCAAGCCGGAAGTGCATCGCCTGCCCGAATTCAACGTGGCGCTGCACGGACAGAGCTTCAAGGACAAGGCGGTCGTCGAGAATCTCGCGCTCGGCTATCCGGAACCCGTGCCCGGCTGCTACAACATCGGCGTGCTGCATACGGCGCTCGAGGGCTACACGGCGCACGCGAGCTACGCGCCCTGCACGCTCGCGGAGCTGCACGCGAAAGGCTACGACTACTGGGCGCTCGGGCACGTCCACGAGTTCCAGCAATGGTCGGGGCCGTCGACGATCGTGTTTCCGGGGAACCTGCAGGGCCGGCACATCCGCGAGACGGGCCGGCGTGGCGCGGTGCTCGTGACGGTCGAGGGCGGCGCGACGCGCGTCGAGCGCCTGTATCTCGACGTGCTGCGCTGGGAGGCCGTCGCGGTCGATGCGGCCGATTGCGTCACGATCGCCGACCTCGCGCGGAAGATCGGGCAGTCGCTGGAAGCGCTGCTGACGGTCGACGGCCACGTGCCGCGCGCGGTGCGCGTGACGGTCACGGGCCGCACGCCCGCGCACGGGCTGTTCTTCGGCCGCGCGACGCAGCTGCGCGCGGAAGTGCTGAACCAGATCGGCATCATCGGCAACGAGCGGCTGTGGCTCGAGAAGGTCAAGGTCGCGACATCCGCGATGGACCTGTCGCATGGCGAGGCCGAGCAGCTCGAAGCGCTCGAGGACCTGAAGCAGATCCTCGCGGACGCCGCGCACGATCCGGAATTTCTCGCGCTGCTCGAACGCGACCTGAAGCCGTTCGTCGGCAAGGTGCGCAGCGAGGTGAAGGAAGAGGTGCCGCTGCTGTCGCTGGCGCGCTCCGGCGAGCTGACCGAAATGGTGCAGCAGGTCGGCCCCGCGTTGCTGGCGCGTCTGGCCCAGGGGGAATGAACGATGCGTATCAAGCGACTCGACCTGATCAAGTACGGCAAGTTCACCGACGCGGCGCTCGGCTTTCCGCGCGCGGACCATGATTTTCATGTGATCGTCGGGCCCAACGAGGCCGGCAAGTCGACGATCCGGACGGCCGTGTCGGAACTGCTGTTCGGGATGAAGCTGCAGACGCCGCTCGACTTCCTCCACAGCACGCCGGAGCTGCGGATCGGCGGCGTGCTCGAAGGCGCGGCCGGCGAGATGGCGTTCCATCGCGCGAGGGGCCGCACGCCGCTGCGCACGCCGGCCGACGAGCGGCTGCCGGACGACTATCTGGCGGCGGTCCTCGACGGCGCGAGCAAGGAATTCTTCGAGCAGATGTTCGGACTCGATCACGGGCGGCTGGTCGAGGGCGGCAGGAGCATTCTCGACGCGTCCGACAAGCTCGGCCAGGTGCTGTTCGAATCGGCGGCGGGCGTCGGCAGTCTCGGGCCGGTGCGCGAGGAGCTGGAAGCGCGCTCGGGCGAGCTGTGGGCGCCGCGGCGCAGCGGCAGCGCGTTCGCGGTGGCCGAGGCGTCCTTCAACGAAGCGGTGGGCGAACTGAAGGCGGTGCAGGTGCGCACGCGGGACTGGGTCGATCGCAAGGAGGCCCGCGAGGCCGTCGATCACGAGATCGAACAGGCGCGCGCCGACCAGCGCCGGCTCGAATCGCTGCGCTCGAAGCTCGAGCGCGTGCGGCGGCTCGCGCCGTATCTGAAGGAGCTGACGGTCAAGGACGCCGCGCTGGTCGAGCTCGGCCCGGTCGTCGAGCTGCCGCCGACCGCCCAGGCGGATCTGCTGAAGGCGCAGGGCGATCTCGCGGCGGAACGCAAGGTGCTGGAGGAGCGGCGCACCGATCTCGCCGGCAAGCGGCACGCGCGCGAAGCGATCGTCGCGGACGGCGACGCGCTCGCGCTGGCCGCCGACATCGACGCGCTCGACCGGCTGCGCAGCGCATGCGCGAATCATCCGCAGGACCTGCTGTTGCGCGACGCGGAAGTCGAGCGCCATTTGTCCGCCGCGTTCGGCGCCGCGGCGCAGCTCGGCTGGCCCGCGGACGAAGCGGCGTTGCGCGCGGCGCTGCCGAAGGCGCTGTCGCTGAAGACGGTCACCAACCTGCTGCGCGAACACGGCGCGCTGCATCAGGCGCTGATCGGCGCGCGCGAAGCGCTCGACGAGAAGGTGCGCGAGCTTGCGGAACTGAAGGACCAGCTCGACCGGCTGTCGACCGTCGAGGTGCCTGAAGCGCTGCGCACGGCGCTCGCCGACGCGCAGGCCTTCAGGAACAGCGCAGCGCGGGAGCAGGCGCTCGAGCGCGAGGTCACGTTGGCGGAACGCGCGCTGACGGACGCGCTCGATGGGCTCGGGCAGTGGCGCCAGCCCGTGGCGGCGCTGCGCACGCTCGACCTGCCGTCGACGGCGCGGCTCGTCGCGTGGCAAAAGGACGACAACGAGCATGCGGGCGCGGTCGCGGCGGCGCGCGACGCGCTGGATCATGCGCGCGAGGAGCTCGAGCGGCTCGAATTGCAGGAAAAGCATTTCGCGGAAAACCACAAGGTCGTCACGACCGCGGACGTCCTGGCGGCGCGGGTGCGCCGCGACGGCGCGTGGGACGACATCAAGCGCGGCGCGGTCGGTCTCGAAGCCGGCGCGCCGGCGGTCGACGACGCGATCCGGCTCGCGGACGAACTCGTCGATTCGCGGCTCGGCACGACGCAGGCGGCGGCGACGCTGCAGTCGCTGCGTCAGCAGGTCGAGTCCGCGCGCGCCGGCGTGACGCGCAGGCAGGCCGCGCTGGGCGAACGCGAGCAGGAACTGTCCGCGCACCGGGACGCGTGGACGCGGCTCGCGACGGCCGCCGGCGTGCCGGGCATGCCGCTCGCCGACATGAACGACTGGCTCGCGAAGCGCGAGATGGTGTTCGCCGCGCAAGCCGAGTACGAGCGTCAGGCGCACGAGTTCGAGTCGACGCGCGCCGCGCGCGTGGCGGCGCAGGCGGCGCTGCTGTCCGCATTGCGGGCGGTGTCGCGCGGGAGCGAGGCCGACGGGCTCGCGGCGCTCGTCGCTGCCGCGGAGTCGTTCGTGCAGTCGGCGGAGAAATCGAGCGCGCAGCAGGGCAGCCTGGAGGATCAGCTGCGTCAGGTCGAGCGCGCGCGTGCGGGCGCGCAGGCGAAAGCCGATCACGCGCAGGTGGCCTATGACGCGTGGCAGGCGCAATGGCGGGAGGCGCTGGCGGACGCGCGGCTCACCACGAGCGCGGTGACGCTTGCGGCGGCTGAGGGCGCGGTCGAGCTGGCGAACGCCGTCGCCGCCGAACTGGCCGCCGCGGATGCGCCGCGCAGCCGCATCGCCGCGATCCGCGCCGACCTGGCCGCGCTGGAACGCGACGCGCGCCGGCTCGCCGAAGCGCTCGATCCCGAGCTGCTGGCCGCCGGCAACTGGCCGGAAGTCGCGCGCCGGCTGACGGCGCGGCTCGCGGCCGCCACGGAAACCGCGAAAGCGATCGAACGCGCCGATGACGCGATCCGGCACGCCGAGGGCAAGGTGGCGGATGCCGTTGCCGCGGTCGCGGGCGCGGACGCCAGGATTCAGCCGCTCCTCGAGATGGCCGGCGTGGCGGCGATCGACGCGGCGCTGCCGCTCGCCGAGCGTTCCGACCGGCATCGCCAGCTGCGGCAGTCGGTCGATGCGGCGCGGGAGGCGCTCGTGCGGGATGGCGACGGACTCTCGCAGGACGCGATCGAGGCCGAGATCGCGGAGCAGGACCTCGCCGACGTGCCGGCGCGGCTCGAATCGGTGAAGCAGGAACTGGGCGATGTCGGCAAGCGCCTGAACGTGCTTGCGCAGCAACAGGTGGTCGCGGAGCAGGCGTTCGGCGTGATCGACGGCCAGGCGAATGCGGCCGTCGCCGAGGCGAAGCGGCAGGAAGCGCTGGCCGCGATGGGCGATGCCGCCGAACAGTATCTGGAGGCCGCGACGGCAAGCCGGCTGCTGAAGTGGGCGACGGATCGCTATCGCGACCAGAAGCAGGGGCCGATGCTCAAGCGCGCCGGGGAAATCTTCGCGGGGCTCACGCTGGGCGAGTTTGCGCGGCTGACGGTCGACACCGAGCGCACGCCGCCCGCGCTCCATGCGAAGCGGACGAAGGGCACGGCGGTCGAGGTGACCGGCATGAGCGAGGGGACGCGCGACCAGCTGTTCCTGGCGCTGCGGATCGCCGCGCTCGAACTGCAGCTGCGCAACCGGACCGCGCTGCCGTTCGTCGCCGACGACCTGTTCATCAACTTCGACGACGCGCGGGCGAAGGCGGGCCTCGAGGCGCTGCGCGACCTGTCGACGCGCACGCAGGTGCTGTTCCTCACGCACCACGACCATCTGCTGCCGCTGGTGAAGGCGGTGTTCGGCGAACGGGTCAACGTGGTGGCGCTGCAGCGCGAGCCGGCGCTCGCGTAGGTTCGCGCGCGAATTTAGCAAGCATGCACGAGGTTACGAATGGCCGGCGCGCTTCGCGCGTCCGGCGACTTGGGGAAGGGCAATCATGAACAAGCTGGTGGCAGCCATCGCGTTCGCGGCGGACAAGCATCGCAATCAGCGGCGCAAGGACGACGAAGCGTCGCCGTACATCAATCACCCGATCGCACTGGCCGACGTGCTGGCCAACGAGGCCGGCATCGAGGACGAGCGCGTGATCGTCGCGGCGGTGCTGCACGATACGGTCGAGGACACGGAGACGACCGAGCAGGAATTGCTGCGCCTGTTCGGCAAGGACGTCGCGGATATCGTGATGGAGGTGACGGACGACAAGTCGTTGTCGAAGGACGAGCGCAAGCGTCGGCAGATCGAACACGCGGCGCACATCAGCCGTCGCGCGAAGCTGGTCAAGCTGGCCGACAAGATCTGCAACGTGCGCGATGTCGCGCGGCATCCGCCGGCGGACTGGCCGCTCGAACGCAGGCAGGCGTATTTCGACTGGGCCAAGGCCGTCGTCGATCGGATGCGCGGCGTGCATCCGGGGCTCGAGGCGATCTTCGACGCCGCGTATGACGCGCGGCCGTCGGCGTGACCGTGCACGCGAAGCGATCCGCTTGCGTCGCCGGCGTCGACGTGGGCGGGAACCGGAAGCAATGCGATCTCGTGATCCTTCGCGGCACGTCGGTCGTGTATCGTGCCGACGGCGTTGCGCCGGAAGCGCTGCCGCCGTTGTGCGTCGAGCACGATGTCGTGGCCGTCGGCGTCGATTCGCCGTGCCGATGGTGGGCCGGGGAAGGCCATCGGCCGGCCGAGCGTGCGCTGGTGCGCGAACGGATTTCGTTGTTCTCGACTCCGGCGCGCGAGCGGGCGCTGGCCAACACCACCGGCTTCTATGACTGGATGTTCGTCGGCGAACGGGTCTATCGGGCGCTTGCCGGCGCGTACCCGCTGTTGACCGCGCCGCATTACACGGGTGGGCGCGTCAGCTTCGAGACCTATCCGCATGCGATCACGTGCGCGCTGCTGGGCAAGGACGTTGCATCCGCGAAGCAGAAGCGCGTTCAGCGCAGGCAACTGCTGGAAACGATGGGCATCGACGTCGCGACGCTGACTTCCGTCGATGCGAGAGATGCCGCGCTGTGCGCGTTGACTGCGGGATTCGTGATCGAAGGATGTGCCGACGTTTATGGGGATGCCGAAGGCGGATACATCCGGGTGCCCGCGGCGCGTGCGCCGTAGCGGCGCCGACTTCCGCGCGGGCGCGTTCGCTTCCGCGTACGCGGGTTCGCGTCGCGCGTTATCCCGCACCGGCGGCGGGTTATTTTTCCGGCATGACGCCAGACCTTATTGTTGCGGACGACCAGCCGATATTCGCGTTGGGTGTGGAGCGAGTGGTCGCGAGTCATGGCATCGGATGCGTGACGCATCGCGTGTCGGACAGCGCGACGCTGATCGCGATACTGCACGCGGACGCGTGTGACGTGCTGGTGACCAACTTCATGTTCGAAGGCGACAGGCAGGGCGGCGGATTGCGTACGCTAGGGTACGTTCGACGCAATTTCCCCGCACTTCCGATCGTGGTCTTCACCGCCGCGGAAAATTACGCGATCTATCGGGAGATCTGGCGCCTGGGCGTCGCCGCGCTAGTGAGCAAGGCCGACTCGCCAGATGAGCTGCTGTCGGCGATACGGTCGGCCACGTCGGGGCAGCGTTATCGCTCCTCGATGATCCGACGATGCCTCGAAAGCGCGCCCTGCCTTCGGGGCGCGAGCCACCTGTCGCCTCGCGAAGTGGAGATCCTGCTGCTCTTCGTGACGGGGTTGTCCGCTGCCGAGGTGGCCGAGCGCCTTAAGCGCAGCGTTAAAACGGTCAGTCGACACAAACGTTCCGGAATGGAAAAGCTCGGCGTGTCGACTGATTATGAATTGTTCAATTACATGAAGGAATTTGGTGGCGGGCGTGTCGATTGACGGCGGCCCGCTTACGTCAATTGAAACCATAGCCACGCGGCGGCGATCGACGCCGGCACGCCCAGCGTCATCAGCGCGCCCGCGAGCGGCGGATCGAGCTTCTTGTCGATGGCGATGAGTCCCGCGATGATCATCGGCGGCATCGCCGCCTGCACCAGCGCGACGGCGAGCGGTACGCCCCGCTGCGCGAACACGTAGAGCCCGCAGGCGAGCACGATCGCCGGCACGACGAGCAGCTTGAGGCCGATGCCGACCATGAAATTGCGTGCGGCGTCGCGCGCGCTGCGCAGGCTGAAGCTCGCGCCGACCGAGATCATCGCGATGGGCGTGAGGGTTGCGCCGAGCGCGGTCAGCACGTCCTCGACGACGGACGGGAACGGCACCGGCCGCAGCAGCAGCGCGAGCACCATCGCCTGAATCGGCCGGTAGCCGGCGAGCTGCCGCGCGACGCCGCGCCAGCTCATCGTGCCGCCTGCGTACAGGTCGGCGACGACGAGGCCCGCCGTGCACATCACGATGAAGTTCGCCTGGTCGACGACGAGCGCATGGCCGATCGCGGCGCTTCCGATCAGCGCCTGCACGACCGGCACGCCGACGATCGACGTGTTGCTCGTGCCGCAGACGAGCGTGAGGCAGCCGACCGTCGCCTTGTCGAGGCGCAGCAGCGCGCCCGCGGCGAGCGCGAGCGCGGCTGTCGCCGCGAACACGATCGCGGGCGTCGCGAACAGCCACAGCACGTCCGCGCCGAACGCGATCTTGTGCAGATGCTGCAGCACGAGCGCGGGCAACGAAATCTGGATCGCGAAGAAATTGAGGCTGGCCGGGAAGTTGGCCGGCAGGCGCTTGCTCCGCGCGAGCGCGGCGCCTGCGACGAGGCAGGCGAGAACGAGAATCAACGAAGCCATCGAGCGGCGTTTGAACGAATCGGATGCCGGAACGCCCGGCGGGCCACCCGTGCGGGTGGGTGTCGGAAGCCGGCGCGGGACCACGACGAAGGCGACGGACCGGGCGCGCGCCGCCGGACTATAACCCGGCAGCGCGCGCGATGCGAGGCGGCGCCGGATCAGCGTGCGGCCAACGCGCACTGTTCGACCACGGGCGCGAGCCATGCCTGCGCGGCGTCGTGCAGATACGCATCCTCGATCGTGTACGCGCCGTCCGCGAGCATCTTCGCGCAGGTCGCACGCTGGATCTTGCCGCTCGACGTCGTATGGATCTCGCCCTTCTTCACGCGGATGACGCCGCTCAGCGTCAACTGGCACGCGTCCCATACTTCGCGGCAGATTTCCGGCGCGAGCGCGGCGAGATCGAACTGGCCGATCGCCTCGAGCACGACGACGACGCCCGCCTGCTCGTCGCGCTCGACCATGATCGCAGCGAGCCGGTTCGGGCGAATCTGGTCGGACACGTTCAGCACCGCGCCTTCGATGTCCTGCGGATAGTAGTTCACGCCGTTCAGGATAAGCAGATCCTTGATCCGCCCGGCGATGAACAGGTGGCCGCGGTCGTCGACGAAGCCGAGGTCGCCCGTGCGCAGCATGCCGTTCGGAAACGCGTCGGAGCGGTATGCGCGGAACGTCGCGTCGGTCGCGTCCGGGCGGCCGAAGTAGCCGTGGCAGACGCTGTCGCTCGCGAAGCAGATCTCGCCGATCCTGGCCGCAGGCTGCGTATCGCCCGTCGACGGATCGACGATGCGCAACGTCTGGTACGCATCCGCGAGCGCGCCGACCGACACGACGTCGATCGACCTGCCGTCGCCTCCGTGCGGCTCGAAGCGTCCGTCGGCGAGCGCCGCGCAGTCCGCGCGGCGGATCACGACGGGTGCGTCGATCTGCGTCGACGTCGCGACGAGCGTCAGTTCCGCGAGACCGTAGCACGGCGCGAAAGCGTCGTAGCGAAACCCGGCGGACGCGAACGCGTCGGCAAATTTGCGCATGATCCGTGGCTGTACCGGCTCCGCACCGTTGAAAGCGCACGCCCACGTAGAGAGGTCGAGCGAGCCGACATCCATGCGATCCGCGCGTCGTTGGCAAAGGTCGTACGCAAAGCTCGGTGCGCCGCTGCAGGTCGCGCCGTATTCGGACACCGCATGCAGCCAGCGCGTGGGCCGTTGCAGGAAATCCTGCGGCGACATGAATACCGCGGGCCGCCCCGCATAGATCGGCTGCAGGATTCCGAGGATCAGCCCCATGTCGTGATAGTGCGGCAGCCACGACACGCCCAGCCAGCGCTCGCGGTCGCCGCCGAAATGCCGGTACAGCAGCCGTGAATTCGCGAGCAGGTTGTCGTGGCCGACCATCACGCCCTTCGGATCGGACGTCGAGCCGGACGTGTACTGGAGGAACGCGATGCTGTCGGGCGCGACGGCGGGCAGCGCGGGCGCGGCGTCGCCGAGGCCGCCGTTGCAGTCGGAAATCGCGCCGACTTCACGGCACGGCGGCGCGACGACGCCCGCCGCGCTCAGCTCGGCGCGCACGGGGTCCATCTCGCCGTTGCCGCAGATCGCGAACGACGGCGCGCAGTCGCGCGCGATCGAGATCAGCCGGCGGCGCTCCTTCTCGGTGCGCGGCGGTAGCGCCGGCACGGCCATGCGGCCCGCGTACAGGCAGCCGAAGAACGCTTCGATGAAGTCGGCGGCGGACGGGAAGATCAGCAGCACGGGATCGCCGGGACGGCCGTGCGCGACGATCTCGCGCGCGATCGCGCACGCGCGGCGATGAATGTTGCCGTAGCGCATCACGCGATCGGGCATGCGGCCGAAGCCGAGGTAGCCGTACGCGAACTCGTCGGGCGTCGTCTCGGCGCGAAAGCGCAGCACGTCGGCGAAATTCGCCGCCGGCGCGAGCGGCGGCGGCGCGGTCAGCGAGCGGCAGGCGGCGAGGGCGGACTGGATGGATGACATGTCGGATCGAGCCTCTTCAAAGGGGTGCGGGTTGCAACGCGGCGGGCCGCCCGGATGGTTCGCGCCGGATCGCGTCGACCAGGCGCGTGAGAATCCGGCGGCCGGGGCCGAGCTCGACCCATTCGTCGACGCCCGAGCGCAGCATGGTGCGGACGCTGTCGCGCCAGCGCACCGGCTGGTCGAGCTGCTCGACGAGATAGTCGGCGGGCGTGCCGGGCGACTGGTAGGGGTGCGCGGTCACGTTCGACACGACGGGCCGCGCGGGCTGAGCGAGCGCGAAGCGCGCGACGAACGCTTCGAACGCCGGCTTGAGCGGCGTCATGCAGCGCGAGTGAAAGGCGCCGCTCACCTTCAACGGAAGTACGGTGACGTCGCCGCATGCGTCGAGCCTGCGCGCGGCGGCGTCGACCGACGCGGCCGGACCCGCGATCACGGTCTGCTCGGCGCTGTTGAAGTTCGCGAGATCGACGTCGTCGAGGCCGGCGGCGCGCAACCGGCGGCCGAGCTCGGCGGCGGTGATGCCGACGATGGCCGCCATCGCACCGCCATTCACCGATGCGAACAGCTCGCCGCGCCGCTTGACGATCTCGAGCCCGGTGCGGAAGTCGAACGCACCTGCGGCGAGGAGCGCGCTGTATTCGCCGAGGCTGTGTCCGGCGAGCCAGACGTCGGCGTCGTCGTGCGCGTCGCGCCATGCGGCGAAGTGCAGCGCGTTGACGACGAAGATCGCGGGCTGCGCATAGCGGGTGTCGGCGAGCAGGCCGTCCGGATTCTCGATGCAAAGCCGCTCGACCGACAGGCCCATCACGTCGTCGGCCGTTTCGACGAGCGCCGGATAACGCTCGAAGAGGCCCTCGCCCATGCCCGCCGCCTGCGCGCCCTGGCCGGGAAAAATCAATGCCTTCATTTATTGGGCTCCCGCGAACATGTAGCCGCCGATGCCGAGCGCGACGAGCATCGCAACCGCGACGATCCCGCCGAGCTTGTGCTGCACGCGATCGATGCGCTCCCACGCGGCATAGTCGTCGCGCGCCGCGTAGTGCCGGCGCCGCACGACGATCCACACGCACACTGCGTTCAACGCGATCGCGAGCGTGCCGAACGCGACCTTCGTCAGCAACAGCGGCGTCGGCGCGCGATGCGCGAGCAGGATCGCACCCGTGACGAGCACGATCGTGAATGCCGGAATCTCGACGTACTTGTCGGTGGCCCAGTGCAGGTTCGAGATGAACGTACGCTGCGCCGGACTTCGATCGATCGCGTGTTCGAAGATGCCTTCGACGATCACGCAGCTCATCCAGGCGGCGACGAAAACCAGATGCAGGAACAGTACGAGCTTCATGGCGCCTCCTTCATGGCCGGACCGCGTCGCTGGACGACGCATGCTCCCGTTCGCGCAGCGTCGCGAAATGCTCCAGCAGCTTGCGGCGGAGAATCTTGCGCGTCGGGCCCTTCGGCAGCTCGGGCAGATCGTCGAGCCCGTTCAGCAGCACGACGTGCCGCGGGCACTTGTAATGCGCGATGCGGCCTTCGCACAGGCGGCGAACGTCGTCACGGCCAAGCGTCGACGACGCGCGCAGCTTCACGTACACGCACACGTCCTGCCCGAGGATCGGATCGGGCACGCCGAGCGCTGCGCATTCGACGACGTCGTCGCAGCCGTGCAGCACGTTCTCGATCTCGGCCGGGTAGATGTTCTCGCCGCCCTTGATGATGAGGTCGTCGACGCGCGTCGCGAAGAAGTAGTTGCCTGCGTCGTCGCAATAGCCGTAGTCGCCGGTATGCAGCCAGCCGTCGCGAAAGCGCTCGGCGCTCAGCTCGGCGCGCGCGTGGTAGCGCGTCGCGACGTTGTCGCCGCGAATCAGGATCTCGCCCGTTTCGCCCGCCGCAGCCTCGCGGCCGTCCGCATCGACGATCCGCAGCGTGTTGCACGGCAGCGCGACGCCGATCGAGCCGAAGCGGCGGCGCTCGGCCGGATGGCGGTTCATCGTCGCGAACGACGTCGTCTCGGTGAGCCCGAAGCCTTCGAACACCGGCACGCGGTATTCGCTCTCGAAGCGGTTGCGCACCTCGTCGAGCAATACCTGGCCGCCGCAGACGATGCCGCGCAGCGTGTCGTCGGTGCGCTTCAGCCCGTATTCGAGGAACGCGGACAGGAACGCGGGCATCACGCTTGTCCAGTTCACGCGATACGTGTCGACCAGCTTCCAGAACGACGGCAGCGCCGACTTGCCTTCGAGGATCACCGAGCTGCCGCCCGCGATCAGCGGCGACAGCAGCGTGATCACCTGGCCGTTGTTGTGGAACAGCGGCAGGATGCACATCGTCCGCGTGCCGGGCTCGAACGCGAACCAGTCGACGAGCGCGCGCGCGTCGGACAGGAGGTTGCGGTGCGACAGCACGACGCCCTTCGGGTGGCCCGTCGTGCCGGATGTGTAGAGGATGCTCGCGTCGTCGTCGGCCGCGAGATCGGGATCGGGCGAGATCGACGCATGCGCGGCCGCGAGCGCTTCGAGACCGAAGCCGGAGGCGTCGTCCGCGCTGGCGACGCGCGCGACGTTATCGCCGCCGTTGCTGCTGCCGAGCTCGGCGCGCACCGCGTCGCGCAGATGCGTCATGCGCCGGTCGAACACGACAAGCTTCGCGCCGCTGTTGTGGACGATGTACGCGCACTCGGCCGCGCTCAACGCCGGATTGACCGGCACCGACACGACGCCGAGCAGATGTGCGCCGAAGTAGTACGCGAGGAACTCGGGGCCGTTCGGCAACACGACCGACAGGCGGTCGCCGCGCCGCAGCCCGTGCTCGCGCAGCGTTTCGGCGGCCGCGCGCGCGAGTCCGTAAAACGCGCGATACGTGTAGCTGCGATCGTCGGCGGGGAAGAACAGGAACGGCTGGTCGGGCAGCGTGTCGGCGCGCGCGCGCAGCAGCGCGCCGATCGTGTCGGGCTCGGTGCCGGCCAGGCCGGCCGCCGCGTCCGGCGTCGCGGATGCCTGCGGGGCGTCGCCGCCCGGCCCGCGTTGCCGCTCGATGTATTGCAGCAGCCGCTCGAAGCTGTCGAGCCGATAGGCTTCTTCGATGTCGATGTCGACGCCGAACTCGGCGGCGACCTTGCCGAGCAGCTGGACGTGCGCGAGCGACGACCACTCGGCGAGATTCTGCATCGACACGCCGGGGCCGAACGGCGCGCTCGTGAAGATCCGGCTGCCGAGCGCGCTCAATTGTGTGGATAACGAGGACACGCTGGGGTTCCTTGTCGTTGGGGTTGAGATCAGTGCGGCGCGGCGTCGAACAGCGCGAGCTCTCGAAACTGTCCGCGCAGGCAATGGTTCGAGCTCATCGACGACGCATAGCCGCCCGCGTTCAGCAGCGCGACGAAGTCGCCCGGCTCGACGGGCGGCAGGCTCACGTCGTTGCTCCACAGATCGAGCGCTTCGTTGATGTTGCCGGCGAGACACACCGATTGCGCGGCGCCCGGCCGGCGCACGCACGGGACGGGTTCGCACGGCAGGTCGTAGAACGCCGGCTCGATCGCGAGATTGAAGCCGCCGTTCAGGCCGACGAAGCGGCGGTCGCGCTTGAGCTCGACGTAGGCGACGCGCAGCACGAGCATGCCGCCGTCCTTCGCGATGAAGTCGCCGGGCTCGATCGCGAGCGCGAGCGGCCGGGCGCCGAAGCGCGCGTGCACGGCCGCGCGCCAGCGTTCGAGGTCGAGCGGCCGGTCGGTCGCGCGATGCGGCAGGCCGAGCCCGCCGCCGAGATTGATGCCGCGCAGCCCCGGCACGCGCGTGACGAACGCGTCGAGCGCATCGAGCACGCGCTCGAACGATGCGAGCTGCGGATCGAGATAGCCGCAGCCCGCGTGGCAATGCAGCCACGTCACGGTCAGGCCGTGCCGCGCGGCGAGCGCGAGCGCCGCGCCGAACTGCTCCGCATAGATGCCGAACTTCGTGACGGTCGCGCCCGCATAGCTCAGGCGCTCGCTGTCGCCGTAGCCGATGCCGACGCCGGGGTTCACGCGAAGGCCGATCTCGCGTCCGGGCGAGCGGCTGCCGAGCAGCGCGATCGCGCTCAGCGTGTCGCAGTTCACGTGCACGTCCGGCAGCGCGGCGAGGAGCTCGGCTTCGTCCGGCATCATCCCGTGCGCGGTGTACGAGATGCGCGCCGGCGCGAAGCCGCACGCGAGCGCCTCGCGCAGCTCCTCGGGCGAACACACGTCGATGCCGAACATCGGCGAGCGCCGCAGCTCCGACAGCAGCGGGCGGAAGCGATTCGCCTTCATCGCGTAATGGATGCGGAAGTCGCCGCGTTGCAGGCCGCCGAGTGCGCATTGCAGGTGCGCGACGTTGTCGACCGCGCGCTGCGGGTCGTACAGGAACACCGGTTCGGCGAACGCGGCCGCGAGCTCGGCGACGTTGCGGCCGCAGAAGTGCAGCACGTCGTCGCGATAGTGCAGCCGGTCGCGCGCCCACCAGTCGGCGGTCGGCGCGGCGCCGGCGGGCGTGAAGGCGTCGAGGTTTGCGTTCATCGATGGGTGGCCAGGGAAGCGGTTGAGCGGGAGAAGAGCGGCGCCAGATCGAGTGCCTGCGCGGTCGCCGCGAGCGCTTGCGGCGCCTTGGCGCAAGCGAGCACCGCATCGGCGAGCGCGGACGGCGCGATGCGCAGCCGCGCGCGCGGGCCGCTTCGATCGATGGCGACGCCAGCTTGCGCGGCGATCGCGTCGATGAAGTCGACGGCAGGCTGGTTGCCGTCCGTGCGGATCGTGTCGAGCGCGACGGCCGGCAGCGCGGCGCGTTGCGCCGCATGCGCGAGCGCGAGCAGCACGCCGTGCTCGACCTGCTTGCCGAGCACCGTGCAGCTCAGCACGAATTCGGCGAGGACGGGCAGGCCAGCGTCGCTGCGCACGAGCAGGAAGCCGCTGCAGCCGTATTGGCCGAAGCGGTCGGCGACGGTCAGCGCAAGTCCGCACGCGTCGCGCGAAGTCGCATCGAGCAGGTCGGCTTCGAGATACGGGTGGCCGCTCAGGTGGAATGTCGCGGCCGTATGGCTCAGGCGCGCGCTTTTCGCGAGCGCCGCCTCGTCGTCGAGCGGGACGCTCGCGATGCGCAGTTGCAGGCGCTCGAAGAAGCGGGCGAGCGAAGGCGCGGGCGCTGTGGTACCGGGCGCCGCGGCGCCGGTCGGTGCGCCGGTCGGTGCGCCGGTCGACGCGCCGACCGTACCGGCTTCGCTATGCAGACGCTCGGCGAGCCAGCGCGCGAACGCCGCGAAGCCGTCGATCGTCAGCGGCACGTGGCCGAGCCTGTCCGCGACCGGGTCGAACGGCTGCGCGATCGCGCTCGACGCGACGAAGTCGGTCCAATCGAACGCGTGCAGGCCGGGCAGGTCGTGCAGCGCGTGTTCGAGCCGCCGGCACGTGTCGGCGAGCGCCGCACCGTGCGCGTCGAGCGCGGGCGACGGCAGCACGACGATGCGAGGCGGCGTCGCGCGGCCGGCGGCGAACGACGTGAGCGCATCGAGCCACGCATCCGCGCGTTGCGCGAGCAGTGCGGCGAGCGCGTCCGGCGATTGCGCGCGGTCGCTCACTTCGTGCCGCACGAAGTCGGCAAGCCGCACGAGCAGCAGCGTCGCGTCGTCCGCGTGCTGCGGATCGGGCGCGAGCAACGCTTGCAGCAGCTGGCCGTAACGCGTGAACGCAACCTCGTCGAAACCCTGCGCGCGCAGCAGCGGATCGAGCGGCGACGCGGTGAACGTCGCGCCGACGTAGAGACGCCGGGCGCTCATCGCGCGATCTCCGGTTCGGTGTCGGCGGCCTCGGTCGGCGCCTGGTAGAGCCCGTTCGCGGCCTCGGTCGGGAACCGGAACGCCGCGCGGACTTCCGCGTGCGCGACGTTGAGCGGCCGCTTCAGCACCGCGCGGCGCGCCTCGTCGAGCGACGCGTAGTCGTTCGCCGCGTGCTCCTTCAGGTATGTGGAAAAGTCGCCGCTGTCGATCTGGTCGAGCACGCGCGCGGCGAGCTCGCGCACGGCGGCGGGCAGCGTGCGGCCGCGCCAGCGGTGATAGCCGACCTGGCAGGTCGGCGAGCCTTGCAGCGCGACGACTTCGTCGAGCCCGATGTCCGCGCCGTCGAGCATCATCTTGCCCATCTCGCCCGAGCCGTAGACTTCGAGCAGCGCGGCCTTCGGGTTGAAGCCGCGCTCGACGAGCACCTGGAAGCCCGTCTCGACGAGATCGACGAGCGCGGGCGCGAGGAACTGCTCCTGGAACAGGTCGAGGAACGTCTCCTGCCGGTAGCTCAGCGCCATCACGCCCGCGCGCGTGAAGCCGACCGCGCGCGCGATCGCGAGCACCTTGTCGCGCGCGCGGCCGGTGTGATCCGCGACGATGTCGAAATACGCGGGCGCGCCCTGCCCGGCGAGGTAGTAGCGGCGGATCGGGTCGCCGTACATGCGCGGCGCGAGCATCGCGAGGTCGCGTCCGGCGAGCGGGCGCACTTCGCCTTGCACGAGCGAGTGCCCGTGCGCGACGCACAGCAGCGCGCCTTCGCGCAGGTTCGGCGCGATGTCGGCGTCGAACACCCCGCCGTGCGCTTCGTCCGGGATCAGCAGCAGCACGATGTCCGCGTGCGCGACCGCTTCCGCGATGCTCGTCACGCGATGGCCTTCCGCACGCGCGAGCTCGAAGTAATGGTCGTCGATGTTGCCGACGCGCACGGAGATGCCGCTGTCGCGCAGGTTCGCGGCGAACGCGCGGCCCTGGATGCCGTAGCCGATCACGCTCACGGTGAGACCTTCGAGCGGCTGCAGCGATGCATGTTCGTCTTGATAGATGAGATCGTTCATGGTTGTCACGTGTGGGAGTGAAGGGGAGAAACGCGCTCGCCGTCCGGCCGGGCGGCGGGCGCGCGCAGGTCCGCGTCGTCGTCGAACATGCCGCGCAGGTAGCGCTGCAGCAGTGCGTCGTCGAACACGGGCACGACGATGCCGGCTTCCGCGAGCTCGCGATGCGTCGCCGTGCAGTCGTAGATGAACGTCGTTTCCTCGCGCTCGCGTGCGAGCTTCACGAGCTCCGCGTCGCTCATGTTCATCATCCATTGGACGACGGGCACGATCGATTGCACGTCGCCGCGCCGGTAGCGCACGCGCAGCTCGTCGATCCACGCGCGGTGCGTGAGCATGCGCATCGGCGTCGGCAGATGCGCGTTCATCATCTCGAACACCGTGCGCATCGGCGTGACCTGCATCGTGGACAGATGGAATACGCCGCCGCCGCGCGGATGCTTCGCGCCGAGATGCGCGAGCGCGCGCGCGACGTAGTCGACCGGCGTGATCACGAGGTCGTAACGGAAATCGTCGAACGCGGCGCCCATCAGCACGCAGCTCTTCAGCAGCCGGTAGTACGCCTGCTGCTCGTCGTAATGGCCGTGCCGCACGTCGCCCGTCACGAGGCCGAGACGGAACACGTTGCACGGCACGCCGCGCGCGGCCGCGAGATGCGTGAGCTGCTCGCCGACCCATTTGCTGGTCGTGTAGCCCTGGTCGGACGGGTGCATTTCGGCGTCGATCGATGCCGATTCGGCGAACACGTGCGTGCCGGTGCGCTCGCGCATGCTGAACACCGCGAGCGTCGACACGTAGTTGAACGTCTTCGGCCTGCCTTCAGTCGCGATCCGCAGCAGCTCGACCACGCCGTCGACGTTCGCCGCGCGCGCCATCTCGAACGATTCGAGATGGTTCATGCTGGTGCCGTTGTGATAGATCGCATCGACCTCGGCGACGAGCCGCGCGCGATCCGCCGCCGACAGGCCGATCCGCGGGCGGCCGAGATCGCCCGGCACCGCGACCACGCGCGCGTCGTCGCCGTCGCGCCACAGCGACCATCGTTCGAGTGTCGCGCGGATTCGCGCGAAGCCCTGCGCAGCGTCCGTCGCGCGCACGAGGCAGTAGATCGTCGCGTCGGTGCGGTCGATCAGTTCGCGCAGCAGATGGCGGCCGACGAAGCCCGTCGCGCCTGTCAGCAGCAGCGCGCGCGGCGTGTCGGCCGCCGGCGCGGGCAGCGGCGCGACGTCGTCGGGCAGCACGGCCGCGCTCGCGAGGTCGACGTACTCGGGGCCGTCCGGCGCGTCGCGCATCCGCTCGGCAAGGCGGCGCACGGTCGGCGCCATGAAGATGTCCGCGACCGACAGCGACGTGCCGAATGCCTCGTTGATCTGGTAGACGACGCCGATCGCGAGAATCGAGTGGCCGCCGCAGTCGAAGAAGTTGTCGTCGATGCCGAGCGCGTCGAGCTTCAGCGCGGTCGCGAAGATCGGCACGAGCGTCGCCTCCGCGTCGTTCGTCGGCGGCGCGTACGGCGCACGACGCTCGTGCGCGTCATCGGCTGGCGCGGCGAGCAGGTGCTCGGCATCGTCGCGGATGTGCGCGGCGAGCCGGTTCCATGCGTCGTCGAGCGGCACGGACGCGTGCTGGTACGCGACGCGCGCGATGTAGCTCGCGAGCGCCGCGTAGTACTCGCTCGTGAACGGCACGTGGCCCGCCGCGTCCGCGTGCGGATCGAACACGTCGGCGACCGGATAGATCGCGGCGACGTCGCGCCAGTGCGCAACCGTGATCGACGGCCGATCCGCGAGTGCGGCAGCGAGCGCGAGGTAGGGGGCGAGCGACGAGTCGATCGTGGAGTCGCCGTCGCGCTTGTCGGTGCGTTCATCGGTGCATTCATCGCGCGCAGCGAGCGACGCGGCATCGTCCGGCAGCACCAGCACGAGGACCGGCACCGCGAGCGACGGCGCCGCGTCGCTCAGCGCGTCGGCGAGCTCGTCGACATGGCGCGCGATCCGTCCGGCTGCCGCGCCTGCGTCGCCGGTGGCTTCGGCATCGTCCGCCTCGCCGTAGCGCAGCCAGTCGCGCGGTCGAACGAGCACGACGTTCATCCCATGACGATTCGCGTGGAACGGCGTCGACGGATCGTAGAGCGTCTGGAACAGCTGGCCGTACGGCGCGAAGTTCGGCTCGATCGGCTGGCCGGTCGCGGTGCCCCAGTAGCGCAGCGTGCCGGCGAGCGGGCGGTCGGTGAACGTCGAGGCGATTTCGATGCGCAGCGGCGGCATCGCGTCCGCGATCGTCCGTTCGCGCGCGAGCTCGGCGGGCAGCGCGAGGCCGGCGAGCGGCAGCGACGGATGCGCGAGCAGCGTGCGCAGCAGCTCGACGTAATACGTGGCGATCGCCTCGGCGGTCGTTCGATCGAAGAGGTCGGCGCTGAATTGCAGCACGCCCTCGATCGCGCGATCCGACGCGCGCAGCCGCACGAACAGGTCGTAGTCGAGCCAGCCGGAATCGACTTCGACGGGCTCGACGCCGTCGGGCAGCGCTGGCATCGGGATCATGTTGAACATGATCTGGTAGAGCGGATTCGCGCCGCCGTGCCGCGCCGGTTTCAGTGCCTCGACGAGTCGCGGATACGGGACGCCGAGATGGTCGAACGCGCCGTGCACGGTGCGCCGCACGAGCGAGAGGGCGTCGGCGAACGTCTCGGCCTCGCCGAGTCGCGTGCGCAGCACGAGCGCGTAGGCGAGGCTGCCGATCATGTCGGCCGTGTCATCGTCGGCGCGATTCGCGTAGGGGCTGCCGACGACGACGTCGTCGCGACCCGACAGCACGCGCAGCGCGACCTTGAACGCGGCGAGCATCACGACGAAGCGCGACAGCCGGTTCGCCTTGCAATACGCGTCGAGCTGCGCGGTCAGTTCCGGCGGGAACGCGAGCGGCACGCTCTGCCCGCGATAGCTCGGCACGGAGGGGCGCGCGCGGTCGCACGGCAGCGGCAATGGCGGCGGCACGTCGCGCAGGCGCTCGAGCCAGTACGGCAGTTCGCGCTCGACCGTCGCCGGCAACGCCTCGCGCTCGCGCGCGGCCCATTCCGCATATTGCGGCTGCGCGCCGTTCGGCGCGCACGCTTGCCCCGTCAGCGCGGCGCGCGCGAGCGCGTCGAGCAGCACGACGACGGATACCGCGTCGCCGACGATGTGATGCAGGTTCAGCAGGATCACATGGTCGTCGTCGCGCAATTCGAGCACCGTCAGCCGGCTCGGCTCGCCCTGGTCGAGCGCGAAGCCTTCGCGGCTCGATTCGGTCAGGCACTCGGCGATGCGTGCGGCCTGATGCTTCGGCAACAGCGCCGACAGATCGTGACGGCTGATCGTCGCCGCGCGGTGCGTAGCGACTTCCGCGCAGGGCTCGCCGCCGCGCACGACGAAGCGGGTGCGCAGCACGTCGTGCGAATCGACGAGCGCCTGATACGCGGCTTCGAGCGCGTCGTCATGCCATTCGCCGCGCACGCGCAGCGCGCCCGGCAGGTTGAACGCCGGGTTCGCCGGGTTCAGGCGGTCGAGGAAGAAGAACTGCTGCTGGTTCGACGACAGCGTGTGCACACGCGGGCGAGCGTCGCGCGGCGCGGGGGCCGGGCGCGGCTGCGGTGCGGATGCTCGCGGGGACGCGCCGGCGATCGGCATGCCGTTCGAAGACGCGCTGTCCGACGAGATGCCGGTCGCAGTCGAGCGTCCCTTCTCCGTCAGCAGCGCATCGATCGCTTGCGCGCATTCTGCGAGCGTCTGCGCTTCGAGCATCAGGCTGAACGGGATCTTCACGTCGAGCGATTGTTGCAGCAACCGGTGCACGCGCGCCGCGCGGATCGAGTCGCCGCCGAGCGACAGGAACGACTCGCTCATATCGACGTCCGGATAGCCGAGCAGCTGCGCGACCGTTCGGCGCACGAGCGTGGCGACATCGGACGTCGACGTGCCCGGCAGGGCGGCGGTTGCGCCGTGCGTTGCAGGCGCGCTATCGGTCGTCGATTCGCGCACGGGTTCGGCAGCGAGCGTCGTATCGTCGCGGAGCCAGTAGCGCGGGCCGTCGAACGGATACGTCGGCAGATGCACGCGCCGGCGCGCGCGGCCGCGATGCAGCGCCGACCAGTCGACGCCGAGCCCCTGGCACCAGAGCGCCGCGAGCCTGTCGAGCTTGCCGGTCGCGATGCATTGATCGACGAGCGACGCGCGCAGCTCGGGATCGGCGTCGAGCTCGGCGAGGCCGTGGCGGTCGCCGGCGAGCCGATGCGCGTGCCAGCCGCGCGATGTGTCGCCTTCGACGAACGCGGTGAGCGCCGCTTGCAGCTCGACGACGGAGCCGACGACGCAGCCGAAACGCGAAGGCATCGCGTCGCGCCCGGCCTGCAGCGTATAGGCGAGATCGTGCAGACAATCATCATCGACCTCGCCGTCGGCGAGCACCGCGTGCAATTGCTGCGCGCGGCGGTGCAGCGCGTCGTCGGTTGCGGCGGACAGCACGACGATCGCAGGTCCGGCGTGGTCGTCGCCGGTCGCGACGCGCGACTCGACGAACTCCTCGAGCACGACGTGCGCATTCGCGCCGCCCGCGCCGAACGACGACACGCCCGCGATTCGCGGCCATCCGGCGAGATCCGGCTTCGGCCACGGCGCGAGCGCGCGTTGCAGCACGAACGGCGATTGCGCGAAATCGATGTCGGGATTCGGCTCGTCCGCGTGCAGCGTCGGCACGAGCTCGCGATGCTTCATCTGCAGCAGCACCTTCGTGACGCCTGCGACGCCCGCCGCGCTTTCGCAATGGCCGATGTTCGACTTGACCGAGCCGAGCGCGCAAAAGCCGCGATCGGCGGTCGCGTCGGCAAATGCGCGCGTGAGGCCCGTGAACTCGATCGGATCGCCGAGCGCGGTGCCGGTGCCGTGCGCCTCGATGTAGCCGACCGCGCGCGCGGGCACGCCGCTGCGCGCGAGCGCGGCGCCGACGGCCGCCTGCTGCGCGCGCGGGTTCGGCACCGTGAGGCCGTGCGTCTTGCCGCCCGCGTTGATCATGCTGCCGCGGATGATGCCGTGGATCGCGTCGCCGTCGGCGAGCGCGCGCGACAGCGGCTTCAGCACGAGCACGCCGACGCCTTCGCCGTCGACGAAGCCGTCCGCGCCCGCGCCGAACGCGCGGCACGCGTCGCCTGCCGACAGCATCGTCAGCGACGACAGGCCGACCAGATGCCGTGGATGCTGAATCAGATTGACGCCGCCCACGAGCGCACAGTCGCAGGTGCCGCCGCGCAGGCTGTCTAGCGCGAGATGGATCGCGGTCAGCGACGACGAGCACGCGGTGTCGACGGCGAGGCTCGGGCCGTGCAGGTCGAGCGCGTGCGACACGCGGTTCGCGATGCTCCAGAACTGCGCGCCCGTCGGGTAGTCGCCGTTCATCACGCCGACGAACACGCCGACCTGGCGGCTCGCGCTGAGCGTCGCGGGCGTGTAGCCGGCGTCCTCGATCGCGGCCCACGACTCCTCGAGGAACAGGCGGCCTTGCGGATCGATGTGCTCCGCATCGCTCGGCGCAATCCGGAAGAACGCGGCGTCGAAGCGGTCGATCTGCTTCAGGAAGCCGCCCCAGCGGCTGTATGTGCGGCCGGGCGCGCCTTTTTCCGCGTCGAAGTGCGTGCGCCAGTCCCAGCGCTCGGCGGGCACTTCGGTGATGCAGTGGCGGCCCGCGCGGAGATTCGCCCAGAACTCGCGCAGGTTGTCCGCCAGCGCGTAGCGGCCGGACATGCCGATCACGGCGATGGCGGTGTCGTCGGCGCTCAAGGGTGTCGCGGGGCGCGCGTGCGGGAGCGTCGCGTCCGGCTGCACGACCGCGCGTTCCGCCGGCGACGCATTCGCGGCGGCCGTCGCGTCGCTGCCGAGCACGCGCTCGCATGCGACGCGATGCTCGGCGACGAAGAAGTCGGCGAGCGCGTTCAGCGTCGCGTGCTCGAACAGCGTTGCGTTCGACAGCGCGACGCCGAGCGATTCCCGCAGCGTCTTCGTCAGGCCGATCACGAGAATCGAGTCGACGCCATAATGGCCGAGCGGCTGATCCGGCGCGAGCTTGCCGGCCGGCATCTTCAGCGTTCGCGCGACGAGCTGCGCGAGCCATTGGACACAGCGCTCGCGCAGGTTCGCGCCGGCCGGCGATGCCGCGGGCGCGTGCGCCGCCGATTCGGCCGATTCGGCCGGCGCGGCCAAGTGCGCAGCGCTTGCGCGCGAGTCGGCATCGTCGCGTGCGTCGGCGATCGCGGGCTGCACGATCACGCCGTCGCTGACCGCGACGATCACGCCCTGGCCCGCCGGCGCAGCGTCGGCCGCGTCGCCGCCGAGCACCGCGAAGCCGGCTTCGCGCAACGCATGCGCCCAGCCGTCGCGCGACAGCAGCGGGCTGCCCGGCAGCCGGCGCGCGCTGTCGCGATGCCGCCACCAGCCCGGCAGCAGGCCGAACGTTGCGTGCGCGAAGCCGTGTGTGTCGAGCAGCTCGTTGACGATCAGGTGACCGCCCGTCTTCAGCAGCGCCTTCGCGTTGCGCAGCGTGATGCCGATGTCCTGCGTCGCGTGCAGCACGTTGGTGGCGATCACGATGTCGTAGCCGCCGGCGTCGAGCGCCTGCCCGGCGACGGGGCGCTCGACGTCGAACAGCCGGTAGCGCAGCACATCGCGGCCGCGGCCGAACGTCTGCTCGGCGTTCAGCAGGAACGCCTTCGAGATGTCGGTGAAGTCGTAGCGGCCGAGCTGCGCGCCGCTCGCGTCGAGCGCCGCGAGGAGCGGCACGGTCGTGCCGCCCGTGCCCGCGCCGATCTCCGCGAGCGTCGCCGGTTGCGTGGCCGGCGCGCGGCCGACCAGGTGCAGCACCGCATCGGCGAGCGCGCGATTGCAGCGGTCCGCCTGCTCGTTGCGCTGATAGACGGCTTCGACGCGGCTCAGGTCGCCGTCCGGGAACAGGATCGACGTCGCGGGTACGCTGCCCTGCAGGATCGCGGGCAGCGCGTCGAGCGTCGCGTCGGCGAGCGCGAGGTGGGCATCGAGCAGCGCGGTGCGTTCGAGCTCGGCGCGTGCGTCGGTCCATTCGGTGCGCGCGATCTCCGGCGATGGCGGAGCGTCGGCGATGCGACCCGTTCGACCGTCCCACGCGATGTGGCCGTGTTGCGCGATCAGCGTCAGCGCATGGGCGAGCCAGCGCCGGTACGCGGGCGCGATGCGGCCGGCGCGCAGCGCGGCCTCGAGGTCGAACCTGTGGTCGCCCGGCGCATCGCCGTCGCCGAACACGTGCAGCGCGCCGAGTTCCGCGAACAGGCGGCGCGCCATCGCACGATCGAGCAACGCGAGCGCGTGCTGCCATTGCGCGCCGTCGCCCGTTGCGTCGACGCGTGGCAGCGTCGTATCGACGAGCGCCTCCGTATGCGACGCGATGCGGGCGGCGAGCGCGGGCGCGAGCGTCGGCACCGCGGCGCGCGCGATCGTCTTCAGATAGCCGACCTGGTCGACGGGCGCGACGAGCAGCGCGTCTACGACCGCCATCGCGGCCGCCGGCTCGATCGAGCCAATGCCGAGCGCGGCCATGCGCCGGCGGTACGCGTCGGACGCGACGACGCCCGTTTGCCCCCAGTAGCCCCAGTTCACAACTTTGACCGCGCATCGCACCTGCGTGCGCAGCCAGTCGGCGAACGCGTCGCGGAACGCGCAGCCTGCCGCGTAATTGCTCTGGCCCGCCGCGACGAACGCGCTTTGCAGCGACGAGAAGAACAGGATGAAGTCGAGCGCGTCTTCGCCGAACACGCGCGCGAGGTTCGCGGTCGTCGCGACCTGCGCGTTCAGCGCCGCGCTGAACTGCGCGTCGTCGAGCAGCGCGAGGCCGCCGTCCTGCAGCACGATCGCCGTGTGCACGACGCCGTCGATCCGGCCGAAGCGCGCGAGCACAGCGTCGCGCGCGGCGCGCAGGCTGCCGGCGTCGCTCGCGTCGGCGCTCAGATACGACGGGCGCGGCCCGAGCGCGCCGAGCGCTTCGCAGTGCGCGTCGATCTGCGCGTCGAGCGGCCGTCGGCCGATCCATACGACTTGCGCGCCGCATGCGCGGATCGCGTGCTCGCTCCACACGCGGCCGATGCCGCCGGCACCGCCGATCGCGACGTAGACGCCGCCCGGTCGATACGGCGGCTCGGCGGGCGACGGTAACGCCGCGAGCGGCACGAGCCGGCGCGCGAACCATTGGCCGTGGCGGTGCAGCAGCAGCGGATGGCCGCCTTCGGCGTCCTGCGTGTGCCAGTCGGACGGCAGCGCGTCGGCGTCGGACAGATCGATGAGCCGCACCCGCCAATGCGGATATTCGTTCGCAAGCGATCCGCACAGTCCTGCGAGATCCGCGTGCGCGGGGAACGCGGGTGCGTCTCCCGGCATCGTCCACGAGCGGACGGTCAGCACCGTCAGTTCGAATGCGCGATCGCCGACGCCGAGCGCGAGCAGCCGCTTGACGAGACGGAAGCCGTCGAGGCCCGCGCAGCGCGCGAGCGGCGCGTTCGCGTCCGTGGGCGCGGGCGGCAGCCAGACCAGATGATCGATATGCGCGTCGAGTTCGGAGAGGTCGTCGATCAGGCGCGGCGTCGTCGGGTGCGTCGCCGCGAGCGCGGCGCGCTGGGCCGGCGTGCCACCGAGTACGGTCAACGTACCGTTGCGCCGGGAGGGCGAGGCGGTACTTGTCGCATTCGCCGTGGACGGCAGCCATTGCAGCGCGAGCAGATGGTCGCCCGGCTCCGAGAGGCACGGCGCTTCGCGCGAGGTCTGGCTTCGTGCCGACGCAAGTGCAAAGCCGCGCAGCGACGCGCACGATGCGCCGCTCGCGGTCACGAGATCGAGATCGAACGTGCGACGGTCGGTTTCGTTCGGTACTTCGCGGATCCAGGCGTGGCTGCTGTCTGCAACCGGCCCGGTCAATGCGATGCGCGCGAGCGCCGCGGGCAGGAGCGCGCCTTCGATGCGCCCCGCGTCCGCGAGTTGCAGGCCTGCAATCGCCTGGAACGCGCCGTCGAGCAGCGCGACGATGCGCGCGTCGCCCGCCGTGTTCGCGAGCGCCGCGGGGTCGAATTCGGCGAGCGCCTCGTCGCGGCCGACCGCGATCGCGCGAAGCGGGCGGAAGGTCGGTCCGTAATCGATGCCGATCGCGGCGAACGCGTCGTAGCACGTATCGGCCGAAATCGGTTGCGTGCAGCGCGCGCGGATCGCTTCGAGGTCGAGCGCGGATGCGCCGGCTGGCGCGCTTGCGATTTGTGTCGCGTATCCGTGGCCAAGCGGCGTATCGATGGCGGGGCAGACGGCGATTGCGAATCGTGCGTCGGCGTTGACCTGCTCGTCGCGAGCAAGCGTGACGCGCAGATCGGTCGGCGCGCCGACCGCGATCGGCGCGAGCCATTCGATGTCGTGAAGTGCGACGGTCGTGTTCGCGTCAATCGCGCCCGCTTCGAACGCGCGCCACGCGATCACGATCTGCGCGGCGGCGGCGAGCACGGGCTCGCCGGCGAGCCGATGGTCGGCGACGAGCGGCGCGTCGGGCGCGATCGACAGCCGGTACGCGCCGTCGCCGTCGGGGGCGAGCGCGAAGCGCGTCGGCGCGGCTTCGTCGATCGGCCAGTGCCGCTCGCCTTCGAACGGATAGACGGGCAACCGGATGCGCGGCGTTGCTTCGTTCCATGCGGCCGGCAGCGGCTCGGACCCGCCCGCGAGCCATGCCGCGTGCGCGCTCGCGTGCGGCTGCAGGCGAGCGTCGTCGCGCACGAGCGAATCGGCAGGGCCGCCCAGCGCGATCGCGAGCTGCGTGCGCAGCGCGTCGAGCGATGCGCACGTGATGCCGAAGCGGCATGCCATCGGATCGCGGCCGACCGACAGTGTTTTCGCGAGTGCAGGCAGCCACGCGTCGTCGGCACGCTCGGCATCGAGCCAGCTGGCGAGTTGCGCGGCGCGCGCGCGCAACGCCGTGCCGGTGCGCGCCGACAGCGGGATGAACCACGCGAGCGGGCCGGCCGCATCGGACGCGCTCGCCGGCGCGATCGGTCGGGCATCCGCGGATTGCAGCACGACGTGCGCGTTCGAGCCGCCGAAGCCGAACGAGCTGACGCCCGCGCGCAGCGGCGTCGGCGTCGCTGCGTCCGGCCACGGCGTCGGTTCCGTGACGATGTGGTAGCGGCTGTCGTCGAGCTTCAGATACGGATTCAGCGCGCGGCAATGCAGGCTCGGCGGCAGCATGCGCCGATTCATCGCAAGCACGACCTTGATGACGCCCGCGAGGCCCGCCGCCGCTTCGAGGTGCCCGATGTTGGTCTTGACCGAACCGAGGCCGCAGCGCGCCGGCGCGTGTGCATCGGCGCACTCGCGCGCGTACGCGTCGAAGCCCTGGCGCAGCGCCTGCACTTCGATCGGATCGCCGAGCGACGTGCCGGTGCCGTGTGCTTCAACGTACGAAACGGTTGCGGGGTCGACGCCCGCATCGCGATACGCGGCCGCGATCAGCGCGGCCTGCGCGTTCACGTCGGGTGCGGTCAGGAACGCCGCGCGGCCGCCGTGATTGACCGCGCTGCCCTTGATCACCGCGCGCACCGGATGCCCGCCGGCGCGTGCGCGCTCGAGCGGCATCAGCACGAGCGCCGCGACGCCTTCGCCGCGCACATAGCCGTTCGCCGATGCGTCGAACGTCTTGCAGCGTCCGTCGGGGCTCAGCATGCCGGCGGCGGCGAGCGCGCGATGCAGCCGCGTCGTCAGCATCACGTTGACGCCGCCGACGATCGCGACGCTGCTCTCGCCGCGCCGCAGCGCGCGCACCGCGCGGTGCAGCGCGACGAGCGAGCTCGAGCATGCGGTGTCGACGGCCTCGCTCGGTCCGTGCGTGCCGAGCAGGTGCGACAGCCGGTTCGGCAGCATCGCGTGCGCGTTGCCGACCGCGAGATGGCCGTCCGCGCCGGGCAGCAGCGCCATGTAGTCGGACGTGCTGACGCCGACGAACACCGCCGCGTCGCTGCCCGTCAGGTCGGACGGGCGGACCGCCGCGTCTTCGAGCGCGGCCCACGCGGTCTGCATCAGCAGGCGCTGCTGCGGGTCCATCTGCTCGGCTTCGCGCGGCGAGATGCCGAAGAACGCGGCGTCGAAATATTCGATCCGCGGAATGAAGCCGCCCCAGCGCGACGCGGGCTCGCCGTCGGCCGCGCGCCAGTCCCAGCGCGACGGCGGCGTTTCGGCGATCAGGTCGTCTCCCGCGGCGAGATGCCGCCAGAATGCGTCGAGGTCGGCCGATTGCGGGAAGATGCCCGCCATGCCGACGATCGCGACGTCGCCTTCGGTGTCGTCATGCGCATCGTCGATTTCGACGCGACTGCCGGGTGCAGCGGCGGATGCGCTGGCCGCCGCGTTCGCATCGCTCTCGATCTCGACGCCGTGCTTGCGTGCAAGCTCGGCCGCGTGCTGCGTGATCAGATGCGCGGCGATCGCGCGGGGGGCGTGCACCTTGAAGAACAGCGTCGGATCGAGATCGAGGCCGTAGTAATCGTTCAGACATCCGGACAATTCGACGAGCTGCACCGAGTCGAGGCCCAGCGTGTGCAGCGGACGCTCCGAGGCCGACGCGTCGAACGTGCGGCCGGCGACGTCGCCGGCGAGCGACAGGACGGCCGCTTCGACGGCCGCGGCGAGCTCGCGGGAAGGAAGGGATGGGGTCATGGGAATCGTCTGGGTCGGGTTCTGGAAGTCACGCGCCGCGCGATGCGCCGGGCGCGTCAATGCCGCCACATCACATGGCGCGGCTGCGTGTAGTCGGCAAGGCCGAGCATCGACAGATCGGAGCCATAGCCGGACTGCTTGGTCCCGCCGTGCGGCATGTCGGACGTGTAGGTGAAATGCGCGTTCACCCACGTGACGCCCGCCTCGATGCATGCGGCGAGCCGCATGCCGCGCGCCGCGTCGCGCGTCCACACCGACGACGCCAGCCCGTACTCGGAGTCGTTCGCCCACCGGAGCGCCTGCGATTCGGTGTCGAACGGCGTCAGCGTGACGACCGGGCCGAACGCTTCGCGGCGCATCGGCGCGTCTTCGTGCCGCACGCCGGCGATCACCGTCGGCGCGTAGTAGCAGCCGGGGCCGTCGAGCGGCGCGCCGCCGCACAGCACAGTTGCGTGCGGCAGCGCGGCCGCCTCCTGTACGAAGCGCTCCACGCGCGCGCGATGCGCGGCGCTGACGAGCGGTCCCATCTCGACGTCTGCGCGATCGGGTGCGCCGACGCGCAGCGTGAGCGCCGCGTCGGCGAGCCGCCGCGCGAGCGCGTCGTAGATGCCGCGCTGCGCGTAGATCCGCGTCGCGGCGGTGCAGTCCTGCCCGGCGTTGTAGAAGCCCGCGTAGCGGATGCCGGCGACGACTGCGTCGAGATCGGCGTCGTCGAACACGAGGACGGGCGCCTTGCCGCCGAGTTCGAGATGCGTGCGCTTGAGGTTGCCGGCTGCCGCTGCGAGCACGGACTTGCCTGCCTCGACCGAGCCCGTCAGCGAGATCATCCGCACGCGCGGATGTGCGGCGAGCGCGCGGCCCACCGTCGCGCCGTCGCCGGGCACGACGTTGACGACGCCCGCGGGAAAGAGGCGCGCGAGCGTCGCTTCGAGTGCGACGATCGACAGCGGCGTCCACTCCGACGGCTTGAACACGACCGTGTTGCCGGCCGCGAGCGCCGGCGCGAGCTTCCACGCAGCCATCATCAGCGGGTAGTTCCACGGCGCGATCTGCGCGACGACCCCGACGGGATCGCGCCGCACCATGCTTGTGTGGCCCGCGACGTACTCGCCCGCGGACGGCCCGCTCGCGGTGCGCGCCGCACCCGCATAGAAGCGGAAGCAGTCGGCGACGGCGGGCAGCTCGTCCTGCACGACGAGATGAAGCGGCTTGCCGGTGTTGCGGCTTTCGATGCGCGCGAGCGTGTCCGCCTGCCGCTCGATCTCGTCGGCGAGCGCGAGCAGCAGGCTCGCGCGCGTCTGCGGCGTCGTCGCGCGCCAGGCGGGGAATGCCGCTTCGGCTGCCGCGACGGCGCGCTCGACGTCGGCGACGCTCGCGGCGGCGGGCGACGCGAGCGGCTCGCCCGTGGCCGGATCGACGAGGGAGAGGGGCTCGCCGCTACCTTCGATGCAGATGCCGTCGATCAGCATGTCTCGCTTTCCTCGCGAACGGGTGTGCATTCCGCGAGCTCGCGCTGCGTGCGCTCGAGCGCCGTCGCGAGAATCGCGCAGATCTCGTCGATGTCGGCGCGGGTAACGGTGAGGGGCGGCGACAGGATGCACATGCTCTCGTACGGCCGCACGAGGAGGCCCATCTCTTCGCAATGGCGATCGACGCGCTGGGCGATCGCGATGTCCGCCGGCGTCGGCACCGCGCCCGTCGCGCCTGCGCCGCTCGTGCATTCGATGCATGCCATCAGGTGGTCGCCGCGCACGTCGCCGACGATGGGGAAGCGCCGCAACGTTTCGAGCTGGCGAATGAAGTACGGGCCGACGTCGCGCACGTGCTCGCAGATCCGTTCGCGCTCCATCAGCTCGATGTTCGCGAGCGCGGCCGCGCAGGCGACCGGATGGCCCGAATACGTGAAGCCGTTCGTGAACACGCCGTTGCCGTACGCGCGCTCGCCGGACACCGCAGCGACGAGCCGCTCCGAGATCAGCACCGCGCCGAGCGGCTGATAGCCGGACGTGAGCCCCTTCGCGACGACGATCATGTCGGGCTCGATGCCGAAATGCGCTTGCGACGCGAAGAAGTGGCCGACGCGGCCGAAGCCCGTGACGACTTCGTCGGAGATGTACAGGATGTCGTGCCGCCGGCAGCGCTCGCGCATCGCCGCGAGGTAGCCGGGCGGCGGCACGATCACGCCGCCCGACGCGAGGATCGGCTCGGCGATGAAGCAGGCGATGCGATCGGCGCCGAGCGTCGCGACCAGCGTATCGAACTCGTCGACGAGCATCGCGCAGAACGCGTCGACGCTCATGCCGGCCGGCCGCCGGTACGGATTCGGCGACGACAGGTGATGGACGATCGTGTCGTCATAGTGGAAGCACGTGCGGTCCCACGCCTTGCCGGACACCGACGCGGCGAGGTACGTGCTGCCGTGGTATGCGTCGCCGCGCGTGACGATGTGGCGCTTCTGCGGGCGGCCGGTCGCGCCGAAGTAGTAGTGCGCGAAGCGCAGCGCCGATTCGACCGCGGTCGAGCCGCAGGTGGTCAGGTGCACGCGCTTCAGGTCGCCGGGCGCGAGTTCGGCGAGCCGCGCGCCGAGCGCGGCGGCCGGCTCGTTCGTCATCGCGCCGAACGGCGTGTAGAACGGCATGCGCAGCGCCTGGTCGCGGATCGCGTCCGCGATCTCGCGCCGGCCGTAGCCGACCGTCACGCACCACATGCCGCCGATCGCGTCGAGATAGGTGCGGCCTTCGGCGTCGGTCACGCGCGTGCCGTGCGCGTCGACGACGACGGTCGGCGTCTCGCGGCCGAGCGCGGTCAGGTCGGCCCACGGGTGCAGCAGGTGGCGCGTGTCCTGCTGCGCGCTCGTGACGGGAGTATCGATTCGGTATGCCATCTGAAACCTCAGTCGGTCAGGCTGACGAGATGCAGCCGCGGCCCGGAGAACGCGAAGCGGCCGTGCTGCACGTAGATGTTGTCGAGCACGAGCACGTCGCCCGGCCGCATCGCGACCGCGCGCGACGTGCGCCACAGTGCCGCGCGCAGCTCGGTGACGAGCTCGGGGTCGATCGGCTCGCCGTCGCCGTACGTCGTCGTCGCCGGATAGCGCGCCTCGTCCCAATCGGACGGGAAGAGCGGATGGCTGCGCCAGTACGACGCGTTCAGCTCCGTCACCTGGTTGAACCACAGCGGCGCGCCGCCCGCGGGGTCGTCGAGGAACGCGTCGTGCACGTAGCCGTAGCCGAGGCCGGCGTCGTCGAGCCAGCGGTGGTCGTAGCCCTTGTCGCGCATCAGCGCGTCGACCGCGTCACGGTCGCGCACGCCGAACGTGTCCATCCAGCCGATTTGCGTCGGCGTCGATTCGCGCGGCAGATAACGGTGATAGCCGATCCGCCTGCGCTCGAACCTTGCGAGAATCTCGTCGGGGATCTGCCCGGCGGCGAGCCGGATGTCGTTGATCGGCACTTCGCCGCCCGCGTCCGCGGCGGCCGCGCAGAAGAAGAACACCTTGCGCGGCGGATTCGGCAGATAGGCCATTTCGTTGTGCGGCGCCATCGTGATGCGCGGATCCTCCTGGCTCGCGAGGAGTGCGTAGCCCGCGTCGCGCGCCCGCACCGCGATGCCGCCGTCGTAGCTGTGCGGCGCGTAGCCGAGCGCCTGCATGAACGCGTCGAAGCCGGCGCGGTCCGCGATCGGCAGCCCGCGGAACAGCAGCGCGCCCGTGTCGGGCAGGCGTGCGTCGATTGCGGCGCGGCAGAGCGCGGCCGCTTCGGCCGGCGTCTCGGCGGCGCGCGCGAGCCCGAGCGCCAGATCGTTCGCGATCGGAATCGTCACCGGCACGCGCGGGCTGTCGGCGCCGGCGAGATACGCGCGGCCACGGACAGGCACCTGGCGCGGGTCGTGTTCCTGCAGTTCGATGAAGCCATCCATAACGCGTTTCCCCATTCTGTTGATGAAGCGGGCGCGGTGGCGCGCGCCGCTCACACGAGCGTGTGCGTCTGCAATCCGGCCAGGAACACCTGCCCGGTTTCATTCGGCAGTTCCTTCGCGCCCGTGATCCAGCGCCGGCAGTTCGGCGCGCCGCAGTGGCATTCGAACTGGCGCATCAGCACGTCCTCGGTCGACGCGTAGTCCATCGTCAGCATCTCGCCCGCCGCGATGTCGCGCAGCGACCAGAGCTCGAAGCCGGCCATGTCGAGGCGCACGTTCGGATCGCACGAATGCAGCAGCAGCCCGCTGAAATGCGGGTCGTACAGGTGCGTGTGGGTGTTGATCTGCAGCGTGTGCAGCCGGCAGAACGCGGTGATTTGCCCGGACACGCGCGCCATCCGCCTTCCGCGCGCGACCGCCTTCAGCGCGCGGACGCCCGCGCCGCGGCCGTCCTGCGTCTGGATGATCTGGAACGCGTCGGTCGACGGATAGCCGTCTTCGATCATCAGGTCGGACGACGGGTAGATCCCCGTGCATTGCTGGACGGGTTCGATGAGGGTGATGCTCATGCTGCTCTCCTTGACTGGATTGGCGCGCCGGGCGGGAGCGCCCGGCGACCTCTTCTTTGCGGCCGCGTCTGAATGCGCGGTTGACGGGAAGGACGGATCTATTCGTCCGCGATACCGGCGACGTTCCGCATCCGGCGGGCCAGCTCGCCGATCTTCAGCGTCGGCGATGCGAGCGTCGAAAGCGGTATTTGCACACCGAATTTCTTGAAAAAGCCGTTGCGCATCTGCGCGAGATCGAGCGAATCGAGCCCGAGCGTCGCGAGATCGAGCCGCTCGTCCCAGCGGCTCACGTAGTCTTCGAGGAACGTGCGAACGGGGTCGCGTGAGCTTGCGGGGCGCGCGGATTCGTTCGCCGGCTGTATCGAGCGTGCCGGGTCCGGGCCGCCGTCGATGCGAATGGCGGCCGCCGTGCGCGGCGCGGGCGTGCTCGCCGTCGCGGCGACGGACGCATCGCCGCGCGCGATCTCGGCGACGATCGGCGCGTCGCGCCACGGCGAGCGCGGCCAGTCGACGTCGCACACCGCGAACTGGCGTCCGGCCGTCGCGCCGGCAAGCGCGTCGGCGAGCAGCGCGCCGAGCGCGGCGAAAGCGGCGTCGGGCGCGAGCGGGCGCTCACCGTCCTGAATTGCGCGACGCAGCGCCCGGTCGTTGCGCGCGCTCATCCCGACTTCGGCCCAACTGCCCCACTGGATGCTCAGCACGGGCGGCTGGCCGGCCGTTCCGGGCTGCGGGGGCTGCGGGGGCCAGCAGGCGAGCTGATCGAGCCACGCGTTCGCGGCCGCGTAATTCGCCTGGCCCGGCACGCCGAGCAGCGCGCTCGTCGACGAGAACGCGACCGTCCAGCGCGTGCGCCAGCGCGGTGCGTGCGCGAGCAGCGCGGCGAGGCTCTGCTTCGGCGCGAGCACGCGGCGCAGCCGCGCGTCGTCGAGATTCGCGATGAGGCCGTCGTCGAGCACGCCGGCGAGATGGAAGATGCCTTCGACTTCATCGATCGATTCAAGCGCGGCGTCGAGCGCGTGCGCGTCTTCGAGATCGACCGATACGGCGCGCACGCCGCGCGGCGCGGAGGCGGCGTCGCGGCACAGCGCGACGATCCGGCCCGGCGGCACCTGCTGCTCGTCGATCAGCCAGTCGACGAGCGCGCGGCCGACGCCGCCCGTTGCGCCGGTGACCAGATATGGGCCGCCTGCCGCGCCGAGCGCGCCTGCGGGCAACGTCGGCGCCGCGTGCGGCAGCAGGCGCGGCACGCAGATCCGGCCGGCGCGGCGCAGCAGCCACGGTTCGTTCGCAAGGTGCGCGGCGTCGCGCGCGAGTTCGGCGGCCCAGCGCGCATCGGCGGCGCGCGGCGCGAGATCCGGATGATCGTCGGCGAGCACGAGCCGCACGCGCAGCGCCTCATGCTCGGCGCTCGCGACGCGCGCTGCGCCGACGAGCGGGCCGCTTCGCGCGTCGGCCGGCAGCACGAGCGTCAGCGTGCCCGCGCATTCGCGCGCGGCGAGCGCCTGCCACAGCCTGACGACGCCCGCGCATTGCGCGACGCCGAGCGGATCGTCGGCCGCGCCGATGCACAGCAGCGCCGCGTGGCCGTCGCTCGTGCGCAGGCGCGGCGCGAGCCATTCGAACACGTCGGCTTCGCGGCCCGTCGTGTAGACCGCGCACTCGGGCAGCGGCGCAGTGTTCGTCGCATCCACGACGATCGGCGCGCTCGGCTGCCAGTGCAGCGCGAACGTCGGTGCGGGCGGCGTCGTGCGCGCATCGCGTTGCGGCCGCAACCAGGCGGCCACGCGTGCGACGATCTCGGCTTCGCATCGCATCATGAAGTCGTGGCCGCCCGGATACGCGTGCCGGCCCGCGAGCGGTGCGGACGAGATCCGCGCCCAGTCGCCGGCGAGCCGCCAGTCGAACGCCGGATCGCTTTCGCCGCCGTGAATCTGCAACGGGATCGTCAGCAGCGGCTGCCGGCCGCCGTCGCGCCAGCGCTGCGCGATCCGGTGCGCGGTGCGCGTATCGGCGTCGAGGTCGGCTTCGAGCACCGGCCGGAAGATTTCCTGCCACAACGGATCGTCGCGCAGCGCAGCGGGGACGAGCAGGAAGCTGTCCGCGGGCGCGTCGATCGCGGGCTGCTCGAGGAGCGGCGCACGGCCGACGACGACGAGCCCCTTCACCTGGCCGCTCGCCGCCCATGCGCGCAGCGGCCCGGCCAGCAGCTCGGTCGCGGCCGCGCCGCCGTAGCTCAGACCGCAGAACGCGACGGGCAGGTCGCCCGCATCCGCGACGATCGCGGCGGCGATCGCGTCGCGCGCGGCGAGGTCGTCGGTGTCGTCGTGCGCGGGCGATTCCTCGGCGCGCGCGTTGCGGCCGGGCCATTCGATCGCGACGATGTCGAGCCAGGCGGGCGCGGTGCGCGCCCAGCCGTCGAAGCTGCGGCTGCTGCCGCCCGCGTACGGGAAGCAGTACAGCTTCATGCGCGGCCGGCGGCGCGGCCTGGGTCGCGCGAGCCAGCGCGATGCGGGAGCGTGCGGCGGGTCGATGCGGGAAGCGCACGCGCATTCGCATTCGCTGGAGCATGTCCCCGTCGACGCTTCGGCCTCGACCGAAGCGGGCGCCGTGTCGACATAGATCGACGCTTCCGGCCTGGTCCAATAGCTGTCGGGTTCGAACGCATACGCGGGCAGCGGTGCGCGCGCGAGCGCGCGGCCGGGCGACGCGGCCTCGTGCGCGTGGTACGCGCGCCAGTCGATCGGCACGCCCGCGCTCCACAATTCGCCGATCATGTTGCAGAAGTGCTCGGCATCGTTCGTTTCGCTGCGCGCGGCGGGCAGCGCCGGCAGCACGCGCGGCGCGTGCGCTCCGATGTCGGCGCCCGCCGCGAGGTGCTTGCCGATCAGGCTGCACAGCACGGTACCGGGGCCGATTTCGAGCACGACGTCGGGCTGCCAGCGCAGCAGGGCGGCGACGTTGTCCGACCAGCGCACCGGCTCGAGCAGATGGCGCGCCCAGTAGTCGGCCGATGCGGCGTCGGCGCCGAGCCAACCGCCCGACACGTTGCACGTCATCGGAATCCGCGGCGTCGCACCGTCGATGCGCTGTGCGGCGAGCGCATCGGCGACGGGCTGCATCAGCGGCGTATGGAACGGGTGCGACACCGGCACCGGCCGGCATCGGCAATCGAGCGCGGCGAGCGCGCGTGCGGCGTCGGCAAGCGCCGGTTCGGCGCCTGCGAGCACGAGCGTGCCTGGCGCGTTGCGCACCGCGATCCAGAGATCGGCGCGCTGCGCGATCCACTGCTCGATGCGCGCTTCGTCGCCCGTCACGGCGAGCATGCCGCCGCGCGCGTGCGTGCCGTCGGCCGCGGCGAACCTCGTCAATGCGTCGGTCGCGCTCGCGCGCGCCGCGACGAGCGCGGCCGCCTGGTCGAGCGTGAGCGCCTCGGCGGCGACCGCGGCCGCGTACTGGCCGATGCTGTGTCCCGCGACCGCGACGGGCCGCACGCCGTACTCGCCGAGCACCGCCGCGAGCGCGTGCTCGACGGCGAACAGCCCGCATTGCGTGACGAGCGGACGGCGCATCGCATCGTCGTCGGCGTTCAGGATCGCGTCCGCGATCGGCGCGCCGAGCGCGCGTTCGAGCGCCGCGCACGCGGCGTCGAAGTGGTGGCGGAAGCGGCCGGCCTCCGCATTCGATCGATACAGCTCGCGCGCCATGCCCGGATGCTGCGAACCCTGGCCGGAGAAGCAGAACGCGATGGTCGCGCCGGGCTTGGCGCGAACCGCTGCGTCGGGCGCGTCGGCAAGCGCGCCGGCGCGTTCCCGGAGCGCGGCGGCCGCTTCAGCCGGCTGCGCGGGCACGGCGACCGCGACCCGCAGCGGATGCGCTTCGCGCGCGACGTGCAGCGTATACGCTGCGGATCCGAGCTCGGCCGCGTCCGTTGTCGCGACGCGCTCGGCGAGCGCGCGCAGGTTGCGTGCGAGTGCGCCCGGCGTGCGCGCGGACGCGGTTATCAGGTGGCGCGCACGCGGCACGCCGTCGGCAGGCGCGGTGGCGCGCGCGGGCGCTTCCTCGACGATCACGTGCGCATTCGTGCCGCCGATTCCGAAGCTCGACACGCCGGCGCGCCGCGGCAATTGCGTCGACGGATCGGCGACCGCCCAGTCGTCGACGTCACGTTGCACGACGAACGGCGACGCATCGTGCCCGACGAACGGCACGAGCTTCGGATTGAGCGTGTCGAAATGCACGGTCGGCACGCGCTGTCGGTGCTGAAGCTGCAACACGGTCTTGATGAGCCCGGTGATGCCGGCCGCGCAGTTCGCATGGCCGATGTTGCCTTTCACGCTGCCGATCGCGCAGCTGCCCGCGATGGGCGCGTCGTCGCCGCGCGTCTGCGCGAATGCGTCGGACAGTCCTTTCAGCTCGATCGCGTCGCCGATCAGCGTCGCGGTCGCATGGCACTCGACGTACGAGATCTGCTCGGAGCGCACGCCCGCCATGTCGAGCGCATCGACGATGCAGCGCCGCTGCGCGTCCGCATTCGGCGCGGTGTAGCCCGCCTTCATCCGGCCGTCGTTCGACAGCCCGACGCCCGAGATCACCGCGAGGATCGGATCGCCGTCCGCTTCGGCGAGATCGAGGCGCTTCAGCACGACCGCGCCGACGGCATCGCCAAACAGCGTGCCGCTCGCGCGCGTGTCGAGCGGCCGCACGTGGCCGTCGGCGCTGCCGACGAGGCCGTCCTCGTGGCAGAAGCCGAAGTTCGGGAACGACAGCGCGGACGCGCCAGCGATCGCCATCTCGCATTGGCCGGCGCGGATCGCCTGCACCGCCTGCGCGACCGCGACGAGCGCGCTGCTGCACGCGGCGCCGACCGACACCGCGGGCCCGCCGAGATCGAGCTGGTACGCGACGCGCGTCGCGATGTAGTCCTTCTCGTTGCCGATCTCGGTGAGCATCAGACGGCCCGGATCGAGCGGCGTGAGCAGACCGCCGCCTTGCAGGTGATGGACGAGATAGCCGTCGATCCCGCAGCTTGCGAACACGCCGGTGCGCGTGCGATAGCGGTTGTCGCTGCGGGCATAGCCCGCGTGTTCGAGCGCGGTCCACGCGACTTCCATGAAGAGCCGGTGCTGCGGGTCCATCAGCACCGCTTCGCGCGGGCCGATGCCGAAGAACAGCGCGTCGAACTTGTCCGCGTCGCCGACCACCTGCGCGGCCGACACCCAGTCCGGATGATCGAGCTGCGCGGCGTCGACGCCCTTCGCGAGCAACTGCTCGCGCGTGAAGCGCGACAGGCTGTCGACGCCTTCCGTCAGATTGCGCCAGAACGCGTCGACCGAGTTCGCGCCCGGGAAGCGTCCGGCCATGCCGACGATCGCGACTTTCGGCGCGTCTGCGGCCGCCGTCGCGCGCGCGGCGTGTGGCTTGCGGGTGTCGTCCGTGCGCGGGCGCGCGGCAGCGTCTCGCGAGCGGCGGCAGTAGTCGGCGAGATCCCGCAGCCGGCTGTGCTGATAGAGGTCGACGACGGCGAGTGTCAGCCCGAGCCGCTCGCCGAGCAGGCCGACCGCCTTCGCGGCGCTCAGTGAATTGCCGCCGAGCTCGAAGAAGTGATCGTCGCGAGCGACCGACGCGACGCCGAGCACGTCGCGCCAGACGTCCGCGAGTCGCGCCTCCAGCCCGTCGCCCGCGACCGGGGCCGCGGTGTCGTGCGAGGCGTTTGTCGCAGAAGTCGGCACAGGCAGCGCGTGCTTGTCGAGCTTGCGCGACGTGCCCGCGCGCAGCGGAAACGCGTCGAGGCCGATGAAATGCGCGGGCACCGCGTATTCGGGCAGCTTCGCGCGCGCTTGCTGGCGCAGCCGCGCGAGCGTCGTGTCGGACGGCGCGCCGTCGACGCCGACGACGTAGGCGGCGAGCGTCGCCGGTTGCCGCGTGTGCGGATCGTCGATCGGCACGACGAGCGACTTGCTGACGCCGTCGACCGCGTCGAGCACGTTTTCGATCGCGTGCAGCAGCACCTTGAAGCCGCGAATCTTCACCGTGTTGTCGATGCGGCCGAGGATCGCGATCTGGCCGTCCGGCAGCAGCCGCGCGCGGTCGCCCGTCCGGTAGACAGGCGCGTCGTGGCCGCGCTCGGCGAGCGCGCGCACGGACGGCAGGAATTTCTCGGCGGTGCGCGCCGCATCGTCGAGATAGCCGGGGCCGAGGCCGGGCGATGCGATGTAAAGCTCACCCGTCTCGCCGGCCGGCACCGCGCGCCCCGTTTCGTCGAGCACCGCGAGCGCACAGCCGGGCAGCGGCCGGCCGATCGGCACGCGCTGGCTGCCGGCGTCGGCGCGCGACGGCAGCAGGTCGGCGTAGCAAACGTCGAGGCTTTCCCACGTGCTGTACGCGTTGACGAGCCGCACCGACGGCGGAAACGCCGCGCGCGCCTTGTCGACGACGCGCTGCGGCACGACCTCGCCCATCAGGAACCACGCGGACATGTGCGCGAGCGCGTCGCGCAGTTGCGCGGCGATGCCGGGGAAATCGAGCACGCTTTCGAGCAGCGACGGCGTGACGACGAGCCGCGTGATGCGTTCCTCGCGCAGCAGCGCGACGAGCCTGGGCGGATCGAAGATCACGTCGTCGCCGATGACGATGGCCGGGAGGCCGAACATCAGCGGCCGCAGGCATTCCCACGCGAGAAACACGTTGAGGCCTTCGCGTTCGCCGTCGGCGTAGGGGTACAGCGCGTCGCGCGCGTGGAAGCAGTAGCTCGTGCCGATGTGCGTCGTGAGAACGGCCTTCGGCTTGCCGGTCGAGCCGCTGGTCAGCGACACGAACGCGATGTCGTCGCGGCGTGCCGCGACGGGCGTCCATTCGCGCTCCGCGTGCGGCGGCCAGGCGTCGACGAGCGTGCAGCGCGCGTCGGGCAGATGCCGGGTTGCGCGCGCGAGCAGCGCGGGGATCGTCGCGATCTGCGCGACGCGGCAGCTCGCGACGAATTCGCCGACGAGCGAATCCGGCCAGCTCTTCTCGAGCAGGCACACCGACGCGCCGATCGACCAGGCGGCGACGATCGTCAGCACGTACTCGGCGCCGTGCGGCAGCAAGACGCCGACGACGTCCTGCCGGGCGACGCCTGCCGCGCGAAACGCGTCGGCGAGATCGACCGCATGCGACGCGAATTGGCGGTAGGTCCACGTGCGCTCGCCGTCCTTCAGCGCGAGCGCATCGGGCGTGCGTACGACGTGCTCGCGAATCGCGGCGAGCACCGAATGCGCATCGCCCCAATCGTCGACCGCGCGCAGGCACGCGGCGACGCGCGTGTCCGCGTCGGGCGCTGCGGCGACGATCGACGCGGGGCGCGCTGCGAGCCACTGCTCGATGTGGCCGGCGACGCTCGCGCACAGCGCCGCGCGGGACGACGGATCCAGAAAATAGAAGTGATTGCCGTCGAACGATTCGACCGGGCAGGCATGGTGCGGCGAAACGTGCGCGCGCCATGCGTGCAGATCGTCGACGGTCGTGCTCGGATCGGCCGCACCGCCGTAGATCGCGCAGGGCGCGCGCATTACGCCGCCGCGCGCGTGCCGATAGGTTTCCGCGAGTCGCAGGTCGGCCCGCAGCGGCGGGAGAACGTAGCGGGCGACGTCGGGATCGTCGAGCACGGCATCCGGGAAGAAGCCCCAGCGCCGCACGGCTTCGACGAAGCCGGCGTCGGGCAGCGCGTGCGTCCGCTGACGCCACGCGTCGGTTGCGCGTTCGCGCGACGGCGCGGGATGGCCCGACAGGAGGACGCCGGCCGGCTGCACGCCGCCGCGTTGCTCGAGCTCGCGTGCCACTTCGTAGGCGAGCAGTGCGCCGAGGCTGTGGCCGAACAGGAACAGCGGCGCCCCGTCGTCGAGCCGCGCGATTTCAGTCGCGAGATCGTCGACGAGAGACGGCCAGTCGTCGTAGAACGGGATGTGCTGGGTCGCGCCCCGACCGGGCAGGCTGAGCGTCGTGAAAGCGAATGCGTCGCCCAGTTCGCGCGCGATGTCGATGTAGCTGGCGTCGCTGCCGCCCGCGAACGGGAACGCGACGATCCGGGCTCGGCTATCGAGAGATCCGTTGCTCGTTGAAACTATTTGCTTCATGAGAACCACTCCAAATGAGCGCCGTCAACCTTGTATCTTTAACCTCAACACCAATCGACGAAACTCGACCAATGGCAAATCGAAAATACTGGCTATAGTGAAGTGAAGCTCGCGGCATCGATTGAAATGCGCGCAGGGTGGCCATTGCTTTGAAATGGCGGTGCGAAATTTGAATCACCCGACAGGATGGTTGCAAGAAGATAACAAATTTATGCGATTTGAAATCTGAGATTTTTCTCAGTTTTTGCTGAATGTCATCTCATTTGATCCTGGTCATACTAAATCACGCATTTATTTTGCATGTATTTTTATGCGCGCTGGCGCTGTCCCGCGTATCCCAGAGTACGACGACTCTCTAATATGGCGAGCAGTCTTGCGACTATCGCTATCCGGTGTCGAGCGCGCGGGTGTTGGCCGGAAAGGCCGGTGCATTGGTCGTGCCGGGGGCCGAGTTGGCGATTGGGCGAGCTTGCTGCCCTCACCCGGTTACCGAAAGGTTGTATGTGTCGGATGCGATTCTATTCGCACCAGTATTGAGTCGGCAACGCTTCCTGAAGGCGTGTCCATGTAAAGGGGGACATCGAATTGATGTAAATCAATAGCTTTTCCATCTCTATGTCGTTGCGCGAAAAGATGCAGTCGCCAGCACGTTACCCCGTATTGACAATTTCATGATTCGTCGAAGTGGTTAATGTGTGGGTGAATTTTTAGGCCGGTCGCGCGAGTGTCGGTGCGATTAACTAGTATGAAATTGGCCATTTTCCCTGGCACTGACGGTTTCTGCGCTTGGTATTTCGACGGCAATCTATGCTCAGGTGGCCGCGGTAAATTTGACGCGTGCAGATGTTAATGCGGACCTGGTGTGCGTCGGGCAGGCGGATCAAGTCCGCCGAGTACTCGCCTACCGGATGGCACCGCTTTTGGGGAGTTGCTGCGTCAGTCCCGGTTGATGCGGGCGAGCTGATTCGATGGGGTTCCGTCGCTCGAGGTGAGCTTTTACGGGAAGCGGGCGGGGGAGCGAGCGGATGTGCGTCAGGCTAACCGTGCTGTCGATCCGGAAGGGCTCGAACAAGGGCTGTTGCTGCTTCTGATATATGGAGGGCGGTGCGGACTGCATCGCCGATCGGAGCAGTGAGCCGATTTGCATGGGCTCACTGCTTGTTGCCGGAGGTCGCGGCTGTTCAATCGTCGAGCAGGGATGGCGGCACGTCGGCGGGATTGGTTTCCTGCGCCATGCCGTAATGCGTTTCCGCATCGTCGATCATCACGGTCGCGACGTCGATCAGTTCATCGAGGCGCTGCAGCAGCGCATCGCGCCACTCCGCGTCCTCGTCACGTTCGGGCGTCTTGTCCAGCTGTTCGACGATCGATTCCGCAGTCTGCAGGAAGGGGATCGCCTGCTGGTAGTTCTCGATGGCCACCAGTGCGGCGTTGCGCGCGCCGACCAGCAGTTCCCGGTAATCATCCGCCGGCTCGGATTGTCCCCCGATACGAGGCAGCACATTTGAAATGCGTTGCAGGAGCGGTGGGACCTGTTCCTCCAACGCGGCGGCGCGTTGGCGTAGTGCTGCGTATTCGGCGCGGAGATCGGCTTCGTCAGATTGAGTGGAGCTGTCCATCGTTGGTCATTGTGCGTGGTGCGATCGCGGCATGATACTCGACGGCGCATTCGACCTTCATCCCATAAATGGGATCCTGTATGGAGGCGTGGCGCCGGGGAGGTCAATCAGGTGCGGGCAGCACGATCGGGTTTGTGCGGTGCGTCCCGTACGTTTCATCTATATATAGAGAGACGTGCGTTATTGGACAACGTGCTTAACGTGGGCTTTTGAATTTATTTCACGAAACCCCTTGCGCAGAACGTAGGACGTGCCTAGAATCACGCCTCTTTCGCGCTAACGGCAACGCGGCGCGGAAGAGGGGAAGCGAAGCGGTTCGGGTGTCTGGATTCAGGCGCCGGGGTCGCCGAGGAAGATGAACCCCGCAGTCGCAACGATGTAGTAAAAAAAGTTGTTGACGAACTGCGAAACAGAGTTCATAATCTCATTTCTCTGCTGCTGACAACGCAGCGCTGCCGAGAAAGCGGTACTTCTCGCAGAAATGCTCTTTAAAAATTAACAGCCGATAAGTGTGGGCGCTTGATGACAGCGAGCCGATCCTTGGATCGGATTAGCAAAAGTATCAAGAGTCTCACACTAAAGTAAGTCAGGTTTATGAAGCAATTCATATTCCTGTCAGCTTTGAGTGAGCGACCGGTTCTACGGAACCGAAAACAGTAACAGGTTTGAACTGAAGAGTTTGATCCTGGCTCAGATTGAACGCTGGCGGCATGCCTTACACATGCAAGTCGAACGGCAGCACGGGTGCTTGCACCTGGTGGCGAGTGGCGAACGGGTGAGTAATACATCGGAACATGTCCTGTAGTGGGGGATAGCCCGGCGAAAGCCGGATTAATACCGCATACGATCTACGGATGAAAGCGGGGGACCTTCGGGCCTCGCGCTATAGGGTTGGCCGATGGCTGATTAGCTAGTTGGTGGGGTAAAGGCCTACCAAGGCGACGATCAGTAGCTGGTCTGAGAGGACGACCAGCCACACTGGGACTGAGACACGGCCCAGACTCCTACGGGAGGCAGCAGTGGGGAATTTTGGACAATGGGGGAAACCCTGATCCAGCAATGCCGCGTGTGTGAAGAAGGCCTTCGGGTTGTAAAGCACTTTTGTCCGGAAAGAAATCCTTGATCCTAATATGGTCGGGGGATGACGGTACCGGAAGAATAAGCACCGGCTAACTACGTGCCAGCAGCCGCGGTAATACGTAGGGTGCGAGCGTTAATCGGAATTACTGGGCGTAAAGCGTGCGCAGGCGGTTTGCTAAGACCGATGTGAAATCCCCGGGCTCAACCTGGGAACTGCATTGGTGACTGGCAGGCTAGAGCATGGCAGAGGGGGGTAGAATTCCACGTGTAGCAGTGAAATGCGTAGAGATGTGGAGGAATACCGATGGCGAAGGCAGCCCCCTGGGCCAATACTGACGCTCATGCACGAAAGCGTGGGGAGCAAACAGGATTAGATACCCTGGTAGTCCACGCCCTAAACGATGTCAACTAGTTGTTGGGGATTCATTTCCTTAGTAACGTAGCTAACGCGTGAAGTTGACCGCCTGGGGAGTACGGTCGCAAGATTAAAACTCAAAGGAATTGACGGGGACCCGCACAAGCGGTGGATGATGTGGATTAATTCGATGCAACGCGAAAAACCTTACCTACCCTTGACATGGTCGGAATCCCGAAGAGATTCGGGAGTGCTCGAAAGAGAACCGGCGCACAGGTGCTGCATGGCTGTCGTCAGCTCGTGTCGTGAGATGTTGGGTTAAGTCCCGCAACGAGCGCAACCCTTGTCCTTAGTTGCTACGCAAGAGCACTCTAAGGAGACTGCCGGTGACAAACCGGAGGAAGGTGGGGATGACGTCAAGTCCTCATGGCCCTTATGGGTAGGGCTTCACACGTCATACAATGGTCGGAACAGAGGGTCCCAACCCGCGAGGGGGAGCTAATCCCAGAAAACCGATCGTAGTCCGGATTGCACTCTGCAACTCGAGTGCATGAAGCTGGAATCGCTAGTAATCGCGGATCAGCATGCCGCGGTGAATACGTTCCCGGGTCTTGTACACACCGCCCGTCACACCATGGGAGTGGGTTTTACCAGAAGTGGCTAGTCTAACCGCAAGGAGGACGGTCACCACGGTAGGATTCATGACTGGGGTGAAGTCGTAACAAGGTAGCCGTATCGGAAGGTGCGGCTGGATCACCTCCTTTCTAGAGCTATCTCGCGAAGTTGAGCGCTCACGCTTATCGGCTGTAAATCAAGACAGACTCAGGGGTCTGTAGCTCAGTCGGTTAGAGCACCGTCTTGATAAGGCGGGGGTCGTTGGTTCGAATCCAACCAGACCCACCAATTGTCTGACGTGTCGGTGATCGTTAGCGCTTCAGCGCTTACGAGCGCCCCATGCCGACAGGCTGAAACCCTGGGAAGTCTCTGTATGGGGGCATAGCTCAGCTGGGAGAGCACCTGCTTTGCAAGCAGGGGGTCGTCGGTTCGATCCCGTCTGCCTCCACCAATCTTCAATGACAAACATTCGAATGATGATTGTTCGAGTCTTTGTCATTGGCGATTGAGCCAGTCAGAGTGATATGAGTAACACCATATCGGCTGTCGTTCTTTAACAATCTGGAAGAAGTAAGTAATTTGGATAGCGGAAGCGTCTTTGAGATGGACGTGGAAACTATCCGGGTTGTGATTGTATCGATGTATCTCAAGATGATTCGAACTCTATGTTTGACTCAATTGGAATACGGCACAACGCGAGAACTCAACCTGTAACAGTCGTCGCAAGACAGACTCGTTATAGGGTCAAGCGAACAAGTGCATGTGGTGGATGCCTTGGCGATCACAGGCGATGAAGGACGCGGTAGCCTGCGAAAAGCTACGGGGAGCTGGCAAACGAGCTTTGATCCGTAGATGTCCGAATGGGGAAACCCGGCCCTTTTGGGTCATCCTAGACTGAATACATAGGTCTAGTGAAGCGAACGCGGTGAACTGAAACATCTAAGTAACCGCAGGAAAAGAAATCAACCGAGATTCCCAAAGTAGTGGCGAGCGAAATGGGATGAGCCTTGCACTCTTTATTTGTATTGTTAGCCGAACGCTCTGGAAAGTGCGGCCATAGCAGGTGATAGCCCTGTAGGCGAAAACAGTATGAAAGAACTAGGTGTGCGACAAGTAGGGCGGGACACGTGAAATCCTGTCTGAAGATGGGGGGACCATCCTCCAAGGCTAAATACTCGTGATCGACCGATAGTGAACCAGTACCGTGAGGGAAAGGCGAAAAGAACCCCGGGAGGGGAGTGAAATAGATCCTGAAACCGCATGCATACAAACAGTCGGAGCCTCGTAAGGGGTGACGGCGTACCTTTTGTATAATGGGTCAGCGACTTACGTTCAGTAGCAAGCTTAACCGTATAGGGCAGGCGTAGCGAAAGCGAGTCCGAATAGGGCGTTCAGTTGCTGGGCGTAGACCCGAAACCAAGTGATCTATCCATGGCCAGGATGAAGGTGCGGTAACACGTACTGGAGGTCCGAACCCACTAACGTTGAAAAGTTAGGGGATGAGCTGTGGATAGGGGTGAAAGGCTAAACAAACTTGGAAATAGCTGGTTCTCTCCGAAAACTATTTAGGTAGTGCCTCGTGTCTCACCTTCGGGGGTAGAGCACTGTCATGGTTGGGGGGTCTATTGCAGATTACCCCGCCATAGCAAACTCCGAATACCGAAGAGTGCAATCACGGGAGACAGACATCGGGTGCTAACGTCCGGTGTCAAGAGGGAAACAACCCAGACCGCCAGCTAAGGTCCCCAAATATAGCTAAGTGGGAAACGAAGTGGGAAGGCTAAAACAGTCAGGAGGTTGGCTTAGAAGCAGCCACCCTTTAAAGAAAGCGTAATAGCTCACTGATCGAGTCGTCCTGCGCGGAAGATGTAACGGGGCTAAGCTATATACCGAAGCTGCGGATGCGAGCTTTGCTCGCATGGTAGGAGAGCGTTCCGTAAGCCTGCGAAGGTGCCTTGTAAAGGGTGCTGGAGGTATCGGAAGTGCGAATGCTGACATGAGTAGCGATAAAGGGGGTGAAAGGCCCCCTCGCCGTAAGCCCAAGGTTTCCTACGCAACGTTCATCGGCGTAGGGTGAGTCGGCCCCTAAGGCGAGGCAGAAATGCGTAGCTGATGGGAAGCAGGTCAATATTCCTGCACCATTGTTAGATGCGATGGGGGGACGGATCGCGGAAGGTTGTCCGGGTGTTGGAAGTCCCGGTCGCTGCATTGGAGAAGGCGCTTAGGCAAATCCGGGCGCAGGATTCAAGGGTGTGGCGCGAGCTCCTTAGGGAGCGAAGCAATTGGAAGTGGTTCCAAGAAAAGCCTCTAAGCTTCAGTCTAACGATGACCGTACCGCAAACCGACACAGGTGGGCGAGATGAGTATTCTAAGGCGCTTGAGAGAACTCGGGAGAAGGAACTCGGCAAATTGGTACCGTAACTTCGGGATAAGGTACGCCCTTGTAGCTTGACTGGCCTGCGCCAGGAGGGTGAAGGGGTTGCAATAAACTGGTGGCTGCGACTGTTTAATAAAAACACAGCACTCTGCAAACACGAAAGTGGACGTATAGGGTGTGACGCCTGCCCGGTGCCGGAAGATTAAATGATGGGGTGCAAGCTCTTGATTGAAGTCCCGGTAAACGGCGGCCGTAACTATAACGGTCCTAAGGTAGCGAAATTCCTTGTCGGGTAAGTTCCGACCTGCACGAATGGCGTAACGATGGCCACACTGTCTCCTCCCGAGACTCAGCGAAGTTGAAGTGTTTGTGATGATGCAATCTACCCGCGGCTAGACGGAAAGACCCCATGAACCTTTACTGTAGCTTTGCATTGGACTTTGAACCGATCTGTGTAGGATAGGTGGGAGGCTATGAAACCGGAACGCTAGTTTCGGTGGAGCCGTCCTTGAAATACCACCCTGGTTTGTTTGAGGTTCTAACCTTGGCCCGTGATCCGGGTCGGGGACAGTGCATGGTAGGCAGTTTGACTGGGGCGGTCTCCTCCCAAAGCGTAACGGAGGAGTACGAAGGTACGCTAGGTACGGTCGGAAATCGTGCTGATAGTGCAATGGCATAAGCGTGCTTAACTGCGAGACCGACAAGTCGAGCAGGTGCGAAAGCAGGTCATAGTGATCCGGTGGTTCTGTATGGAAGGGCCATCGCTCAACGGATAAAAGGTACTCTGGGGATAACAGGCTGATACCGCCCAAGAGTTCATATCGACGGCGGTGTTTGGCACCTCGATGTCGGCTCATCTCATCCTGGGGCTGTAGCCGGTCCCAAGGGTATGGCTGTTCGCCATTTAAAGAGGTACGTGAGCTGGGTTTAAAACGTCGTGAGACAGTTTGGTCCCTATCTGCCGTGGGCGTTGGATATTTGAAGGGGGCTGCTCCTAGTACGAGAGGACCGGAGTGGACGAACCTCTGGTGTACCGGTTGTCACGCCAGTGGCATCGCCGGGTAGCTATGTTCGGAAGAGATAACCGCTGAAAGCATCTAAGCGGGAAACTCGCCTTAAGATGAGATATCCCTGGGGACTAGATCCCCTTGAAGGGTCGTTCGAGACCAGGACGTTGATAGGTCAGGTGTGTAAGCGCAGTAATGCGTTCAGCTAACTGATACTAATTGCCCGTAAGGCTTGATCCTATAACAAGTCTGTTTTACAGAGCGGTTGAATGACCGCGATGTGCTGATACGCACAACCCAAGATTACTGCTTCTTCCCAGATTGGTCGCGCTGCGAAGCCGCGCGACAACCCTCTTTGCCTGATGACCATAGCGAGTCGGTCCCACCCCTTCCCATCCCGAACAGGACCGTGAAACGACTCTACGCCGATGATAGTGCGGATTCCCGTGTGAAAGTAGGTAATCGTCAGGCTCCCTTAGCCAGAAACCCCCGCCCATCCGGCGGGGGTTTTTGCATTTCCAGCGCCAGAAATATCTCCGACGACCGCGCGGCATTGCCGCCTATCGTTTCGCGTTCGGCGAAACCGCTCCGCACGCACGAATCACGAGCTGCACGACCTGCTCGGTTTTCTCCGCGAACGCCTTCTGCGTCAGCGCGCGCTTGCCGCTCAGCGCGCGGATCTGCGCATCGAAGTCCGCATAATGCTGGGTCGTCGCCCAAATCAGATACATTAGCGCCTGCGCGTCGATCGGCGCGAGCAGCCCGCGCGCGACCCAGTCGTCGATCACCTTCACACGCGTATCGAACCACGGCTTGACGCGCTGCGCCAGGATGTCCTGCATGTGCTCCGCGCCGTGGATGATCTCGTTGGCCCAGACCTTCGAGCCCAGCGGCCGCCGGCGCGACAACTCCATCTTCGCTCGCACGTAGCCGCCGATCGCTTCGACCGGATCGTCGCTGTTCTCGAACGTATTGGCCGCCCGATGCCAGTCCTCGAACAGGTCTTCGAGCACCCGGCGGTACAGCGCCAGCTTCGTCGGGAAGTAGTAATGCAGGTTGGCCTTTGGCAGGCCCGCGCGTTCGGCGATCATCGCCGTGCTCGCGCCTTCGAGTCCGCGCTCCGCGAACACGGCTTCGGCGCACGCAAGCAGATGCGCTTCATTCGACTCGCGGATGTGCGCCTTGCGCCGCCGCAAAGGCGTGGGCGTTGCGTCGCTTTCCATCGCTTCGGATACGGCTTCGTCACGTTTCATCGTTGGCCTCGCGCGGCGCGGATGCCGCGTTGCGCTTCATTCTAGCCGCTCGTACACGGGCTGGCACGCACCCGGATCGCGGTGCACATCACGCAATGCTGCGACGCAGTGGCACGCTTCTCGCTACATGTCTTCACGCAAGAAAGACATTGATTTGCCAATGGGATTCGCCTAAAACCTGTCCAATCGGACAGGATTGGACGAGCGGCGGCGGACCCCGGCAAATCGCCCGGTCACTCGTCGGCAGTGAACCGGAAACGTGCACCCTGCGCGTGCGGCCATGCCCCGGAACAGGCCGCGCATGCACCGGCAGCGACTGAATCGACAGCATGACTGATCCAGAGGAGCGACGCGAATGAACGCGGTATCCGAAGCAGCGAAGCGGGCGGCACTCGACCCGTCGATCAAGGTCGACGGCAAGCGTTTGTGGGACAGCCTGATGCAGATGGCGAAGATCGGCGCGACGCCGAAAGGCGGCGTCTGCCGTCTCGCCCTCACCGATCTGGACAAAGCCGGCCGCGACCTGATCGTCAGCTGGGCGAAAGCCGCCGGCTGCACGGTGACGGTCGACCAGATGGGAAACGTGTTCATGCGTCGCGAGGGCCGCGTGCCGGGCGCGCCGCCCGTCGTCACCGGGTCGCATGCGGATTCGCAGCCGACCGGCGGCCGGTTCGATGGCATCTACGGCGTGCTGGGCGGGCTCGAAGTGATTCGCAGTCTTAATGACTACGGGATCGAAACCGAACATCCGGTCGAAGTCGTGATCTGGACCAACGAGGAGGGCTCGCGCTTCGCACCCGCGATGGTCGCGTCGGGCGTGTTCGCCGGCGTGTTCTCGCTCGACTACGGCCTGTCGCGCAAGGACGTCGACGGCAAGACGATCGGCGACGAGCTCGCGCGCATCGGTTATGCGGGCGACGTGCCGTGCGGCGGGCGCCCGCTGCACGCGGCGTTCGAGCTGCATATCGAACAGGGGCCGATTCTCGAAGCGGAGCAGAAGACGATCGGCGTCGTCACCGACGCGCAGGGGCAGCGCTGGTATGAAATCACGCTGACGGGACAGGAGGCGCATGCCGGCCCGACGCCGATGCCGCGCCGCCGCGATGCGCTGCTGGGCGCGTCGCGCGTCGTCGATCTCGTCAACCGGATCGGGCTCGATCACGCGCCGTTCGCGTGCGCGACGGTCGGCATGATGCAGGTCTTTCCGAATTCGCGGAACGTGATCCCGGGGCGGGTGTTCTTCACCGTCGACTTCCGGCATCCGGACGACGCCGTGCTCGCGCAGATGGACGCCGCGCTGCGCGACGGCGTCGCACGCATCGCGGGCGGCATCGGTCTCGACACGCAGCTCGAACAGATCTTCTACTACAAGCCCGTCGCGTTCGATGCAGACTGCGTGACGGCCGTGCGCGCCGCGGCCGAGCGCTTCGGCTATTCGCATCGCGACATCGTGTCGGGCGCGGGCCACGACGCATGCTATCTCGCCCAGGTCGCGCCGACTTCGATGGTGTTCGTGCCGTGCGTCGACGGCATCAGCCACAACGAAATCGAGGACGCGACGCCCGAATGGATCGAGGCAGGCGCGAACGTGTTGCTGCACGCGATGCTGTCGCGCGCGTGCGAATCCGCTTCATGACGACGCAGCCGTAGCCGGCATTCCCGTTATCGACTGACCGCATCGCCCATAAAACCGCCGTCCCGGCTCCGCCTCGGCGCAGCCGGCAGGCACGGCTATGTCCTCACTTTGACGAAGGAACGTGTATGGCCACCCAGCAAACCGGCGACATCGCCGCGCATCGCCTGTCGTCCACGCAACTCTCGTGCGAATTCGCCGATATCTCGCCGCTGCTCGATCCGAGCGCCGCAGCCGCGGCGGCAAGCCGCTGTCACTACTGCTACGACGCGCCGTGTGTGCACGCATGCCCGACGCAGATCGACATCCCCGGCTTCATCCGCAAGATCGGCAACGGCAACTTGAAAGGCGCGGCGACGGACATCCTGTCCGCGAACCCGCTCGGCGGGATGTGCGCGCGCGTATGTCCGACCGAGATCCTGTGCGAAGGCGCATGCGTGCGCAATCACCAGGACGCGCAGCCCGTCGCGATCGGCGCGCTGCAGCGGCACGCGACCGACTGGGCGATGGCGTCGGGCGCCGTAGCGTTCCGGCGTGCGCCCGACACCGGGCGTCACGTCGCGGTGGTTGGCGCAGGGCCGGCCGGGCTCGCATGCGCGCATCGGCTCGCGCTCGCGGGGCACCGCGTCACGCTGCTCGACGCGCATGCGAAAGCGGGCGGGCTCAACGAATACGGCATCGCAGCCTACAAGACCGTCGACGATTTTGCGCAGCGCGAGGTCGACTGGCTGTTGTCGGTGGGCGGCATCGAGCTGAAGACGGGCGTCGCGCTCGGACGCGACGTGACGCTCGACGCGCTGCGCCAGCAGCACGATGCAGTGTTTCTCGCGATCGGGCTCGGTGGCGTGCGGGCCCTGGCGCTCGACGGCGAAGACCTCGCCGGCGTGATGAATGCAGTCGATTTCATCGAGCAGGTGCGGCAGGCCGATGCGCTCGAGAACGTACCGGTTGGACGCCGCGTGGTCGTGATCGGCGGCGGCAATACGGCGGTCGATGCGGCGGTGCAGAGCCGCAAGCTCGGCGCGGCGCGCGTCACGATGGTCTATCGCCGCGGCGTGGAAGCGATGAGCGCGACCTGGGCGGAACGCGAGTTCGCGCAGAAGAGCGGCGTCACGCTCGTCACGCACGCGAAGCCGGTGCGCCTGAGCGGCGTCGACGGGCAGGTGACGGGCGTGGAATTCGAGGCGGCGTCGGGCGAGCGCTTCACGATCGACGCCGACATGGTGCTGAAGGCGATCGGCCAGACCCTAGTGCCGGTCGGCATCGAGCGCGAGCTGCTGACGCTCGACGGTAGCCGGATCGCGGTCGGCGAGGATGGACGAACCACGTTGCCGGATGTCTGGGCGGGCGGCGATTGCGCGGCGACGGGCGGCGTCGACCTGACGGTCCAGGCCGTGCAGGACGGCAAGCGCGCGGCGGCGTCGATCGACGCCGCCCTCGTGCAGCGCGACGCGCAGGCGGCCTGAGCCGGCAGCACGAATACACATCGCCCACCTGATCGATCACGACAACGACCCCACACTCACGGAGCCGAACATGGCCGACCTTCGCTGCACCATCGCGGGCATCACTTCGCCGAATCCCTTCTGGCTCGCGTCCGCGCCGCCGACCGACAAAGCCTACAACGTGAACCGCGCATTCGAAGCGGGCTGGGGCGGCGTCGTCTGGAAGACGCTCGGGCTCGATCCGCACGTCGTCAACGTCAGCTCGCGCTACGGCGCGGTGCAGTGGAACGGCCAGCGCATCGCGGGGCTGAACAACATCGAGCTGATTACCGACCGTCCGCTCGACGTGAACCTGCGCGAGATCGCGCAGGTAAAGCGCGACTGGCCGGACCGCGCGCTGATCGTGTCGCTGATGGTGCCGTGCAACGAACGCGACTGGAAATGGATCCTGCCGCTCGTCGAGGATACGGGTGCCGATGCGGTCGAGCTCAACTTCGGCTGCCCGCACGGGATGAGCGAGCGCGGGATGGGGGCGGCCGTCGGGCAGGTGCCGGAATACGTCGAGATGGTCACGCGCTGGGTCAAGGAAGGCACGAAGCTGCCGTGCCTCGTGAAGCTGACGCCGAACATCAGCGACATCCGGATGGGCTCGCGCGCAGCATACAAGGGCGGGGCGGACGGCGTGTCGCTGATCAACACGATCAACTCGATCGTCGCGGTGGACCTCGACCAGATGGCGCCGATCCCGACGGTCGACGGCAAGGGCACGCACGGTGGCTACTGCGGGCCGGCGGTCAAGCCGATCGCGCTGAACATGGTCGCCGAGATCGCGCGCGATCCGCAAACGCCGCACCTGCCGATCTCCGGCATCGGCGGCATTTCGACGTGGCGCGACGCGGCCGAGTTCATCGTGCTCGGCGCGGGCAGCGTACAGGTGTGCACGGCCGCGATGCATTACGGTTTCCGGATCGTGTCGGATCTCGTGGACGGCCTGTCGAACTGGATGGACGAGAAAGGCTACGCGACGCTCGACGACGTGCGCGGCCGTGCGGTGCCGAACGTCACCGACTGGCAATACCTGAACCTGAACTACGACATCAAGGCGCGCATCGACCAGGATCGCTGCATCCAGTGCGGGCTGTGCCATATCGCGTGCGAGGACACGTCGCACCAGGCGATCACGCGCGAGAAGGACGGCGTGCGCCACTTCGAGGTGATCGACGCGGAATGCGTCGGGTGCAATTTATGCATGCATGTCTGCCCGGTCGAGCAGTGCATCACGATGGAGCGCGTCGATGCGGGCGGCTATGCGAACTGGACCACGCATCCGAACAATCCGGCGCGCGTCGATGCAGGCGCGAGCGCGGCGGCGCCTGCGAAGCACGAGAAGGCTGCCTGACCGGTGTGCGGCGTGCGGGACATGTTCCGCGCGCCGTTTCCGATCCTTCCGGTCCGGCGTCGCGCGCCATGCGGCGCGGGCGTGGATGATTCCGTGGAGCGTTTTCGATGAAGCTGACAGCGAACCCCGCCGATCCCGACGGCGCAGCCGCGCACGGCGGCAGTCTCTATAACGACGACCTCGCGCCGACGACGGCCGCGCAGCGCACGTGGAAGTGGTATCACTTCGCGGCGCTGTGGGTCGGGATGGTGATGAACATCGCGTCGTACATGCTCGCGGCCGGCCTGACCGAGGAGGGCATGTCGCCGTGGCAGGCGGTGCTGACCGTGCTGCTCGGCAACCTGATCGTGCTCGCGCCGATGCTGCTGATCGGCCACGCGGGCGCGAAGCACGGCATCCCGTACGCGGTGCTCGTGCGCTCGTCGTTCGGCACGCAGGGCGCGAAACTGCCGGCGCTGCTGCGCGCGATCGTCGCGTGCGGCTGGTACGGCATCCAGACCTGGCTCGGCGGCAGCGCGATCTACACGCTGCTGAACATCCTGACCGGCAATGCGTTGCACGGCGCCGCGCTGCCGGTCGTCGGCATTTCCGTCGGGCAGCTGGCGTGCTTCCTGGTGTTCTGGGCGCTGCAGCTCTATTTCATCCTGCACGGCACCGATTCGATCCGCTGGCTCGAAAGCTGGTCGGCGCCGATCAAGGTCGTGATGTGCGTCGCGCTCGTCTGGTGGGCGACGTCGAAGGCGGGCGGGTTCGGCTCGATGCTGTCGGCGCCGTCGCAGTTCGCGGCCGGCGGCAGGAAGGCCGGGCTGTTCTGGGCGACGTTCTGGCCGGGATTGACCGCGATGGTCGGCTTCTGGGCGACGCTCGCGCTCAATATTCCGGACTTCACGCGCTTCGCGCATTCGCAGCGCGACCAGGTGATCGGGCAGTCGATCGGGCTGCCGGTGCCGATGGCGCTGCTGTCGGTCGTGTCGGTGGTCGTGACGTCGGCGACCGTCGTGATCTACGGCAAGGCGATCTGGGATCCGATCGACCTGACGAGCCGAATGACGGGCATCGGCGTCGGCATCGCGCTCGTGATCCTCACGCTCGACACGATGTGCTGCAACCTCGCCGCGAATCTCGTCGGTCCTGCTTACGATTTCTCCAGCCTGTGGCCGAAGCGGATCTCGTATCGCACGGGCGGCCTGATCACCGCGACGATCGCGATCGTGATGATGCCGTGGAAGATCCTCGCGACGACCGACGGCTACATCTTCACGTGGCTGGTCGGCTATTCGGCGCTGCTCGGGCCGGTCGCGGGCATCCTGATGGTCGACTACTTCCTGATCCGCGGCACGCAGCTCGATACGCGCGCGCTGTTCGACGAGAACGGCCGCTTCAGCTACGCGCGCGGCTGGAACCCCGCGGCGCTCGCCGCACTGGCGGTCGGCGTGCTGCCGAACCTGCCGGGCTTCCTGCATACGGCGTTTCCCGCATCGTTTCCGAACGTGCCGGCGTTCTTCAACACGCTCTACACCTATGCCTGGTTCGTCGGCCTCGTGCTGGCGTCGGCTGTTTACGGGGCGTGGATGAAATGGCGTACCGGGCAAAGCGCGCAAGTCGCGAGCGCGTAAGCGTCGCCGTGCGTGGCTCGAACACTGTCAGTCAACGAGGAGGCAGCAACATGGCAACCCTGATTCGCGGCGGCACAGTCGTCGATGCGGACCGCACGTATCGCGCGGACATCCTGTGCGCCGACCCGCAGGACGGCGGCACGATCCTGCAGATCGCGGCGCAGATCGACGCGCCGGCCGGCGCGACGATCGTCGACGCGCACGGCCAATACGTGATGCCGGGCGGCATCGATCCGCATACGCACATGGAGCTGCCGTTCATGGGCACGACGGCGAGCGACGATTTCTTCACCGGCACCGCCGCGGGGCTCGCGGGCGGGACGACGAGCATCATCGATTTCGTGATCCCGAGCCCGAAGCAGCCGCTGATGGACGCGTTCCGCGAATGGCGCGGCTGGGCGGAGAAGGCGGCGGCCGACTACGGCTTCCACGTCGCGGTGACGTGGTGGGACGAGACCGTGCACCGCGACATGGGCACGCTCGTCCACGATCACGGCGTGTCGAGCTTCAAGCACTTCATGGCGTACAAGAACGCGATCATGGCCGACGACGAGATCCTCGTGAACAGCTTCTCGCGTTCGCTCGAGCTCGGCGCGCTGCCGACCGTGCACGCGGAAAACGGCGAGCTCGTGTTCCGCCTGCAGCAGGCGCTGCTCGCGCGCGGGATGACCGGGCCGGAAGCGCATCCGCTGTCGCGCCCGCCGGAAGTGGAGGGCGAGGCCGCGAACCGCGCAATCCGCATCGCGCAGGTGCTCGGTGTGCCGGTGTACATCGTCCACGTGTCGTCGAAGGACGCCGTGGACGCGATCGCGCGCGCGCGCATCGAAGGCCTGCGGGTGTTTGGTGAAGTGCTGCCGGGCCATCTCGTGATCGACGAAGCCGTCTACCGCGATCCGGACTGGACGCGCGCGGCGGCCCACGTGATGAGCCCGCCGTTCCGCTCGGCCGGGCATCGCGAGGCGCTGTGGCGCGGGCTGCAGTCCGGGCAGCTGCATACGACGGCGACCGATCACTGCGTGTTCTGCGCGTCGCAGAAGGCGATGGGCCGCGACGATTTCACGAAGATCCCGAACGGCTGCGGCGGCGTCGAGGACCGGATGTCGGTGCTGTGGCATCACGGCGTGAATCACGGGCGTATCACGCCGAACGAGTTCGTGCGGATCACGTCGACGAACGCCGCGCAGATCTTCAACCTGTACCCGCGCAAGGGGGCGGTGCAGGAGGGGGCGGACGCCGATCTGGTCGTGTGGGATCCCGCCGCGACGAAGACGATCTCGGTCAACACGCATCATCAGAAGGTGGACTTCAATGTGTTCGAAGGGATGACGGTGCAGGGCGTCGCGACGCATACGCTGACGCGCGGCGCGCTGGCGTGGGCGGACGGCGAGCTGCGCGCGGTGCGCGGCGCCGGGCGCTATCTGAAGCGGCCGCCGGCTGCCGCCTACTACGACGCGGCGCGGCTCGCGAACCGGCTCAGGGAGCCGCATCCCGTCGAGCGAAACCGCTGAGCCTCGCGCGCGGCTTCGCTGTCGTGCGGTGCCGCCGGGCCGGAACAGTGCCACGATCCCGGCGGCGCGCACGGCGGCGGCCGGATGCCGCGCGCGCCGCAACCTGTCCGAACGGTCAATATATGGCACGGGTTGTGCTTGATCCCTCCCGTTTCATCCGCAGGACACGCCTGAAGCTGACTGATTGGTCAACATCGATGCGCGTGCGCACCTGAAGCAGGCGGCGCGCTCGATTGTGGGGCAACCGGAACGCGGGGCGGCCCATGCTCGACGAGAGGCGCGTCGAGCCTTCGACAACAACAATACGGACGCAGGATCAGGCGCATGTGCATAGAAGAACTGAATAACGAGTCAAGAGGTGAAAGGCATTCGACATACCCGGCGGCGCGCATCGGCCTCGCGCTGCTGACCCTGGCGGCCGGCATGCTGGCCGCGACGCCGGCGCGGGCCGAGTCGCCGCCGGGCGCGCCGCTGCTCGCCGAGAGCGGCGCGGTCGTGCCGAACCCGCCGCCGCCGCCCGCGCCGTCGCCGTACCTGTCGACGTGGTTTCACCAGAGCCTCGGCGTGATCGGGTCGAAGAACATCCGTTTCGGGCCGCACCGGACCAACGACGTGTACCTGGAATACGAGTACTTCGGCCGGAAGGGCCCGTTCGACCTGTACGGCTACGTGGACGTGCCGCGCGTGTTCGGCGTCGGCAACGGCTATGACACCGGCGTCACGAACAAGGGATCGCCGCTCTTCAGCGAACAGGAGCCGCGCGTGTCGATCGACGATCTCGTCGGCCGCCGCCTCGGCTTCGGTCCGTTCAAGGAGTGGTATGTGGCGTTCGACTGGATCTACGACCAGGGGCACAACACGGCGGGACGCCAGAACACGCTGTATGCGGGCTTCGGCACCGACATCGACACGCATACGAAGCTGCTGCTGTCCGCGAACCTGTACGTGCGCCGGCAGTGGGAGAACTACGGCGCCGCCAACCAGAACTCGTGGGACGGCTACCGCGCGCAGATGAAGTACATCTACCCGATCGGCACGTTCAACGGCGGCAATCTGACCTACGTCGGCTTCTTCAACTACGACTTCGGCTCGAAGCTGCGCGAGCGGTCGGGCGGCGACGCGCGCACCGACACCGCGTTCGTCTCGACGAACGTGCTGATCTATTCGTTCAAGCATTGGCGGTTCTGGACCGCGGCCCGCTACTTCCATAACGGCGGCCAGTGGAACGGCACCGAGCTGAACTTCGGCGACGGGCCGTTCCAGAACCGCTCGACCGGCTGGGGCTATTACGCGAGCGTTGGCTACCAGTTCTGACGCCCGACGCCATCACGAGAACCAAAGAACGCTTCACGCGAGGATTTTCATGATCAAGAAGAGAGTGCTTCAACTGCTTGCCGTGCTGGCGCTGGCGGGCACGTTCGCGAACGGTGCGCATGCGGCAGGCGACGGCGCGCGACGGCCGCGCCCGGTCAAGGTGCTGATCGTCACGATGTTCGGGCCGGAAGGCAAGGCATGGCTCGATCGTCTCGGGCCGCTGCAGCGGATCGCGGTGCCGGGCCTGTCGCCCGACTATCCGGCCGTGAGCTGCACGCGCGACGACGTCTGCGTGCTGACGACCGGGATGGGCCACGCGAACGCGGCGGCCTCGATGGCTGCGCTGGTCTACTCGCGCCGGTTCGACCTGCGCCGGACCTACTTCCTCGTCACCGGCATCGCCGGCATCGATCCCGCGCAGGGCACGCTCGGCTCGGCGGCGTGGGCCCGCTACCTGGTCGACTTCGGCATCCAGTGGGAACTGGATGCGCGCGAGATTCCGGCCGGCTGGAAGTCGGGCTATCTCGGCATCAACACGAAGAGCGAAACCGACAAGCCGCCGCTCGACTACCGGACCGAAGTCTTCCAGCTGAACGAGGCGCTGCTGCAGAAGGCGCTCGCGCTGTCGCGCGGCGTGACGCTGCACGACAGCAAGGAGGCGGCCGCCTATCGCGCGAAGTATCCCGATGCGCCGGCCAACCAGCGCCCGGCCGTGATCCAGTGCGACACGCTGGCGGGCGACACGTGGTTCTCCGGCACCAAGCTCGGCGAGCGCGCCAGCGAATGGACGCGCCTGTTGACCGACGGCAAGGGGGTGTACTGCACGACGCAGCAGGAAGACAATGCGACGTTCGAGGTGATCAAGCGCGCGGCGGCGGCGGGGCTGGCCGATCCGCAGCGCGTGGCCGTGCTGCGCTCGGGCTCGGATTTCGACCGTCCGCCGCCCGGCGGCTCGGACGTCGACAACCTGCTCGACTATCAGAGCCAGGGCGGGTTCGTGCCGGCGCTCGACAATCTCTATCTCGCCGGTTCGCCGCTCGTCAACGCGATCGTGAAGGATTGGGCACACTGGCAGCACGGCGTACCGGCCGAGTGACGGCGGCCATGCGCGTTACACCGGCCCGCGCCGGATGCGGCGCGGGCATTTGACGGGCTCGCTCCCGGCGAGCACGTTCCAACAATGAGAGAGGGGGCACCACGTGGATATTCTGCGCAGTCTGTCGGGCATGCTGTTCCTGCTGTTGATCGCTTATCTGCTGTCGAACAACCGGCGCGCGGTGCGCGGCCGCACGATGATCGCAGCACTCCTCACGCAGCTCGCGATCGGCGCGCTCGTGCTGTTCGTGCCGGTGGGCCGCGCGGCGCTCGCGACGGCCGCGAACGGCGTCAACCGCGTGCTCGACATGGGCAACCACGGCATCGCGTTCGTGTTCGGCGGGCTGGTCGACAACCGGATGTTCCAGCTGTTCGGCGACGGCGGCTTCGTGTTCGGGCTGCGCGTGCTGCCGATGATCATTTTCGTCACCGCGCTGATCGCGGTGCTGTACTACCTCGGCGTGATGAAATGGATCGTCGCGATCCTTGGAGCTGCGCTGGCGAAGCTGCTCGGCGTGAGCCGGATCGAAGCGTGCTCGGCCGTCGCGACGATCTTTCTCGGGCAGAGCGAGATGCCGGCGCTCGTGAAGCCGTTCGTGAAGCAGATGACGAGCGCGGAGATCTTCACGGTGATGGCAAGCGGCATGGCGTCGATTGCGGGCTCCGTGCTGGTCGGCTATGCTGGCCTCGGCGTAAAAATGGAGTACCTGCTCGCCGCGTCGTTCATGGCCGTGCCGGGCGGGCTGCTGTTCGGCAAGCTGCTGTTCCCGACCGTCGAGCCGAGCCGCATCGTCGTCGAGGGGCTCGACTTCGATGACAAGCGCGCCGCCAACGTGATCGAGGCGGCCGCGTCCGGCGCGTCCGTGGGCTTGCGGATCGCGATCAACGTCGGCGCGATGCTGATCGCGTTCGTCGGGCTGATCGCGCTGATGAACCTGATCGTGAGCGGCGCGGCGGCGCTGGCCGGCTTTCCGCACGTCACGCTGCCGGGCCTGCTCGGCCGCGTGTTCGCGCCGCTCGCGTGGATGATCGGCGTGCCGTGGCATGATGCGGTGCTGGCCGGCAACTTCATCGGCGAGAAGCTGATCTTCAACGAGTTCGTCGCGTACGGCGACCTGTCGCCGTACCTGAAGAGCGGCGCGGCGGCGCTCGATCCGAAGACGATCGCGATCGTGTCGTTCGCGCTGTGCGGCTTCGCGAACTTCTCGTCGATCGCGATCCTCGCGGGCGGCTTCAGCGCGGTCGCGCCGGAACGCCGCTCGGAGGTGGCCCGGCACGGCCTGCGCGCGCTGACGGCCGCGACGCTGTCGAACCTGATGAGCGCCGCGATCGCCGGCCTGTTCTTTTCCCTGCATTGAGCGAGATTTGCCCGCATGAAGGCTTCCCCCACCGACCCTGTGTCACGCAACCTGCTGGCCGAGGCGGCGCTCAAGGCGCTGCATCTCGTCGATCTGACGTCGCTGAACGACGACGACACCGACGCCCGGATCGACGCGCTGGCCGCATCGGCCGACACGCCGGTCGGCACGCCCGCGGCGCTGTGCGTGTATCCGCGCTTCGTTGCAACCGCACGCGCCGCGCTGGCGGCGCGCGGCCTCGCGCTGCCGATCGCCACCGTGACGAACTTCCCGTCCGGCGACCTGCCGCCCGACGCGGCGGCGCGCGAAACCGCCGACGCCGCCGCGCTCGGCGCGGACGAGATCGACGTCGTGTTTCCGTATCGCGCGCTGCTCGCGGGCGATGCGCAAATCGGCCGCGAGCTGGTCGCGCAATGCCGCGCGGCCGCGGCCGGCAAGTGCCTGAAGGTGATCATCGAATCGGGCGAGCTGCGCGAGCCGGCGCTGATCCGGCAGGCGAGCGAGATCGCGATCGAGGCCGGCGCGGATTTCATCAAGACGTCGACGGGGAAGGTGCCCGTCAACGCGACGCTCGACGCGGCCGCGATCATGCTCGGCACGATCCGCGAGTCGGGGCGCGCGGTGGGCTTCAAGGCGGCGGGAGGCGTGCGCACAGCCGATGAGGCGGCCGCCTATCTCACGCTCGCCGAACAGGTGTTCGGGCCGGGCTGGGCGACGCCCGCGACGTTCCGCTTCGGCGCGTCGAGCCTGCTCGCGAATCTGCTTGCCGTGCTCGGCCATGGCGCCGGCGCGGTCCGGCCATCTTCCTATTGAGGAGTTCGACGATGTTTTTGCCGCAGGAATTCATTCGCAAGAAGCGCGACCGCCAGCCGCTCGGCCGCGAGGACATTGCCGCGTTCGTGCGCGGCGTGACCGACGGGAGCGTCACCGAAGGCCAGGTCGCGGCCTTTGCGATGGCCGTGTATTTCAACGACCTGAGCGTCGACGAGCGCGTCGCGCTGACGCTCGCGCAGCGCGATTCGGGCGAGGTGCTCGACTGGCGCGGGCTCGACCTGGGCGGGCCCGTGATCGACAAGCATTCGACGGGCGGCGTCGGCGACGTCGTGTCGCTGATGCTCGGCCCGATGGTCGCCGCGTGCGGCGGCTTCGTGCCGATGATTTCCGGGCGCGGGCTCGGCCATACCGGCGGCACGCTCGACAAGCTGAGCGCGATTCCCGGCTACGACGTCACGCCGGACACGCAGGCGTTTCGCCGCACGGTGCGCGACGTCGGCGTCGCGATCATCGGCCAGACTGCGCAGCTCGCGCCGGCGGACAAGCGGATCTACGCGACGCGCGACATCACGGCGACCGTCGAGTCGGTCGCGATGATCACCGCGTCGATCCTGTCGAAGAAGCTCGCGGCGGGGCTCGACGGCCTCGTGATGGACGTGAAGGTCGGCTCCGGCGCGTTCATGCCGACCGTCGAGAAATCGGTCGAGCTGGCGCGCAGCATCGTCGACGTCGGCAACGGCGCGGGGATGAAGACGACCGCGATCCTCACCGACATGAACCAGTCGCTCGCGCCGTGCGCGGGCAATGCGATCGAGGTCGCGTGCGCGATCGACTACCTGACCGGCAAGTCGCGGCCGGCGCGGCTGCATGAGGTGACGATGGCGCTGTCGGCGCAGTTGCTCGTCACCGGCGGGCTGGCGGGAGACGCCGCGCGTGCGCACGCGATGCTGCAGCAGGCGCTGGATTCGGGCGCGGCCGCGGAGCGCTTCGCGAAGATGATCGCGATGCTGGGCGGCCCGGCGGACCTGATCGACGCGCCCGCGCGTCACCTCGCGCGGGCCGCCGTGACCGTGCCGGTGCCGGCGCGCACGAGCGGCGTGGTGCAGCGGGTCGATTGCCGTGCGCTCGGGCTGGTGGTCGTCGCGCTCGGCGGCGGCCGCACCCGCGCGGAAGACGCGATCGATTACGGCGTCGGGCTGTCGGCGCTGGCGGAGCTCGGCCAGCGCGTGGCGGCCGGCGAGCCGCTCGGCTTCGTGCATGCGCGCGACGCGGACGCCGCCGCGCGCGCGGTCGCCGAGGTCCAGCGGATCTACACGGTGGGTGACGCCAGCGAGGCGCCGCCGCCGACGATCCATCAGTGGGTCGACTGATGCGCGCGGCATCGTATCCACCCACACTACTTCCATCACTCGAGGCGTCGTCGCAATGGAACGAGACAAACTGATCGAACAGGCCAAGGCGGCGCGCGAACGCGCGTACGCACCGTATTCGCGCTTCAAGGTCGGCGCGGCGCTGGAAGCGCGCGACGGCACGGTCTTTCACGGCTGCAACGTCGAAAACGCGTCGTACGGGTTGTGCAACTGCGCGGAACGCACGGCGCTCTTTGCCGCGATCGCGGCCGGCTATCGTCCGGGCGATTTCGCGCGGCTGGCGGTCGTGGCCGACACGGATGACCCGGTCGCGCCGTGCGGCGCGTGCCGTCAGGTGATCGTCGAAATCGGCGCGCCCGACATCGAGGTGATCTTGGGCAACCTGAAGGGCGATATCGAGGTGACCAACGCGCAAACGCTGCTGCCGGGCGCGTTTCGTCTGTAGCGAATGCATGTGGCGCACCGTGGCGCCGCATGCATTCGTGGTATCAGGCGCCTTCGCTCGCGTTGTGGATCGGGATCACCGCGCGGCCGCCGCACTGGCGCAGCAGGTCGCGCAATTCGTTGATGACCGGAAACACCTCGTGGTTCCAGTCGGCGCGCTGCGCGTCGTGCGCCGCCTGCTCGAGCTCGACGATCCAGCGGTCTTCCTTGAAGATGCGTTCGGTGAACCACACGAGCAGCGGCCACGCGAGGTCCAGCGCGAACGGGATGCCGGGCTTGCGGATCGACAGCAGGCCGAACGTGCGGTTGGTGCGCTGCGCCGCGTCGAGCGGCACGTAGACGATCCACAGGTCCATCACCAGCGTGCCTTCGCTCGAGAGGATCCGCAGCGTCTGGTACGGATAGCCGGTGCGGACCGTCATCACGCTCTTGTCGGTCTGGTCGCCGGCCTTCCTGCTGGCGCCGAACACGAGCGCCTCGCCGACGGGCTGCTTGCCCTCCGTCCGCGCGAACGTATAGTCGACCTCGACCCAGTCCTCGCCGCGGCGGCGGCCCACGGAACGCGCGCGCATCTGCCCCATCTGCCGCCGATGCAGGAACTGGTGGTTCATGTCCATCAGGTTCTCGTGCATGAACGAGTAGTGGCATTTGACCTCGCGGCCGAAGCGGCGCGTCTTGTACGCGCTGTCCGCGACCGACGGCAGCTCGGGCAGCGGCCGCTCGCCGGCCAGCGCCGCGTCGCCGGGAAACACGAAGATCAGGCCGTGCACCTCGCGGCACGGATACGCGCGCACGCCGTTCGGCAGGCGCTCGCGGCCGAGGTAGGGCACGTCGATGCAGCGCCCGGTGCAGTCGTAGGTCCAGCCGTGATAGCAGCAGCGGATCGATTCGCCGGTCACGACGCCCGCGTGCAGCGGCACCTGCCGGTGCGCGCAACGGTCCTCGAGCGCGAAGACCGCGCCGGACGCGGTGCGCACCAGCACGATCGGATCGCCGGCAAAGCGCACGCCGAGCGTGCCGCCGCGCTTGACCTCGCGCGACCAGGCGAGCGGATACCAGTGATCGGGGTGAATCGGCACGCGCCGCAGGTCGCGCGTCTGCGCGCCGGCGGGCGGTTCGACAGGATTGCTGTCCAGCAAAGGCGCAATACGCATGCTTGACGTCTCCTTCCGGGGCGGGAGCGGCGACCGCCGCCGAACGCGAGCGGCCGCCGTGATCCAGTCTACGCGAAGTTGGCCGGGGGGAGCCGGCCTTGCGCGGCAGGGCTAGGGTTGTTCTCTACGAATCCGTGCCTGCAGGAGGGGGATGCGGCGGTGCGACGGGCGCCGAAGTTCGACGTGATTGCGTGCGATGGAATCCGCGGCAACGCGCAACGATCCGCGTGGCACGACGACGTGCCCGAAGCGGATCGTTGCGCGCGCCTCGATCTCGATGGCGGCGGCCGGCGGCGCGCGCCTGACGCGGTCAGAGTCGCGTCTGCCGCCACAGCACCGCGTCGGACCGGTAGATCGACGGGAACAGCTGCTTCAGCCCGGCGACTTTCGGCAGGTCGTTGATCGCGATGTACGGCGCGTCCGGGTGCAGCTCCAGATAGTTCTGGTGATAGGTCTCGGCGGGATAGAACCCGTTGAACGGCTCGACGCGCGTGACGATCGGCGCGGGGAACACGTGCGCGTTGCCGAGCTGCGCGATGTACGCGTTCGCGACCGCGCGTTGCTGCGCGTTGGTCGGGAAGATCGCCGACCGGTACTGCGTGCCGTCGTCGGGGCCCTGGCGGTTGAGCTCGGTCGGGTCGTGCACGACCGAGAAGAAGATCTGCAGCAGCCGCCCATAGGTGATCTGCGCGGGATCGTAGACTATGCTGACCGATTCCGCATGACCGGTCAGCCCGGTGCCGACGAGCGTGTAGTGCGCGGTGGCCGCCATGCCGCCCGCGTAGCCGGCCGTGACCTGCTTCACGCCCTTCACGTGTTCGAACACGCCCTGCACGCCCCAGAAGCAGCCGCCGGCGAAGACGGCCGTCTCGTTGTGCGATGCAGCGGGCGTTTCGTCGAGCGCAGGCGCCGGCATGGCGGCGACCGGTTCGGCGGAGTTGACGATGCCTTGATAGCCGAACGCGGCCGCGGCGGCGACTGCGAGAACGGCGAGGCGATGCCGGACGACGGCCCCGCGTCGCGGGGGCGAGTGGCGCGATGATGTCGTGTTCACGATGTACTCCTGTGCAAGACCGGATGAAGCGCTACCGGGTGTCCGCCGGCGCTCAGCCGAACGTGAACGAATACGCGCGCACGCCCGGGTCGAGAAACTCGATCGAGAACGTGCGATCCGCGATCGGGCCGGACTGGCGGACGAGCTGATACAGCCGCTGTCCGGTCACGGTGCCGTAGCCGTGCGCGTCCACGTCCGCGCCGTGCGCGTCGCCGGGCGCCGCGCCGTCGAGCGTGACCCGGAAGCGCACCGGCCGGCCGTTCGCGTCGGGCCCGAGCACGAGGTGCAGGTCGCGCGCATGAAAGCGGTAGACGATCCGGCCGGCCGGCGCCGCGAGCGCCGCGTCCTCCGCGCCCACCTTCCACGTGCCGGCGAGGCCCCAGTCGTTCAGGCCGGGCCGGGCCGGCGCGTCGTAGCGATGCGCGGCGTCGCGCACCACGCCGCCGGGCGACGCGAAATCGTCTGCGCGCGCATAGCCGACGTAGGTTTCGGGCGACCGGACGTCCGCGTTGTCGGCGGCGGCCTGCGCGCCTTGCGCGGGCGCGCCCGCAAGCCCGACCGGCACCTTCAGCGCGTCGGGATGCCCCGCTTCGGCGAGCAGCGCCTGGATCGCGCGCTCCGATTCCGCGTATTCGCCTTCGCCGAAGTGGTGGCGGCGGATCCGGCCCTGCGCGTCGACGAAGTAGTGCGCCGGCCAGTATTCGTTGCCGAACGCGCGCCAGATTGCATAGTTGTTGTCGATCGCGACCGGATAGCGGATGCCGAGATCGTGGACGGCCTTGCGGACGTTGCCGATGTCGCGCTCGAACGCGAATTCCGGCGCGTGCACGCCGATCACGACGAGCCCGTACGGCGCGTACTTGCGTGCCCACGCATTGAGGTACGGCAGCGTGCGCAGGCAGTTGATGCACGAATAGGTCCAGAAGTCGACGAGCACGACCTTACCGCGCAGGCTGGCGGTCGTGAGCGGCGGCGAGTTCAGCCACTGCACCGCGCCGTCGAGCGACGGCAGCGTGCCTTCGACCGGCAGCGCGGCCGGTGCGGCGGCGGCGGCGCGCATCGCCTGCGTGGCTGGTTGCGGTGACGCGTCCGCGGCCCGCATCATCGCGCCGTCCGGCTGCGTGGGCGTGCCTGCGGCGGCCATGACGCCAGTCGTCGCGCCGCCTGCGGCGCCCGTCGCGGCTGGCGGCGGTTGCGCGGCCGAGCCGCGTCCACGTCCGGTGAGGCGGTCGACGAGCTTCGTCTCGAGCCCGCCCGTGGTGACCGTCGACAACTGCGCGAGCGCGCCGGTATCGAGGCCGAGCGCGATCGCGCCGACCCCGGCCAGCAGCGCGGCGCCGATCCCGCGCTTGATCCATTCGCCCGCGCCGAGCGAGCGCTTCATCGCGACGAACACCTTGCCGCCGATCACGAGCGCGACGCTGAGCGACGTCGCCGCGCCGGCCGCATACGCGACCAGCAGCAGCGTCGTGCCGACGTTCGCGCCGTGCAGCGCGGCGCCGGTCAGCACGAGCCCGAGGATCGGCCCGGCGCACGGGGCCCACAACAGGCCGGTCGCGATGCCGAGCAGGAACGACGAGCCGGGGCCGGCCGGGCGGCCGTCGCGCTGCGCGAGCCCGGTGAGCCGGTTGCCGGCGGCGACGAGCGGGCGGGTCAGGTGTTCCGCGAGCCGCGGCAGCAGCAGCGTCAGGCCGAACACCGCGAGCAGCGCGAGGGCGGCCCAGCGGCCGGCCTGGTTGGCCTGCGCGGCCCAGCCGCCGCCGACGGCGGCCAGCGTCGCGACGATGGCGAACGTGAGCGCCATGCCGACGAGGAGCGGCAGGCCGGTGCGCGTGAACGGCTGGTCGGCGCGCGCGAACACGAACGGCAGCACGGGCAGGATGCACGGGCTCAGGATCGTGAGCACGCCGCCGAGATAGGCGAGGACGATGAGCAGCATGGGGCAGTCTCCGGGAGGTGTCGGGGCGGGATCAGGCCGAAGCCGGGTGGAACGCGAGTGCGAGGCCGTTCATGCAGTAGCGCAGCCCGGTCGGCTTCGGCCCGTCGTCGAACACGTGGCCGAGGTGGCCGCCGCAGCGGCGGCACAGCACTTCGGTGCGGATCATTCCGAACGACAGGTCGGTTTTCGTGATGACCGCGTGATCGAGCGGCGCCCAGAAGCTCGGCCAGCCGGTATGGCTGTCGAACTTCGTCGTCGACGAGAACAGCGGGAGCTGGCAGCCCGCGCACGCGAACGTGCCGCGCCGGTGCTCGTCGTTCAGCGGGCTGCTGTACGGCGGCTCGGTGCCGGCTTCGCGCAGGATGTCGTACTGGGCGGGCGTCAGCAGCCGATGCCATTCGGCGTCGCTGCGGGTGACTTCGAAGCCGCCGGCCGGGGCGGCGACGGCGCTGCGCAACAGTGTGCGGCGGCCCGCGGAGGTCAGCGCGGCGAGCGCCGCGAGACCGGTGGCGCCGGCGAACAGAAAGCGTCTGCGGGTGTGCATGGTGGGCTCCTGGGTGCAGGTCCTGGAAACATGCGCACAGCGTAGGGACGGGCCGGTACCGAAGTCCTCACGGAAAGTTAAAAGATTTGTGATGGTTGTCTGGGTGGTGCGTCGAGGTGCGCTGGAATCCGTCTGGTGAATTCTGGGTTGAACCAGTCCGTTTTCCGGGAGGTGGGGTATGAATTCGTGCTGATGCTGGCCGTTTTCGCCGTGCAGGTTGCCATCGAAGTCACGTAGGTCATTTGTTCCACAGGATCCGATCCGAATCTGCTGGAGGTGGCCGCCGGTGAGCGCATTGCGCATCTGAATTATCTGCTGCATCGGCGCGAAGCCGAGATGAAACGCGATAACGGCGGCATCGCCTGGTACCGCATGAAATGACGCAGCGCGGAGCGTATCTGTGCCAATGGCAACATGCCGGAATCTCTCAACTGGCTCGAATTGCGGTGACCTTGATCCTTGTAGGGATCGTCGCCGACACTACTGCGATTCGAGCCATGTGGCGACCGCTTTGGCGTCGTCGGAATCCAGTGTGTGAGCAACGGCCGTCATGACGGGGGCATTGGCGCGCGTCCCGTTCTTGAAGAACTCGATCTGCCGAAGCAAGTAGTTTTGGTGTTGTCCTGCAAGCCGTGGAAATATGCCGGCACCCTGGCCTTGCGGGCCGTGGCACGACGCGCATGCCGGGGTTCCCCGGTCCGGGGCGCCATGCTCGAAAATATCCTTCCCTCTCGCCATCAGCGTGGCGTCGCCTGCCTTGCCATGCACCGGTTCCTGATGCGAGTAATAGTCGGCAAGCGATGCGATCGTCACATCGTCGAGTCGCGACGCGATACCCCACATATACGCGCGCGCATGCGTCTCGCCTCGCGTGTGCTCGCGGAAGCCCTTGAGCTGCATGGTGAGATATTCCGGTGTCTGAGCGCTCAAGCGCGGGAACATGGGTGATTCGCTGTGTCCGTGAGCACCGTGGCAAGTGGCACAGAGCTGCTGGGCGAGACGCTCTCCGTCCTCAGCGCGAGCAAGCGACGGGAAGCTGCCGATCGCGATGACGATCGGTAGCAGTGACAACGGCAAGAGAAGCATCTTTTTCATCCTTCCTTGCTGCCGGTCGAACTGCGGTGCAACCACACGATAGGCATCGGTCACTTGCTTTGACATCGATGTCTTCCATAGCTGGCTAATGCCTGCGTCGCGATGATGAATACAGTGTGAGAGTGCTGGAAGACGGTAGCCTTGATTCAAGTCAAATGCGAAAATTTTTCGACGTCCTTGACGTCCTTGACGTCCTTGACGTCCTTGACGTCCGGGGCGATTGCATGTTTCCCGTTGCACGCAGTTGCTGCGTACCGCGTGTCAGCGGTCCAGGCACGCGCGCAGCGTTTGCGCGTGACGGTGCGCTTCGGCCGCATCGGCGATGTTCGCGAATCCGATGATGAGGCCGCGCGGCGTTTGCCGTGTGTGACTGTTCGTGTACCAGATCGACAGCGGCAAGACCGCGAGTCCCGCGTCGCGGGCACGCGCGGCAACGGCGACATCGTCGACCGGCCCGTCGGGCCCCTCGGCGAACCGCACCGCGAACTGGATGCCGCCGGGCGGCAATTCGACGATCAGCCGCTCGCCGAACGCCTGCCGCAATGCATGCACGATCAGCGTGCGTCGCTCGCCGTACAGCGTACGCATGCGCTTCAGATGCCGGGCAAAGTGCCCCTGTTCGATGAAATCCGCCAACGCCGCCTGCAAGAGCGTCGGCGAACCGGCATTCATGCTGCATGCCACGCGCTCGACGCGCTCCACCGCGCGTTCCGGCACGACAGCGTACGCAAGCCGCAAACCGGGGTACATCGCCTTGCTGAAGGTACTGCAATAGATCACGTGATCCCGCCGGTCGAGGCTCTTCAGCGCCGGCAGCGGGCGGCCGAGATAGCGAAACTCGCTGTCGTAGTCGTCCTCGACGATCCAGCCCGACGTTTTTTCGGCCCAATCCAGCAGTGCAATGCGTCGGGAAAGCGACAGCGTGTGCCCGAGCGGGCTCTGATGCGACGGCGTCACCAGCGCGAAGCGTGCCTGCGCGTCCAGTTGCATGCCGCGCTCGACGTCGATTCCATCGGCGTCCACCGGCACCGGGACGAGTTGCACGCCTGTCTCGGAAAGAAAGCTGCGCGCGAGCAGATAGCCGGGATCCTCGAACCATACACGGTCGTTCGGACGCGCGAGGCTGCGCAGCACGAGTTCCAGCGTTGCGCGGTAGCCGCTGGTGATGAACACCTGTTCCGGCACGCAGGTGACGCCGCGCGACAGCGCCAGATAGGTGGCGATGTGTTCGCGTAGCGGCCGATAACCTGCCGGATGCGGGTAGCCGAGCAGCGCGCGTTCGCCGCTGCGCGCGCGCAGCGACACGAGCCGATGCCACACCTTGCGCGGAAATGCGTCAAGCGCCGGGACCCCGGGTTGCAACGGGCGCGGCTCGCCGCTCATCGCGACGGCGATTGGCTGCGGGCGCTGCGGAGACGGACTGTCGCGCGACATGCCCGGCGCTCGGAGCAAGTCGTCGTTTTCGACTTGCCGTGCGTGTTCGTCGGGTCGCGCGGGCACCGACCGCGTCAGCGATTTCGGCAGGGACGGCGATACGAACGTGCCCGCCGCGCCGCGCATTTGCAGATATCCCTCGTCGACCAGGATCGTGTAAGCCTGCTCGACGGTGCCGCGCGCCGTGTTCAGTTGCGTCGCCAGACCGCGCAGCGCGGGCACGCGATCGCCGGGACGCAGATGGCCCGCGGCGATCGCGGTCCTGAACCGCTCGCAAATCTGCAGATAGATCGGCAACTGATGTTGTCGATCGATTTCGATGGTCAGTGTGGGCGTTTGCGCAGACATCTCGGTCTCGTGGATGACGCGAAAAGACACGGCATGGACCAGTCCGATCGACGATTCTTGGCACTGATGGATAGGACATGATTCTTCCACAATTGCGCCACGCGATGCGACGGTCATGACCGCCTTCATCGGATACGGCGCCCGTCACGTGCCGCACGCGTTCCATTGAAATCCTTTCGTCAGGAGATTTTGCGATGAAGATCGTAGTCATCGGCGGTTCGGGCCTGATCGGCTCGCGTGTCGTCACGCTGCTCCGTGAAGCGGGCCATCAGGCGCTTGCCGCATCGCCGCGCACCGGCGTCAATACCATCACGGGCGAAGGCCTGACCGACGCATTGACGGACGCGGACGTCGTCGTGGACGTGGCGAATGCGCCGTCATGGGAACCGCAGGCGGTGCTGGACTTCTTCCGCGCGTCGGCACGCAATCTCGGCAAGGCCGAAGTGGCCGCAGGCGTGCGCCATCACGTCGCGCTGTCGATCGTCGGCTGCGACCGGATGCCGGAGAACGGTTATTTCGCGGCCAAGGTCGCGCAGGAGCAGGCGATCGAAGCGGCGGGCGTGCCGTATACGATCGTGCGCGCCACGCAATTCATGGAGTTCATCGGCGGGATTGCGGATTTCGGCACGGAAGGCGGCACGGTCCGCATCGGCGACGGACTGTTCCAGCCGATCGCCGCGGAAGACGTCGCGGTGCTCCTCGCGCAGATCGCCGTCGCCGGGCCGCTGAACGGCACGGTCGAGATCGCGGGCCCGGATCGCGCACCGTTCGCGGAGATCGTCGCGCGCTATCTGAAGTCGGTCGGCGACACGCGCGCGGTGGTGACCGATCGCGACGCCCGCTACTACGGCGGCCGGGTCGAGGAAAAATCGCTGGTGCCGCTCGGGCCAGCGCGACTCGGCCGCATCAGTCTCGACCAGTGGCTCGCAAGAGGCTGATTCGCGTTCGCACGTCGCTCCTTGCCCGGCGCAGGCTGCGGCCTGGTCCGCCGTGCCGGCAGCAAAAATCGTGCGCCAGACCGCGATCGCCCGCCCGCTTAGGTGTTTATACGTATGCCGATATCGATATCGCTTCAATCCAATATTTCATTGGAAGGTTATCGGACTTGTTCCTAGACTGATGCGGGGCGTGCATGCCGGGCCGGCCGCGCCCGCGCCAAGCAGAAACAGAACAGCGCCGCGGCATACAACGACATCATCGGAGACGGACCATGACATTCATCAGGAAGCTGGCGGCCGGTGCGCTCGTCGCCGCGGCGACGGTACTGGCGCCCGGCGCGTTCGCGCAGCAAAAGCCGATCACGCTCGGGTTCTCGCAGGTCGGCGCGGAGAGCGCGTGGCGCACCGCGAACACTGTGTCGGTAAAGGGCGCGGCGAAGGACGCCGGCATCAACCTGAAATTCTCCGACGCGCAGCAGAAGCAGGAGAACCAGATTCGCGCGATCCGTTCGTTCATCGCGCAGAAGGTCGACGTGATCGCGTTCTCGCCGGTCGTTGAATCGGGCTGGGAGCCCGTGCTGACCGAAGCGAAGGCGGCCCACATCCCGGTGATCCTGACCGACCGCGGCGTCGACGTGAAGGATCCGTCGCTGTACGTGACGATGATCGGTTCGGACTTCCTCGAGGAAGGGCGGCGCGCGGGCCACTGGCTGGAAGAGCGTTACAAGAACGACGCGGGCCCGGTCAACATCGTCGAGCTGCAGGGCACGGTCGGCTCGGCGCCGGCCAACGATCGCCGCGCGGGCCTGCTCGAAGTGATCAAGAGCAATCCGAAATTCAAGGTGATCGCGTCGCAGAGCGGCGACTTCACGCTCGCCGGCGGCAAGCAGGTGATGGAAGCGTTCGCGAAGACCTACGGCAAGCAGATCAACGTCGTCTACGCGCACAACGACGACATGGCGCTCGGCGCGATCCAGGCGATGGAGGAAGCCGGGATCAAGCCCGGCAAGGACGTGAGCGTCGTGTCGTTCGATGCGACGAAGGGCGGCTTCCAGGCGATGGTCGCCGGCAAGATCAACGTCGACGTCGAATGCAGCCCGCTGCTCGGCCCGCAACTGATGAGCGCGGTGAAGGACGTCGTCGCCGGCAAGCCGCTGCCCAAGCGGATCGTGACGAACGAGACGGTGTTCCCGATGAACGTCGCGGCGCAGGTGCTGCCGACCCGCAAGTACTGACCTTCCTGCACGGGCGGCGGCGTCGCGGCCGCCCGGATCGCAACCGCTTCGAGGGAGGGTTCATGGCGAATCCGCCGGTGGTCGAGATGATCGGCATCGACAAGGCGTTTCCGGGCGTCAGCGCGCTGCAGCGCGTGAGCTTCCGGCTGTTTCCGGGCGAGATCCACGCGCTGATGGGCCAGAACGGCGCGGGCAAGTCGACGCTGATCAACGTGCTCACCGGCGTGCACGCGCACGACGCGGGCGAGATTCGCGTCGGCGGCCGGCCCGTGCGCTTCGCCGCGCCGCGCGAAGCCGAGGCGGCCGGGATCCGGACGCTCTACCAGGAAGTGAACCTGTGCGCGAACCTGTCGGTCGCCGAGAACATCTTCGCGGGCCGGCAGCCGATGCGGCGCGGCGCGATCGACTGGAACGCGATCCATACACGCTCGCGCGCGGCGCTCGCCGAACTCGACCTGTCGCTCGACGTCACGCGCTCGCTCGATGCGTATCCGATCGCCGTGCAGCAGATGGTCGCGATCGCGCGCGCCGTATCGGTCGACGCACGCGTGCTGATTCTCGACGAGCCGACGTCGAGCCTCGACGACGGCGAGGTCGCGCGGCTGTTCGACGTGCTGCGCCGGTTGAAGGCGTCGGGCATCGCGATCCTGTTCGTCACGCATTTCCTTGAACAGACCTATGCGGTGTCCGACCGGATCACCGTGATGCGCAACGGCGAGCGCGAAGGCGAGTACCTGGCGCGCGACCTGCCGGTCGACGCGCTGGTCGCGAAGATGACCGGCCGCGAACGGATGTCCGACACGCTGCAGGCGGGCGCCGCGGCCGTCGAGCGCAAGGCAGGCGAGGATGCGCCGTTCCTGTCGATGCAGCGGGTCGGCCGGCGCGGGATGATGAGCGCGCTCGATCTCGACGTGCGGCCCGGCGAAATCGTTGGCCTGGCCGGGCTGCTCGGCTCGGGGCGCACCGAAACCGCGCGGCTCGCGTTCGCCGCGGAGCGCTCCGACACCGGCGCGATCGAGATCGACGGCGCGCGCAAGTGGCTCGCGTCGCCGCACGATGCGGTCCGTCACGGGATCGCGTACTGCCCGGAAGACCGCAAGAAGGAGGGCATCGTCGCCGCGCTGTCGATCCGCGAGAACATCATCCTCGCGCTGCAGGCGCGGCGCGGCTGGTGGCGGCTGATCGGGCGCGTACGCCAGCGCGAGATCGCCGACGCGTATATCGCGCGGCTCGGCATCAAGGCGCGCGACGCGGAGCAGCCGATCGGCCTGCTGTCGGGCGGCAACCAGCAGAAGGTGCTGCTCGCGCGCTGGCTCGCGACGGCCCCGAAGCTGCTGATCCTCGACGAGCCGACGCGCGGCATCGACGTCGCCGCGAAGTTCGACATCATGGAGCGCGTGCTCGCGCTGTGCGCGACCGGGCTCGCGATCCTGTTCATCTCGTCGGAGATCGGCGAGGTCGTGCGCGTGAGCCATCGGATCGCGGTGCTGCGCGACCGGCGCAAGGTTGCGGAACTGACGGGTACCGACGCGTCCGAGGAGCAGGTTTACCGGCTGATCGCGGGAGGCCAGTCATGACGCGTGTGCGCACGCTGTTTCGTCATCCGCTTGCGTGGCCGGTGCTGACGCTTGCGCTGCTGTTCGCGCTCGATGTCGCGCATCGTCCCGGATTCCTGTCGATCGCGCTGCTCGACGGCCACCTGTTCGGCGCGCCGATCGACATCCTGAACCGCGCGGCGCCGCTCGTGATCGTGTCGCTCGGGATGACGCTCGTGATCGCGACGCGCGGGATCGACATCTCGGTCGGCGCGATCGTCGCGATCGCCGGCGCGGCCGCGGCGATCGTGCTCGAGGCGGACCCGTCGCGGGTCGGCGCGGCGCTGGCCGCCGCGCTCGGCGTCGGGCTGCTGGCGGGCGCGTGGAACGGCCTGCTCGTCGCGTTCGTCGGGATGCAGCCGATCATCGCGACGCTGATCCTGATGGTGGCCGGCCGCGGCGTCGCGCAACTGCTGACGGGCGGCCAGATCATCCCGATCGGCGCGCCCGGCTACCTCGCGCTCGGCGGCGGCTATCTCGCGACCGTACCGTGCGCGGTGTGGATCGCGGTCGCGACGATCGCCGCGACCGCGCTGCTCGCGAACCGCACGGCGCTCGGGCTGTTCATCCGCGCGATCGGCGTGAACCCGGTCGCGACGCGGCTTGTCGGGTTGCGCTCGGGCGCGGTCGTGTTCGGCGTGTATCTGTGTTCCGGCGCGATGTCGGCGCTCGCCGGCATCCTCGCGAGCTCGAACTTGCGCAGCGCCGACGGCAACAACGCGGGGCTGCTGCTCGAGCTCGACGCGATTCTCGCGGTGACGCTCGGCGGCACGTTGCTGCTCGGCGGCCGCTTCAGCCTCGCCGGCTCCGTGCTCGGCGCGCTGATCATCCAGACGCTTACCTACACGACCTATTCGATCGGCGTGCCGCCGGAGGCGACGCTCGTCGTCAAGGCGGTCGTCGTGATCGTCGTGACGCTGATCCAGTCCGACGCGGCGCGCGCGCTCGTGGTCCGGCACGCGGCGCGGCTGCTGCCTTTCGCGCGTTCGCGCGCCACCCACGGAGCGACGCCGCGATGAACCGACTCGTTGGCCGCCTCGCCGACCCGCGCACGCTGCCGATCGTCGTGACGATCGTGCTGTTCGCCGCGCTGTTCGGCTTCGGGGCCGTGATGTACACGGGCTTCTTCTCGATGCAGGTGCTGACCGGCCTGCTCGTCGACAACGCGTTCCTGCTGATCGTCGCGATCGGGATGACGTTCGTGATCGTGTCGGGCGGCATCGACCTGTCGGTCGGCTCGGTCGTTGCGCTGACGACGATCTTCTGCGCGGTCGGCGCAGAGCGGCTGCACTGGCCGGTGTGGATCATCGTGCCGCTCGTGCTTGCGTTCGGCGCGTTGTACGGTGCGGCGATGGGCGCGCTGATCCACACCTTCCGATTGCAGCCGTTCATCGTCACGCTGGCCGGGATGTTTCTCGCGCGCGGCGCGTGCTTCCTGATCACGACGCAGTCGATCACGATCAACGAGCCGACGTTTCATGCGATCGCGGGCATCAGCGTGCCGGTCGGCGGCGGCACGCTGAGCGCGGGCGCGCTGGTCGCGCTCGCAACATTGGCCGTCGCGATCTACGTCGCGCATTTCACGCGCTTCGGCCGCGACGTGTACGCGATCGGCGGCAACGAACGCTCGGCGCTGCTGATGGGGCTGCCGGTCGCGCGCACGAAGATCGGCGTCTATGCGCTGAGCGGGCTGTGCTCGGCGCTCGGCGGCGTGGTGTTCACGCTGTACGTGCTGTCGGGCTACGGGCTGCAGGCGCAGGGGATGGAGCTCGACGCGATCGCCGCGACCGTGATCGGCGGCACGCTGCTCACGGGCGGCGTGGGTTACGTGATCGGCTCGGTGTTCGGCGTCGGCATCCTCGGCACGATCCAGGTGCTGATCACGTTCGACGGCACGTTGAGCTCGTGGTGGACGCGGATCGTGATCGGCGCGCTGCTGTGCGTGTTCTGCGTGCTGCAGCGGATCATCGAGCGGCACGCGGCGCGGCGGCGCACGGGCGGCACGGGGCTTGGCGCGCAGCGGCGGCCGGCGCGTGTCGAAGGCGGCCGACGCGCGCTACGCGCGAACCGCGACCCGGTACGTCGTCGTTTGACGATAGACCGCGCCGGGCCGAAGGATGACGTCGTCGCGCAAGTCGGCCATGTTGACCTGATCCGGAAAGCCGCCGGCCTCGACGCATAGCGCGGCATGTCGCGCGCAACGCGTGCCGCCGCTCACGCGCACGCCGTCCAGATAGTTGCCCGTATAGAGTTGCAGACCGCGCTGATCGGTCGACACGACCAGCTCGCGGCCGCTTTCCGGATCGTAGATGCGTGCGACGGGCCTGACCGCACGCGCGCCGTCGCGCAGCACGTAGCAGTGATCGAAGCCGCGCGCCCGCGCGAGTTGCGCATGCGGCCAGTCGAGGCGCGCGCCGAGCGGCGCGCTGTGCCGGAAATCGAAAGCCGTGCCGGTCACGTCCGCGGCGCCGGTCGGGATCAGCGCGTCGTCGACTTCGAGGAACGCGTCGGCGTCGATGCTCAGCACGTGGCCGCGCACGTCGCTGCCCGCGCGGCCGCTGAGGTTGAAATAGCTGTGATTCGTGAGGTTGAGCGGCGACGGCGCGTCGGTGACGCCGGTGTAGTCGATCGTCAGCGCGCCGTCGTCGTCGAGCGCGTAGCGAACCTGCACGCTCACGTTGCCCGGAAAGCCCGCGTCGCCTTCGGGCGAATCGAGCCGCAGCGTCAGCCCGCCGCAGTCGTCGACGACCTCCCAGCGCTGGCGGTGAAAGCCGCTCGCGCCGCCGTGCAGCAGATTGCCGTTCTCGTTGCGATCGAGCAGGTAGTCGACGCCGTCGAGCGTGAAGCGCGCGCCGGCGATCCGGTTCGCCCAGCGGCCGATCGTCGCGCCGAGGTAGACGCCCGATTCGACATACTCCGCGGGCGTGTCGTGTGCGAGCACGATATCGGCGAAGCGTCCGGTGCGGTCGGGCGCGAGCCACGACACGACGGTCGCGCCGAGGTCGCTGACGACGACGCGCATTCCGTGCGCGTTGCGCAGCGTGTAGCGCCGCACCGCGTCGCCGTCGGGCAGCGTGCCCCACGGCTCGGAATGCACGCGTGCGACGCCGGGCGTCAGGCGGGAAGAATCGGTATCGATGTGCATGGGCGGATTCGATGTGAAAGGCCGGCTTCAGTGCGCGGCGATGGTGCGTTCCTGGTATTCGCGCGGCGTGCAGCCCAGCTCGCGCCGGAATACCGCGTACATGTACTGGAGCGACGTAAACCCGCAGCGGATCGCGACCTCGGCGCTCGACGCCTGCCTGCCCGCGAGCAGCGCCTGCGCCGCTTCGAGCTTGTGGCGCAGGATTTCCTGGTGCACGGTGCGCTGCAGTTCGCGCCGGAAGTGCTCTTCGAGCAGCGAGCGCGACACGCCGACGTAGTCGGCCACTTGCTCGGTCTTGATGCCCTGGCACGCGTACTGGCGAATGAAGTGGCGTGCGCGCATCACGTGCGGACTCGCGAGCGGCTGGTGGCGGGTCGATTCGAGCACGTTGATCCCGACCGGCGGCACGAGGATCCGCCGGTCGGGAAAACGCGCGCCGCGCAGCATCCGGTGCAGCAGGTGCGCGGCGGTACGGCCCATTTCCTCGGTGCCCTGGATCACGGACGACAGCGGAATGCGCGTCAGCGTGCGCGTGAGCGGGTCGTTGTCGATGCCGATGATCGCGACCTGTTCCGGCACCGCGAGGCCGGCGATCAGGCATGCCTGCAGCAGGTGCCGCGCGCGCGCGTCGGTCACCGCGATCACGCCGACGGGCTTCGGCAGCGCGTGCAGCCAGCCGGTCAGCTGCTCGATCGCATGATTCCACCCCGATGCGCTCGTCGACAGCCCGCGGTAGATCGGCGCATCGAGCCCGTCCGCGCGCGCGAGCCGGTCGAACGCGAACTCGCGCTGCTGCGCCCAACGGTTCTGCTGGGCGACGGGCAGGCTGTACATCGCGAAGTGCGCCAGCCCGGCGCCGATCAGGTGCGTGTAGGCGAGCGACACGAGCTTTGCGTTGTCGGTCGCGATATACGGCACGCCGTCCGGATACTGCGCCGGATCCTCGTACGACGAGCCGAGCGCGACGATCGGCAGCGGCGAGCCGGCGAGCGCGTCGGCGACGGCCGGATCGTCGAAGTCGGCGATGATGCCGTCGCCGTCGAAGTGCTCGATGCCGGCCAGCCGGCAGCGGAAATCGTCTTCGAGGAACAGGTCCCATACCACGCGCGTCGAGCGCAGGTACTGGCCGATGCCGCTGATGATCTCGCGGTCGTAGACCTTGTTTGCGTTGAACAGCAGCGCGATGCGATGCGGCGTCTGGGCGGAAGGGGCGCGGGTCATCTCGGTCTCGTAGCGCGTGCCGTCCGGGGCTCGCGCCGTTGTCTCCGGGCGCACGGGCAGGGCCGCGCGGCTCTCATCTCTGTTGTCGGCGATTGTAGGACGGAACGCGTGCCGTGCGCGGCGCGCTGGCAAGAAACGTTAAGCGTGCTGCGCAATTTCGCAATTGCGGGCACGGTTGGGGGCGGGCACGATCCAGCCAGATCGAATCCGGCGCGCGAGCCATCGCGATGCGCGCCGCACCGCAACAAGAAACCGGACGGAGACGCCATGTCGTATTTCGAACAGATTCCCGCGATTCGCTACGAAGGTCCGCAATCGGACAACCCGCTTGCCTACCGGTATTACGACCGCACGAAGCTGGTGCTCGGCAAGACGCTCGAGGAGCACCTGCGGATCGCGGTGTGCTACTGGCACACGTTCGTGTGGCCCGGCCACGACATCTTCGGCCAGGGCGCATTCCGGCGGCCGTGGCAGCAGCCGGGCGATCCGCTCGAGCGCGCGCGGCAGAAGGCCGATGCGGCGTTCGAGTTCTTCACGAAGCTCGGCACGCCGTTCTATACGTTCCACGACACCGACGTCGCGCCGGATGGTGACAGCCTGCACGAGTACGTGGAGAACTTCGCTCGGATGACCGACTACCTCGGCGAGCGTCAGCAGGCAACGGGCGTCCGGCTGCTGTGGGGCACCGCGAACCTGTTCTCGCATCTGCGCTTCGCGGCGGGCGCGGCGACCAACCCGAACCCCGAGGTGTTCGCGTGGGCGGCCACCCAGGTGCGCCACGCACTCGACGCGACGCATCGGCTCGGCGGCGAAAACTACGTGCTGTGGGGCGGCCGCGAAGGGTACGAAACGCTGCTCAATACCGATCTCGTGCGCGAGCGCGAGCAGTTCGCGCGCTTCCTGTCGATGGTCGTCGAGCACAAGCACCGGATCGGCTTCAACGGCGCGCTGCTGATCGAGCCCAAGCCGCAGGAGCCGACCAAGCACCAGTACGACTACGACGTCGCGACCGTGCACGGTTTCCTCGCACAGTACGGATTGCAGAACGAGATTCGCGTGAATATCGAGGCGAACCACGCGACACTCGCCGGCCATTCGTTCCATCACGAGATCGCGAACGCGTTCGCGCTCGGCGTGTTCGGCAGCGTCGATGCGAACCGCGGCGATCCGCAGAACGGCTGGGACACCGACCAGTTCCCGAACAGCGTCGAGGAACTGACGCTCGCGTTCTACGAGATCCTGCGCCACGGCGGCTTTACCACCGGCGGCATGAACTTCGACGCGAAGGTGCGCCGTCAGAGCGTCGATCCGGAAGACCTGTTCCACGGCCATGTCGGCGCGATCGACGTGCTCGCGCTCGCGCTCGAGCGGGCGGCCGTGCTGGTCGGGAACGACCGGCTCGACGCGCTGCGCCGGCAGCGCTACGCGCAGTGGGACAGCGCGTTCGGCCGCGAGATCCTGGCGGGCGGCTACACGCTGGAGTCGCTCGCCGCCGACGCGCTCGCGCGCGGCGTGAACCCGCGGCACGCGAGCGGCGCGCAGGAGCGGCTCGAGAACATCGTGAACCAGGCGATCTACGGGCTGCGCTGACGCCATGTACATCGGACTCGATCTCGGCACGTCGGGCGTGAAAGCCGTGCTGCTCGACCGCGACGGCGCGGTGCGGGCCAGCGCGAGCCGGCCGCTGTCGGTGAGCCGGCCGCGGCCGCGCTGGTCAGAACAGGCGCCGCGCGAATGGTGGGACGCGGCGTGCGGCGCGCTTGCCGCGCTCGTTGCCGACGCGCGCGCGGCCGGCATCGACCCGCATGACATCGGCGCGCTCGGCCTGACCGGGCAGATGCACGGCGCGACGCTGCTCGATGCGCGCGGCGACGTGCTGCGCCCCGCGATCCTGTGGAACGACGGCCGCGCGGATGCCGAGTGCGTAGAACTCGAGCGGCTGGCACCCGCGCTGCGCGCAGTCGCCGGCAACCTCGCGATGCCGGGCTTCACCGGGCCGAAACTGCTGTGGGTGCGCCGGCACGAGCCGGACGTTTTCGCGCGGATTGCGCATGTGCTGCTGCCGAAGGACTATCTGCGCTACCGGCTGACCGGCGCGTTCGCGACCGATCCGTCGGATGCCGCCGGCACGCTGTGGCTCGACGTCGCGAAGCGCGATTACGACGACACGTTGCTCGCCGCATGTGGGTTGTCGCGCGCGCAGGTGCCCGCCGTATTCGAGGGCAACCGCATCACCGGCACGCTGCTGCCGGCGGTCGCGCGCACGCTCGGGCTGCGCGAAATACCGGTCGTCGCGGGCGGCGGCGACAACGCGGCCGGCGCAGTCGGCGTCGGCATCGTGCGGCCCGGCGATGCGCTGCTGTCGCTCGGCACGTCGGGCGTGTATTTCGCGGTGTCGGACGGTTTTCGCGCGAATCCCGAATCGGCGGTCCACAGCTTCTGTCACGCATTGCCGCACACCTGGCACCTGATGTCGGTGATGCTGAACGCGGCCGGCTGCATCGACTTCACCGCGCAACTGGCCGGCTACGACGGCGTCGCCGCGCTGTTCGCCGACGCCGGGGCGAACCCGCGCGCGGACCGCCCGTGGTTCCTGCCTTATCTGAGCGGCGAGCGCACGCCGCACAACGACGTGAACGCGAAGGGCGTGTTCTACGGGCTGACGCCCGACACGCAACGCGCGGATCTCGCGAACGCGACGCTCGAGGGCGTCGGCTTCGCGCTGCTCGACGGGATCGACGCGTTGCACGCGGCCGGGCTCGCACCGGACGGCATCACGGTGATCGGCGGCGGCTCGCGCAGCGCGTACTGGACCCAGATGCTCGCCGACCTGAGCGGCCGCGCGCTGACGCTGCGCGCGGGCGGCGAAGTCGGCCCGGCGCTCGGCGCCGCGCGGCTCGCGCGTCTCGCGCTCGAACCGGACGCGCCGCTCGACGCCGTGTGCCCGCAGCCGCCCGTGGTGGCCGTGCGCGAGCCTGACATGGCGCGTCACGCGTGGTATCGCGACGTGCGGCGCCCGACGTTTCGCGCGCTGTATCGCGCACTCGAACCGGTGTTTGCGGCCGGCGCGTGACAGGCCGGTCGCCCGGCATTCGTAGAAGCAGTCCAATAAAGAGGAGTGGAGACATGAAATCCGTGACGCGTCGTACCGTATTGAGTGCGCTGGCGATCCTCGCGCTTGGCGCGCCGCTCGCGCATGCGAGCAAGGACAAGCCGGAGATCGGCTTCTGCATCGACGACCTGCGTGTCGAGCGCTGGTCGCGCGACCGCGACTATTTCGTCGCCGCCGCGACGAAGCTCGGCGCGAAAGTGTCCGTGCAATCCGCGGACGCGAACGAAGCGCGACAGATCTCGCAGATCGAGAACCTGATCTCGCGCGGCGTCGACGTGATCGTGATCGTGCCGTTCAATTCGAAGACGCTCGGCAATGTCGTCGCCGAAGCGCGCAAGGCCGGCATCAAGGTCGTGTCGTACGACCGGCTGATCCTCGACGCCGACGTCGATGCGTACATCTCGTTCGACAACGAGAAGGTTGGCGAGCTGCAGGCGCAGGGTGTCGTCGACGCGAAGCCGAAGGGCAACTATTTCCTGCTCGGCGGCGCGCCGACCGACAACAACGCGAAGATGCTGCGCGAAGGCCAGCTGAAGGTGCTGAAGCCCGCGATCGACCGCGGCGACGTGAAGGTCGTCGGCCAGCAGTGGGTGCCCGAGTGGAGCGCGTCGACCGCGCTGCGGATCGTCGAGGATGCGCTGACCGCGAACAACAACCGGATCGACGCGATCGTCGCGTCGAACGACGGCACCGCGGGCGGCGCGATCCAGGCGCTCGCCGCGCAGCATCTGGCCGGCAAGGTGCCGGTGTCCGGGCAGGACGCGGACCTCGCGGCGGTCAAGCGCGTGATCGCCGGCACGCAGACGATGACCGTCTACAAGCCGCTCAAGCTGATCGCGAGCGAGGCGGCGAAGCTCGCGGTGGATCTCGCGAAGGGGATGAAGCCCGCCTTCAACGCGCAATACGACAACGGGAAGAAGAAGGTCGACACGGTGCTGCTGCAGCCGACGCTGCTGACCAGGCGCAACGTCGACGTCGTCGTGAAGGACGGCTTCTATACCCAGGCGCAACTGGCGAGCCAGTAACGGCGCAACGCGCGCGGCCGGCCGCCGGTGCGGCCGCGCGCATATCGCGGGGCATGAAGGTATGACCGAACCCTTGCTGACGATGCGCGGCATCGTCAAGGATTTCGACGGCGTGAAGGCGCTCGACGGAATCGACCTGACCGTGCGGCCCGGCGAGTGCGTGGGGCTGTGCGGCGAGAACGGCGCGGGCAAATCGACGCTGATGAAGGTGCTGTCGGGCGTCTATCCGCACGGCACGTGGGACGGCGAGATCCGATGGGAAGGCGCGCCGCTCGCCGCGTCCGGCGTGCGCGACACCGAGCGCGCGGGCATCGTGATCATCCACCAGGAGCTGATGCTCGTGCCCGAACTGTCGGTCGCCGAGAACATTTTCCTCGGCAACGAGATCACGCTGCCTGGCGGGCGGATGAACTATGCCGCGATGATCCGGCGTGCCGAGGAATTGCTGCACGAACTGCGGATCGACTCGATCAACGTCGCGCAGCCGGTGATGAACTACGGCGGCGGCCACCAGCAGCTGATCGAGATCGCGAAGGCGCTGAACAAGCGCGCGAAGCTGCTGATTCTCGACGAGCCGTCGTCGTCGCTGAGCGCCGCGGAGACGCGGATCCTGCTCGACATCGTGCGCGACCTGAAGCGCCGCGGCGTCGCGTGCGTGTACATCTCGCACAAGCTCGACGAGGTCGAGGCCGTGTGCGACACGGTGACCGTGATCCGCGACGGCCGCCATGTCGCGACCGAGCCGATGCGTGCGCTGACGACCGACCGGATCATCGCGATGATGGTCGGCCGCGAGATCCGCGACCTGTATCCGCGCGAGCCGCACGAGATCGGCGACGTCGTGCTGGAAGCACGCCGCGTGACCTGTCGCGACGTGACGAACCCGCGCCGCAAGCGGGTCGACGACGTGTCCTTCAGCGTGCGGCGCGGCGAGATCCTCGGCGTCGCCGGGCTCGTCGGCGCGGGCCGCACCGAACTGATGCAGGCGATCTTCGGCGCGTATCCGGGCGCGTGCTCGGCGACGGTGCTGATGAACGGCCGGCCGCTGTCGATCCGTTCGCCCGCCGACGCGATTCGCGCCGGCATCGCGATGGTGCCCGAGGACCGCAAGCGCCACGGCATCGTGCCGCAGCTCGGCGTCGGCCACAACATCACGCTGGCGGTGCTGCGGCGCTTCGCGGCGCGCGGGCGGATCGACGCGGCCGCCGAGCTGGACGCGATCCGTAACGAGATGCAGCGACTGTCGGTGCGCGCCGCGCATCCGTTCCTGCCGATCGCGAGCCTGTCCGGCGGCAACCAGCAGAAGGCCGTGCTCGCCAGGATGCTGCTGGCCGAGCCGCAGGTGCTGATTCTCGACGAGCCGACGCGCGGCGTCGACGTGGGCGCGAAGGCGGAGATCTACCGCCTCGTGTTCGCGCTCGCGAAGCGCGGCGTCGCGCTGATCGTCGTGTCGTCGGAACTGCCCGAGGTGCTCGGGCTGGCCGACCGCGTGCTGGTGATCGGCGAAGGCGAGGTGCGCGGCGATTTCGTCAACGACGGCCTCACGCAGGAACAGATCCTCGGCGCCGCGCTGAAAGCCGGCCGGCGGCCGACCGAACCCACCGCAACGAGTGCGACATGAATTCCGAACTTTCTTCCTCCAACGCGGCGGCGCCGGATGCCGACGCGCGCCGCCCGACCGGTCGTCCGCTCCGCCAGGTCTTCGTGCGCTACAAGATCCTCGCGCTGCTGTTCGCGGTCGCCGCGATCTGGGCGTTCTTCTCGGTGCTGACCGACGGCGCGTTCGTCACGCCGCGCAACGTGTCGAACCTGCTGCGGCAAATGTCGATCACCGGCATGCTCGCGTGCGGGATGGTGTTCGTGATCATCGCGGGCGAGATCGACCTGTCGGTCGGCTCGCTGCTCGGGCTGCTCGGCGGCGTCGCGGCGATCCTCGACGTGAACCGCCACTGGCCGGTCGTCGCGACGGTGCCGGCCGTGCTCGCGCTCGGCGTGCTGGTCGGCCTCTTCAACGGCTGGTGGTCGACCTACCGGCGCGTGCCGTCGTTCATCGTCGGGCTGGGCGGGATGCTCGCGTTTCGCGGGATCCTGCTCGGCGTGACGGGCGGCTCGACGATCGCGCCGGTATCCGACGGCTTCGTGTTCATCGGGCAGGGCTACCTGCCGCGCGTGGCGGGGGACGGCCTCGCGCTGCTGCTGTTCGCGCTCGTCGCGCTGCTGGTGGTGCGGCAGCGCGGCACGCGGCGCCGCTACCGGCTCGCGGTTGCGCCGCTGTGGCAGGACGTCGTGAAGATCGCGGGCGCGGGTGCGGTGCTGTTCGCGTTCGTCGCGACGCTCGACCGTTACGGCGGCATTCCGGTGCCGGTGCTGCTGCTGCTCGCGCTGCTCGGCATCTTCTCGTGGATCGCGACGCAGACCGTGTTCGGTCGGCGCATCTATGCGGTCGGCTCGAATCTCGAGGCGACGCGGCTGTCGGGCGTCGATACCGATCGCGTGAAGCTCGCGATCTTCGCGCTGATGGGGCTGATGTGCGCGTTCGCCGGCATCGTGAACACCGCGCGGCTCGCGGCCGGCTCGCCGTCCGCGGGCACGATGGGCGAACTCGACGCGATCGCCGCGTGCTTCATCGGCGGCACGTCGATGCGCGGCGGCTCGGGCACCGTGTATGGCGCGCTGATCGGCGCGCTCGTGATGGCGAGCCTCGACAACGGCATGTCGATGCTGGACGTCGACGCGTACTGGCAGATGATCGTCAAGGGCGCGGTGCTGGTGCTGGCGGTCTGGATCGACGTGGTGTCGCGGTCGAACCGGCGGTGAGGCGGCGCTCAGTCGCAGGTCAACGGGGGAAGACATGAAACGGAACACGGTTCCCGTGCCCGGCATCTCGATGCCGGCGGCCGCGCCGCTCGCGCAGCCGGACGTCGAACAGGACCACGGGCCGGTGCTCGGCCTGGGCGATCCGCGCGACCGCCGCGTCATCGCGGATGCGCTGCGCGCGCTGCTGCGGGAGCGCTCCGAAGCGCTCGCGTTCGCGATGCGCATGGCGGACGAGCGCGACCGGCCGAGGCCCGATGCGAGCGATTTCGCGCTGACCGACATCATTCGGCTGGCGCGTGTCGTCGAGCGGGCGGAGCGATGCGGCTACGCCGCGGACGAGGTCGTCCCAGTCGGCGCACGTTGACGCGCGAGGGGCGCGGCAGGCGCCGCCCGCGCGCGTCGAACCGGGTCAACAACTGGCCCGCCGGACTCATCGCGAGCTCGACGATCGACGCGATCCTCATCGGCTTCGACCTTTGGGCCGAACCTCTCCGTCACCGGATCGCTCGCGACGATTCTGTGGCTCGCGGCAATCCGGCGCGAAGGGCCGCAGGTCGGTTTCGGCGCATTTCTCGCGGTCGGCGGATGCATGATGTTGCCGGCCTTGCTGCTCGTCGAGAGGATTCTCGTTTTAGGGGCTGGTTCGGAAAACCTTGCAGGCATTGGCTTGCCGCACAGGCATGATTCAAACTTAAATGAATTGTGATCACTTGCCGCCGCAAAATTCTGCACAATGGCGGCAGGGCGGCATCCACCGCCATCCGACCCCGACCGAGACCCTGACGCACCGTGTGCGGTGCCGCTCCGACATGGACCACCCGAAGGACCACCCGAAACGCATCCTGATCGTCGAGGACGACGCGGACATCGCCGACGTGCTGAGCCTGCACCTGCGCGACGAGCGCTACGAGGTCGTGCACAGCGCGGACGGCGCCGAGGGCCTGCGGCTGCTCGAGCAGGGCAACTGGGACGCGCTGATCCTCGACCTGATGCTGCCGGGCGTAGACGGCCTCGAGATCTGCCGCCGCGCGCGCGGGATGCAGCGCTACACGCCGATCATCATCACGAGCGCGCGCTCGAGCGAGGTGCACCGGATCCTCGGCCTCGAGCTCGGCGCCGACGACTATCTCGCGAAGCCGTTCTCGGTGCTCGAACTGGTTGCGCGGGTCAAGGCGCTGCTGCGCCGCGTCGACGCGCTCGCGCGGGATTCGCGCGTCGACGCGGGCACGCTCGACGTCGCGGGGCTGTCGGTCGACCCGATCGCGCGCGAGGCGAGCATCGACGGCGTGCGCATCGACCTGACCCCGCGCGAGTTCGACCTGCTGTATTTCTTCGCGCGGCATCCCGGCAAGGTGTTCTCGCGGATGGACCTGCTGAACGCGGTGTGGGGCTACCAGCACGAAGGCTACGAACACACGGTCAACACCCACATCAACCGGCTGCGCGCGAAGATCGAGGCGGACCCGGCCGAGCCCGCGCGAATCCTCACCGTGTGGGGACGCGGCTACAAGCTGGCCGCGCCGGGCCAGCGGGACGCGCAATGAAGCTGACGCTCACCCAGCGGCTGTCGCTCGTGTTCTCGGTGCTGCTGCTCGTGTGCTCGGGCGCGTCCGCGTGGCTGCAGATCCGCGCGAACGACATGCGCGAGATGGAAGTCGTGCAGGGCCTGTCGCGCGATCTCGCCGCGCACATCGCGAACATCACGCCGCTGACGGACGCGAACGGCCTGCGCCCGGACGCCGTGCGCACGTTGTTCGGCCAGCTGATGGGCGTGAACCCGAGCGTCGAGGTGTACCTGCTCGACGCCGCCGGGAGGATCAAGGGCGACGATGCGCCGCCCGGGCACGTGAAGCGCGACCGCGTCGATCTCGCGCCGGTGCAGCGCTTCCTCGCGGGCGAGCCGCTGCCGATCCTCGGCGACGATCCGCGCAGCCCGAGCGCACGCAAGATCTTCAGCGCCGCGCCGCTGCGCCGCACGGGGCAGGCGCCGGCGGGCTACATCTACGTGGTGCTGCTAGGCGAGGCGCACGACAAGCTCGCGGCGCGGTTCGACGCCGGCAACGTGCTGCGCACGACGCTGTGGTCGATGGCGCTCGTCGCGCTGTTCGGGCTGCTGGCGGGCCTGAGCGCGTTCAGCTTCATCACGCGCCCGCTGCGGCGGCTGACCGATGCGATGCGCCGCTTCGACGCGGACGGCGAGCCCGACACGCAGCCGGCTGTGCCGCGCTCGCCGCCCGGGCGGCGCGGCGACGACATCGCGGTGCTCGAATCGACGTACGCGCAGATGGCCGACCGGATCGGCGAGCAATGGCGCGCGCTGACGCGGCAGGACCAGCAGCGCCGCGAGCTGATCACGAACATCTCGCATGACCTGCGCACGCCGCTCACGTCGCTGCACGGCTACCTGGAGACGCTGTCGCTGAAGACCGACTCGCTCGGCGACGCCGAGCGCCGGCGCTACCTGTCGATCGCGCTCGCGCAGAGCGCGAAGGTCGGCCGGCTCGCGCAGGCGCTGTTCGAGCTCGCGCGGCTCGAATCGGGCGGCGTGCAGCCCGAGCGCGAGCCGTTCTCGCTCGTCGATCTCGTACAGGACGTGTTCCAGAAGTTCGAGCTGGCCGCGAAGGCGCGCGATGTCACGCTGCACGCGCGGATCCCGCCGCGCGTGCCGAACGTGTCGGCGGATCTCGGGATGATCGAGCGCGTGCTGACCAACCTGCTCGACAACGCGCTGCGGCACACGCCGGAGCACGGCGAGGTCGAGATCGCGCTCGAGCCGCGCGACAGCACGGTCGTGGTGACGGTCGCGGACACCGGTCCGGGCATTCCGCCGGAGCGGCGCGAAGGGCTGTTCCGGCGGCCACAGCGGCCGACGGGCGCGGGCGGCGCGGCGCAGAGCGGCGGGCTCGGGCTGCTGATCGTCCACCGGATGCTGCTGCTGCACGGCAGCGCGATCCGGCTGGTCGACCGGGCCGGGCGGGGGGCGGTGTTCGAGTTCGCGCTGGCGGTCGCGCATCCGGCGACGGGCGACGGCGAACGGGCGCCGCAAAAAAATTGAATGGGGCGCGCACCGGCTTGTCGCCGGCCGCCGCGAAAAGCCGCCTGCATCGCGCGCGCACGCTGGCGTGCGAGTACCTGCTCGCCTAGTTGCCGCGCTTGCGCCGCACGTCGCTCGGCGTCGTGCCGGTCCAGCGCTTGAACGCGTGGCGGAACCCCACCGCGTCGCTGAAGCCGAGCGTCGCCGCGATGTCCTCGGTGCTGAGCGTGGTCGTGGTCAGGTAGTCGATCGCGAGCGCCTTGCGCACGCTCGTCAGCAGTTCGCTGTACGACGTGCCTTCGGCCTCGAGCTTGCGGCGCAGCGTGCGCGCGGTGATGCACAGGTTGTCCGCGATCGTGTCGAGGTCCGGGAACTGCCCCGGCGTGCGCGTGAGTTCCTGGTAGACGCGGCGCGTGACGCCCGACTGGGTGCGCAGTTCATCGAGCAGCCGTGCGCAGTGCGACGACACCTGCGCGGCGGTGATCGGGTTCGCGAGCTGCGGCGCGCGCGCGAGCCACGCGGCCGGGTAGCTGAGCACGTTGCGCGGCTGGTCGAACGCGAGCGGGCATTCGAGCGCGTCGGACAGCATGGCCGCGTGCGGCGGCTCCGGCTGCGTGAACTGTGCACGCGCCGGCACGCACCACGCGCCCATCACGTCCTTGATGATCGTCACGTGCAGCGCGAACTGCATGTCGATCAGGAAGCGGTACAGCGGCTCGTCGAGACAGGGCAGCGGCATGGTTTCCCGATCGGGAAGCAGCCACGACACCGTGTCGTCCTGCACGACCCAGCGGATCTCGAGCATGCGGTTCGCGAGCTGGTGGTACTTGACGGCCGAGTCGAACGCGTGGCCCATCGACTCCGAGCACAGCATCGCGTAGCCGTACATCCCGTAGCTCGACGCGTGCAGCCGGTGCCCGACCCGCACGCCGAGATCCGGGTTGCCGTATGCGCGGAGCGCGTTGCTTGCGGCCGTCAGGAATTGCTGCGACGACGTGAGCGTGAACGGATCGGCGACCGCGGCGGGATCGAGATCGGTCCCCGCCAGCACCGCGCCGGCGTCGAGCCCGAGGTCCGACGCGACCTGCAGCAGCACCGCGAGCTTGGACGGCGAGAAGCACTTCTCGCGCAGCATGGCGGGCAGCGCGGCGTCGGGCGACCGATCGCCGGGGTGTCGTGTCTGAGCCGGTTTCAACGGCGCGTCGCGCAGCATGGGTGAGTCCTGAGTCCGATTTGATACCGATTCCGGGTACGCGATTCTGCCCCCGAATGCGCCGGGTCGCCACCGGGTTCACCCTGAGTCCGGCCGCCGCCGGCGGGCCGGACCGCCCGCCCGGCGCAGCGCAGCGGGGCATCGCACCCTGCGCGGCAGCGCGCGCGAACGACCCGCGTGTCCGTTTCGATCATCTTTGCGGCCGCGTCGATCATTTGCAAAGCGCGGCCGGCGGGCGATAGTCGGCGTTCGTGAGACGGTCCGCGCCCTGGGGTCGTCGACCGAGCGGCGCCAACATCGATCCGGGAGCGGGTCCCGCGATGCGCGAAGCCTGTGCGCCGGCCGCCCAAGGATACCTACATGATCAAGAGACACTGGACCGCGTCTTATGGCGCGATCCCCGCCGAGATCGATCCCGATCGCCATCCCTCGATGAATGCACTGCTGGACGACGCGATGCGCCGGTTCGCCGACAAGCCGGCGTTCCGCGCGTCGGGGCAGACGCTGACCTACGCGGACGTCGACCGCTACTCGACTGCGCTGGCCGCCTATCTGCAGCAGGTCGTCGGGGTCCGCAAGGGCGACCGCGTGGCCGTGATGCTGCCCAATGTGCTCGCGTTTCCGGTCGTCTTCATCGCCGTCGCGAAGATCGGCGCCGTTCAGGTCAACGTCAATCCGCTCTACACCGCGCGCGAGCTCGAGCACCAGCTCAACGACGCGGGCGTCGAGACGATCGTCGTGTGCGGCGGCTCGACGCGCACGTTCGCGGACGTGATCGCCAACACGCCGCGCATCCGCACCGTGCTCACCGTGGGCCGCGGCGATCTCGGCGTCGTCGACGTGCCCGACGCCGTGCGCGAAGCGTTGCCGCGCGATGCGATCGCGCTCGCGGACGCGCTCGCCGCGGGTGAACAGCTTGCCTGCGAGCCGGTCGCGATCGGCGGCGACGACCTGCTGCTGCTCCAGTACACGGGCGGCACCACCGGGCTGTCGAAGGGCGCCGCGCTGTCGCACCGCAACCTGCTCGCGAACATCGCGCAGTTCGGCGTGTTCGTGTTCGATGCGCAGCGGCCGGGCGAGGAAGTCGTCGTCACCGCGATCCCGCTGTATCACATCTTCGCGCTGACGGTGAATTTCCTGTCCTATTTCTCGATCGGCGCGGAAAACTGGCTGATCGCCAATCCGCGGGACCTCGACGCGTTCATCGACGTGCTGAAGGTCGCGCGGCCGACGGTGTTCGTCGGCGTGAACACGCTGTACGCGGGGCTCGCGAACCACCCGCGCCTGAAGGAGATCGACTGGTCGCGCCTCACGCTGTCGGCGGGCGGCGGCACGGCGGTGATCGACGTGATCTCGGCGCGCTGGAAGGCCGTGACGGGCTGCTTCATCCGCGAAGGCTACGGGTTGTCGGAGACGTCGCCCGTGGTCACGTTCAATCCGCCGTCCATCGACGCGTTCACGGGCACCACGGGCCTGCCGCTGCCGTCCACCGACGTGAAGCTGCTCGACGACGACGACCGCGAGGCCGGCATCGGCGCGCCCGGCGAAGTCTGCGTGAAGGGGCCGCAGGTGATGCGCGGCTACTGGCGGCAGCCGGAAGCGAACGCGCGGGCGTTCACCGCGGACGGCTACTTCCGCACCGGCGACATCGGCGTGTTCGACGATAAGGGCTTCCTGAAGATCGTCGACCGCAAGAAGGACATGGTCATCGTGTCGGGCTTCAACGTCTACCCGAACGAGGTGGAAGCGGTGGCGACCGCGTACCCGGGTGTCGCCGAATGCGCGTGCATCGGCGTGCCCGACGAGAAGACGGGCGAGGCGGTCAGGCTGTTCGTCGTTGCGGCGGCCGACGCCGTCATCACCGAGGCGGACCTGATCGCGCATTGCCGCGCGAACCTTGCGGCGTACAAGGTGCCGAAGGTGATCCGTTTCGTCGAACGGCTCCCGAAATCGACCGTCGGCAAGATTCTCCGGCGGGAACTCAGCCACGTCGATTGACGCGGGGGCGCCGGCGCGGGGGCGGGGCGGCGGCGCTCGCCGTCCGCCCGCGGCGGGTCAAGTACAATGCCAGCGGTTCGTTGGACGCGTACGCCATGACCGGCCCAGATTCCAGTTCCTCCCAGCCTGACCGACCGTCGGCGTCGCCGAGCGCGACGGTGCCGATTTCCCTCGTCAACGGGTTCCTCGCGAGTGCGGGCCTGCAGCCCGATGTGATCGAGCGCTACCTGCGCGGGGCCGGCATTCCGAGCGAGCTGCAGGGCGAACCGAATGCGCGCGTGACCGAGGAGCAGTTCTCGACGCTGTACCGCACACTCGCGATCGATCTCGACGACGAAATGCCCGGCATCTTCTCGCGCCCGCTGCGCGGCGGCACGCTGAAGTACCTGTGCCTCAGCCTGCTCGATGCCCGCAACCTCGAAACGGCGCTGCATCGCTTCGGTCAGTTCTTCCACATCCTGCTCGACGACTTCTTCGTCGAATCGAAGCGCGATGGCCTGATCGGCCAGGTCGTGATCCGGCCGAACCCGGCCCTCGGCCCGCTTGGCCCGCTCGGCCAGGAATTGATGCTCAAGCTCGTGCACGGCGTGTGTTCCTGGCTGATCGGCCAGAAGATTCCGCTGCTGCAGGTCGAGTTCGCGTGTCCGCGGCCGCACCATGCGATCGATCACCTCTATTTCTTTTCGGGGCCGGTGCAGTTCGACTCCAGCCGCACGCTGATGCGCTTCAGCGCGAGCTACCTCGACGTGCCGATCCGGCAAAGCAAGCGCAACCTGCGCAAATTCCTCGCCCGTGCGCCCGGTGACTGGATCTTCGAATCGTTCAGCGAGCAGCTCGTCTGCCATCGCGTGCGGCAGTATCTGTCGGGCCGGCTGCCCGACCTGTCGACGATCGAGGAAGCCGCCGCGAGCCTGCACTGCTCGGTGCGCACGCTGAGCCGCCACCTGCTGGCCGAAGGCACGACGTTCCAGGTGCTGAAGGATGAACTGCGGCGCGACATCGCGATCCAGCGGCTCACCGACACGCCCGACACGATCGCGGCGATCGGCGCCGATCTCGGCTTCGACGATCCGAGCGCGTTTCATCGCGCGTTTCGGCATTGGACGGGCAGCACGCCGGGGACATATCGGCGGCGCGCGTAGGGCCTGGGCGCGATGGGTCGCTTCGGGTGTCGCCCGGCGGCCCGGCAGGTACGGGTTTTCGGGGACGGTCGCGGCAACGACGTGGCCGATTTTGTCAGTACGTGGGCCGGATTTGACAATGGAAATCCGTGAGCTTGGGGTTAGGATTGCCCGAACGTTGCCAATTGCTGGCCGATTTTGCCGTATCGGACCGCGTGGCGAACCCCCTATTCCCGCCTGATTGGAAGATCGACCATGAGCTATACCGCCCCCGTCAAGGACATGCTGTTCGTGCTGAAGGAACTGGCCGGCATCGACGCCGTCGCGCAGCTGCCGGGTTTCGAGGACGCGGGCTTCGACACCGCGCAGGCGGTGCTCGACGAATCCGCGAAGTTCTGCGGCGAAGTGCTGGCGCCGCTGAACGTCGACGGCGACCGCGAGCCGAGCAGCTGGAAGGACGGCGTCGTGACCGCGACGCCGGGCTTCAAGGAAGCGTTCCGCCAGTTCGTCGAAGGCGGCTGGCAGGGGCTGCAGCATCCGGCCGAGTATGACGGCCAGGGGCTGCCGAAGCTGATCGCGACGCCGTGCATCGAGATGCTGAACGCGGCGAACCTGTCGTTCGCGCTGTGTCCGCTGTTGACCGACGGCGCGATCGAGGCGCTCCTGACCGCGGGCACCGACGAGCAGAAGCAGCGCTACGTGCCGAAGCTGATCTCGGGCGAATGGACCGGCACGATGAACCTGACCGAGCCGCAGGCCGGCTCCGACCTCGCGCTGGTGCGCTCGCGCGCCGAGCCACAGGGCGACGGGTCGTACAAGGTGTTCGGCACCAAGATCTTCATCACGTGGGGCGAGCACGACATGGCGGACAACATCGTCCACCTGGTGCTGGCGCGCACGCCGAACGCACCGGAAGGCGTGAAGGGGATTTCGCTGTTCATCGTGCCGAAGTTCCTCGTCAACGACGACGGCAGCCTCGGCGCGCGCAACGACGTGCACTGCGTGTCGATCGAGCACAAGCTCGGCATCAAGGCGAGCCCGACCGCGGTGCTGCAGTACGGCGACCACGGCGGCGCGGTCGGCTACCTGGTCGGCGAGGAGAACCGCGGCCTCGAATACATGTTCATCATGATGAACGCGGCGCGCTTCGGCGTCGGGATGCAGGGGATCGGCGTGGCCGACCGCGCATACCAGAAGGCGGCGGCGTTCGCGAAGGAGCGCGTGCAGAGCCGGCCGGTGGACGGCTCTGCAAAGCAGTCGGTGGCGATCATCCAGCACCCGGACGTGCGCCGGATGCTCGGCACGATGCGCGCGCTGACCGAAGGCGCGCGGGCGCTGGCCTATGTGGCGGCCGCGCACAGCGACATCGCGCACCGCCATGCGGACGAGGCGACGCGCGCGCGCCATCAGGCCATCTACGAATACCTGGTGCCGGTCGTGAAGGGCTGGAGCACGGAGATGGTGAACGACGTCGCGAGCCTGGGCGTGCAGGTGCACGGCGGGATGGGCTTCATCGAGGAGACGGGGGCCGCGCAGTACTACCGCGACGCGCGGATCCTGGCGATCTACGAAGGGACGACGGCGATCCAGGCGAACGACCTGGTCGGCCGCAAGACGGTGCGCGACGGCGGCGCGGTGGCGAAGGCGCTGCTCGGCGAGATCGGTCGGACGGTCGACGCGCTGGGCCAGCTCGACGGTGCGGCGGCGGCGTCGATGAAGGCGCAGCTGGAGAAGGGCGCGCTGTCGCTGTCGGCGGTGGTCGATTATGTGGTGGCGAACACGAAGCAGGACCCGAACGCGGTGTTCGCGGGCAGCGTGCCGTACCTGAAGCTGGCGGGCGTGGTGCTGTGCGGGTGGCAGATGGCGCGCGCGCTGGTGGTGGCGCAGGCGAACCGCGCGACCGATCCGGCGTTCTACGACGCGAAGATCGCGATCGCGCAGTTCTTTGCGGAACACATCCTCGTGCAGGCGGGCGGGTTCGAAGCGTCGATCGTCGGCGCAAAGGGCGGCGAGGGCGTGCTCGCGTTGACGGAAGACCAGTTCTGATCCGGAACTGCGGCAGGAGGAGACTCAGCTTTGACCAAAGATGAACTGATCGCGCAATACGGCCCGCGCGAATCGATGGAATACGACGTCGTGATCGTCGGCGGCGGCCCTGCCGGGCTGTCCGCGGCGATCCGGCTCAAGCAGCTCGCCGCTGAAAAAGGCGCCGAGATCGGCGTCTGCGTGCTCGAGAAGGGCTCGGAAATCGGCGCGCACATCCTGTCGGGCGCGGTGATGGATCCGCGCGCGATCAGCGAGCTGTTCCCCGACTGGAAGGAACAGGGCGCGCCGCTCACCGTCGAGGTGACCGAAGACCGCTTCCTGTTCCTGTCCGAGAAGAGCGCGATGCAGACGCCGAACTGGGCGCTGCCGGACAACTTCAAGAACCACGGCAACTACGTGATCTCGCTGGGCAACGTCACGCGCTGGCTCGGGGCGCAGGCGGAAGCGCTGGGCGTCGAGATCTTCCCGGGCTTCCCGGCCGCCGAGATCCTGTACAACGACGACGGCTCCGTGAAGGGCGTCGCGACCGGCAACATGGGCATCGGCAAGGACGGCGAGCCGACCGAGAACTTCCAGCTCGGCATGGAGCTGCACGCGAAGTACACGCTGTTCGCCGAAGGCTGCCGCGGCCACCTCGGACGCCAGCTGATCTCGAAGTTCAAGCTGGACACGAACGCCGATCCGCAGGCGTACGGGATCGGCATCAAGGAACTGTGGGAAATCGATCCGGCCAAGCACAAGCCGGGCCTCGTGATCCACACGGCCGGCTGGCCGCTGAAGTCGGACACCTACGGCGGCTCGTTCCTGTACCACATGGACAACAACCAGGTCGTGGTCGGCTTCGTGGTCGGCCTCGGCTATACGAACCCGTACCTGTCGCCGTTCGAGGAGTTCCAGCGCTACAAGACGCACCCGTCGATCCGCGCGTTCCTCGAAGGCGGCAAGCGCGTGTCGTACGGCGCGCGCGCGATCACCGCGGGCGGGCTGCTGTCGCTGCCGAAGACGGTGTTCCCGGGCGGCGCGCTGATCGGCGACGACGCGGGCTTCCTGAACGCGTCGCGGATCAAGGGCAGCCACGCGGCGATCAAGACCGGCATGCTGGCGGCGGACGCGGCGTTCGACGCGGTGCAGGCCGGCCGCCAGAGCGACGAGCTCAACGCGTATCCGGATGCGTTCAAGCAGTCGTGGCTGTACACCGAGCTGTACCGTGCGCGCAACTTCAAGCAGTGGATGGCGAAGGGGCTGTATCTCGGCACGCTGATGGTCGGCCTCGAACAGAAGGTGATGGGCGGCAACGTGCCGTGGACGCTGCATCACAAGCACGCGGACCACGAGATGCTGAAGCCGGCGTCGCAGTGCGAGCCGATCGAGTATCCGAAGCCGGACGGCAAGCTGACGTTCGACCGGCTGTCGTCGGTGTTCATCTCGAACACGAACCACGAGGAGAACCAGCCGGCGCACCTGACGCTGAAGGATGCGAACGTGCCGGTGAACGTGAACCTGCGCACGTACGCGGGACCGGAAGGCCGGTTCTGCCCGGCGGCGGTGTACGAGTTCGTGAAGAACGACGACGGCAGCGATCGCCTCGTGATCAACGCGCAGAACTGCGTGCACTGCAAGACCTGCGACATCAAGGACCCGACGCAGAACATCGTGTGGGTCACGCCGGAAGGCGGCGGCGGGCCGAACTACCCGAACATGTAATTGCGTGACCGCGCATGCGTGCGCGAACGAACTGGAGAGAGATGATGAGCCAAGCAGCGAAAGAAGTGGTGGTGGTGAGCGGCGTTCGCACGGCGATCGGCGATTTCGGCGGCAGCCTGAAGGACTTCGCGCCGACGGAGCTCGGCGCGAAGGTCGTGCGCGAAGTGCTGTCGCGCGCGAACGTGTCCGGCGACGCGGTCGGCCATGTGGTGTTCGGCCATGTCGTGAACACGGAGCCGCGAGACATGTATATCGCCCGCGTCGCGGCGATCGAAGGCGGCGTCGCGCAGCACACGCCCGCGCTGACCGTGAACCGGCTGTGCGGTTCGGGCTTGCAGGCGATCGTGTCGGCCGCGCAGACGATCCTGCTCGGCGACGTGGACGTCGCGATCGGCGGCGGCGCGGAAAGCATGAGCCGCGCGCCGTACACGGTGCCGGCCGCGCGCTTCGGGCAGCGCATGGGCGACGGCAAGCTCGTCGACATGATGCTCGGCGCGCTGCACGACCCGTTCCAGACGATCCACATGGGTGTGACCGCAGAAAACGTCGCGCGCAAGTATGGCGTCACGCGCGACGACCAGGATGCGCTCGCGCTCGAATCGCATCGTCGCGCGGCGCGCGCGATCGCGGAAGGGCGCTTCAAGGACCAGATCCTGCCGATCGCGATCCGCACGCGCAAGGGCGAAGTGCAGTTCGATACCGACGAGCACGTGCGCAACGACGCGAGCACCGACGATTTCACGAAGCTCAAGCCGGTGTTCCAGAAGGAGAACGGCACGGTGACGGCCGGCAACGCGTCGGGCATCAACGACGCGGCGGCGGCCGTGCTGATGATGAGCGCGGATGCGGCGCGCGCGCAGGGCGTGAAGCCGCTCGCGCGGCTCGTGTCGTATGCGCACGCGGGCGTCGATCCGGCGTACATGGGCATCGGCCCCGTGCCGGCGACGCAGAAGGCGCTCGAGCGCGCGGGGCTGACGATTGCCGATCTCGACGTGATCGAGGCGAACGAAGCGTTCGCCGCCCAGGCGTGCGCGGTGACGAAGGAGCTGGGTCTCGATCCGGCGAAGGTCAACCCCAACGGCTCGGGCATCTCGCTCGGCCATCCGATCGGCGCGACCGGCGCATTGATCACGGTCAAGGCGCTCTATGAGCTGAAGCGCATCGGCGGCCGCTACGCGCTCGTGACGATGTGCATCGGCGGCGGGCAGGGGATTGCGGCGATCTTCGAAAACCTTCAATAATCGACCGCTCAGCACCCGACCACAGGAATCGTCATGGCAATCGAAACCGTAGGCGTCATCGGCGCCGGCACCATGGGCAACGGCATTGCGCAAACCGCGGCCGTTGCGGGACTCAACGTCGTGATGATCGACGTCAACGACGCGGCGCTCGCGAAGGGCGTCGCCACGCTGAAGGGCAGCCTCGACCGGCTCGTGTCGAAGGACAAGCTCGACGCCGCGACGCGCGACGCCGCGCTCGCGCGCATCGAGACGTCGACCGACTACCAGCGGCTCGCGACGGCCGACATCGTGATCGAGGCGGCCACCGAGAACGTCGAGCTGAAGGCGCGCATCCTGAAGCAGATCGAAGCGGTGGTGCGTGCGGACGCGATCGTCGCGACCAACACGTCGTCGATCTCGATCACCGCGCTCGCCGCGCCGCTCGCCGACCCGTCGCGCTTCGTCGGCATGCACTTCTTCAATCCGGTGCCGCTGATGCCGCTCGTCGAGATCATCCGCGGGCTGCAGACGAGCGACGCGACCGCGGCCGCGGTGCGTGCGCTGACGGAGCGCTTCGACAAGTCGCCGATCGGCGTGCGCAACTCGCCGGGCTTCGTCGTCAACCGCATCCTGGTGCCGATGATCAACGAGGCGTTCTTCGTGCTCGCCGAAGGGATCGCGTCGGCCGAGGAAATCGACCAGGGGATGAAGCTGGGCGCGAACCATCCGATCGGGCCGCTCGCGCTCGCGGATCTGGTCGGGCTCGACGTGTGCCTCGCGGTGATGGACGTGTTCCTGAAGGACTTCGGGGATCCGAAGTATCGTGCGTGCCCGCTGCTGCGCGAGATGGTGACGGCCGGACGCCTCGGGCGGAAGACCGGGCGCGGGGTGTACGCCTACAGCGCGTGATGCTGCCGCATCGTCGCGACGGATCGGGAGACCGGTCGTCGCGGCGATGCGGGTTTCACGAAATCGCCGTCCGTCATCGGCGCAAATAGTCCCTAAGCTTCAAGCACCGCCAGATCAGTCGGCAACGTCCGCTTGAACATCGCCAGCCGCTGCCTCGCCGCCTTCTGCGGCAACCCGATCGCATACCGAACCGCCGCCGCGATCAGCACCATCGTCAGTTCCGAGAACGCCGACAGCTGCGCGTCGCGCGCGCCGGGTGCGATCTCCCGCAGCCGCTCCGTCAACAACCCCGCCAGAAACGCACCATCCGCCTCGTCGAGCGCCTGCAGCGCCCGGTCGGCCTGCGTCGCGCGCCAGATGTCCCGCATCAGCGGTTCGTCGACGAACATCCGGTAATAGCTGTCCGTGATGCGGCACAGCGTGTCGTGCAGGTCCTCGATCCGCTTCATCCTGGACAGATCGCGCCGCACGCATTCGTGCCCGAGCGCGTTGTAGCGCTCCGCCAGCGTGCCGATGACGGCCGTCTTGTCCGGGAAGTACTGGTAGAGCGAGCCGAACGCGATGCCGGTCCGCTCGACGATGTCGCTCATCCGGAACGCGTCGCAACCCTTCTCGACCATCACCTCGGCCGCGCACGCGAGAATGCGCTCGAAACGCTCGCGGCTGCGTTGCTGGGTCGGAACCAGGCGCGCCCGGCCCGGAACGCTCGCGACGTCGTCGCTGTCGGTCTGCACCGATTTTCGTGTTGCCGTTCGCGTGGCCATTGCGCCTCCGGAAAAACTTGATCTTTCAAATGCGAGAGTCTATCGTGTTTTCAAAACGCGAGACATTCTCGCTTTCATGAAGGAGACGCTCATGGCAACGCTTCCTGTCCTCATCGTCGGCGGTTCGGGCAAGACGGGCGCGCGCGTCGATGCCCGCCTTCGCAAGCTCGGCATCGCGACCCGGCCGGTGTCGCGCTCGACCGGCACCGCGTTCGACTGGGCGCGCCGCGGCACGTGGCGCGCGGCGCTCGACGGCGTATCCCGCGCGTATGTGACCTACCAGCCCGACCTCGCGGTCGACGGCGCGGCCGACGCGATCGCGGCGTTCGGCCGGCTTGCCCGCGACAGCGGCGTCGAGCGCGTGGTGCTGCTGTCCGGGCGCGGCGAACCCGGCGCGCAGGCCGCGGAAGCCGCGCTGCAGGCGTCCGGCGTGCCGTGGACGGTGGTGCGGGCGAGCTGGTTCAACCAGAACTTCTCGGAAGGCTATCTCGTCGACAGCGTGCGCGCCGGCGAAATCGCGCTGCCGGCCGGTGCGGTGCCCGAGCCGTTCGTCGACGCCGACGACATTGCCGACGTGGCGGTTGCCGCGCTGACCGACGCACGTCACGCGAACCGGCTCTACGAACTGACCGGGCCGCGCGCGCTGACCTTCGCCGAAGCTGCCGACGAAATCGCGCGTGCCGCCGGCCGGCCTGTCCGCTATCGCCGGATCGCCGCCGACGAATTCGCGTTCGGCATGCGCGAAGCGGGCGTGCCGGAAGACATCGTCACGTTGCTCGACGAACTCTTCAGCGTGGTGCTCGACGGCCGCAACAGCCGCGTGATGCACGGCGTCGACGAGGCGCTCGGGCGCCCCGCGCGCGATTTCGCGGATTACGCGCGCACGACCGCCGCGACCGGCGTGTGGAGCGCCTGACCCATGCGCGCGCTCGTCACCGCGATCCTGTTGTGGGGCTCGGCCATCGGCTGCGGCGTACTGGCCGGGGTCTACTTCGCGTTTTCCGCGTTCGTGATGACGTCGCTCGGCCGCCTCGCGCCGGCGGCCGGCGTCGCCGCGATGAACGCGATCAACGTCGACATCGTCCGGTCGCTGTTCATGCCGGTCTTTCTCGGCACGACGCTGGCGTCGCTGGCGCTGGCGATTCTCGCGCTGCTTCACCGGGGCGAGCCCGGCGCGATATGGATCGTCGCGGGCGGCGCGATCTACGTGCTCGGCATGTTCGTCGTCACGATGGTCTTCAACGTGCCGCTCAACGACGCACTCGCCGCGACCGATCCGTCCGGCGCGGAAGGGGCCGCGTTCTGGGCGCGCTACCTGCGCGACTGGACGCTCTGGAATCACGCGCGCACGGTGGCATCCGCGGCGGCGTGCGGATTGTTCATCGCGGCGATTGCAGCGAGATAGCACGGCCTACGCGTAGAACGCCGACGGCGACACGCCGAAATGGCGCTTGAACATCGCGGAGAATGCGCTCTGGCTGCTGTAGCCGTGGTCCATCGCGACCGTGAGCACCTTCTCGCCATGCGCGAGGCGCTTGAGCGCGAGCAGCAGCCGCGCCTGCTCGCGCCAGCGGCGGAAGCCGAGCCCCGTCTCGCGCTGGAAGCCGCGATGCAGCGTCCGGACCGAAATGCCGGCGATGGCGGCCCATTCGGCGACCGTGCGCAGGTCGTCGGGGGCGGCGACGAGCGCGTCGCAGATCGTCCGCAGTCGCGCGTCGTGCGGCCACGGTAGGTAGAGCGGCAACAGCGGTGCGGCCGTCACCTCGGCGAGCAACAGGCGCATCAGGTGGTCGTGGCGCGAGCCGGGCGCGTAGTCGAGCGGGACGTCGACCGCGGCGAGGATCAGTTCGCGCAGGAGCGGATGCACTTCGACGACGCAACTGCGGCCGGGCAGATGCTCGACCGCCCCCGGCTCGACGAACACGGTCCGCATCTCGACGTTGCCGCTCATCTGCACCGTATGGTCGAGCCCGGCTTCGAGCCAGACGCCGCGCGTCGGCGGCACGATCCACGACGCGCCGTCGGACTGCACGTGCATCACGCCCTCGATCGCATAGAGCAGCTGCGCGCGTCGATGGCGATGCGGCGCGATCCAGGTGCCGTGAGGATACGACGCCGACATCGCCGAGACGGGCATCGGCGTCGACTCGTAGGGCAGGTGCGCATCCTCGTGCACGGGCCGGGTTGGCCGATTGGCGACAGGTCGTGACATTTTGGCGTGAGACAGGCAGTTGGCGGGCAGGCACGATGACGCTTCGATTCACGTCAGCTGGCTACAGCGATATTAATCCGTCGCACATCATGAACAAGACTCCGCTTTTTCCTTTCCGCACGATCGCGCAACCGTTCCCGGCGCAGAGGCGCCAACCGCAAGGGGCGCGGCAATGAGCGCCGATCCGCGGATGCAGGAACTGATTCCGTCGCCAGAAGGCTTCATGTTCGGCCTCGCGCACAAACTCGATCGGATCGCGGCCGCGCTCGAAGCGATGACCCGCACCGCGGGGCCGGCAGCGGTCGATTTCGACGCGGCCGTCGCGTTCCGCTGGCGCGGCTTCGACCATCCGCTGCGCGCCGCGCCGCTTGAGCCGATCCCGTCGCCGGCGCTGATCGCGTTCGATGCGCTGCGCAACGTCGAGCGGCAGGCGGCCGTCGTCGAACGCAACACCCGGCAGTTCGTGCAGGGCCGCACCGCGAACCACGTGCTGCTGACGGGCGCGCGCGGCACCGGCAAGTCGTCGATCGTGAAGGCGTGCCTGCATGCGTTCGCGAAGGACGGGCTGCGCCTGATCGAGGTCGGCAAGGACGGACTGAAGGATCTGCCGGCGATCGTCGAACTGGTCCGTTTGCGACCCGAGCGCTACGTCGTGTTTTGCGACGACCTGTCGTTCGAGGCCGGCGAGACCGGATACAAGGAACTGAAGACCGTGCTCGACGGATCGGTGGCGACGGACCTGTCGAACGTGCTCGTGTACGCCACCTCGAACCGCCGGCATCTGCTGCCCGAGCACGCGAGCGACAACGCGGACGTGTCGCGCGCGGAGAACGGCGAACTGCATCCCGGCGATGCGGTCGAGGAGCGGATCTCGCTGTCCGAGCGCTTCGGCATCCGGGTGACGTTCTACGGCTTCACGCAGGAACAATACCTGGCCGTCGTCGAAAGCCGCCTGGCCGCCGCCGGCTTCGATGCGGGGCAGATTCGCGCGGCGCGCGAGCCCGCGCTGCAGTGGGCGCTCGAGCGCGGCGCGCGGTCGGGCAGGATCGCGGCGCAGTTCGTGCTCGATCATGCGGGGCGGCTCGATGTCGCCGAGGCGGCGGGACAAGTCCGCGCGCGGCATGCGGGGTGAGCCGCTCGTCGTCTTGTTCATTTGACGTCGCGTGCTGGCTGGAATCCGATAATATCAACGCGAGACTTACTGCCTGATTGGCTACAAAATTCCGCCGCAGGTCCGTAACGGCTGCGGTTGTAATGTAGCCCCGTCTCAGTGCTTTAACTACAAGAAAATTAACTTCTTACCTACGCATCAGCATTTTCTTAAGCCGTCTTACCTCAGCAACCAACATCGATATATCTTGCCTAGCATGCGCAATAAAGTCTTGATCTGCGATGGTCGCGCCACTTAACTCGATATCTTCGCTGCGGGCCCCTTCTGGTCCAGTCATAATGAAATTTGAACCACTTCCATGATCTCTTTCCTCAACATAAGATACCCACGGCCCAGGCGTAGCCGCCTTACAGCGAGCCTCGATTTCATTCAGTTGTTCATCGATCATATTCCGCCTACTTTCTTGCGCTTGGATTGCGAACAGTTGGTGTCGTAAGCGACTTCGCTTGTTCCGAAGTTATTCCAGATAAGGTCGCATGATTTAGGTTGTTATAAGTTGGTGATGCAACTACGCCGCCGCGGCGGCAGGTGGAAACGCTCTTCCATCAGCAGTACATCGCCGTCCCACGTGAACACCGTCCGGTCGATGCTGCCGTCCGGCCGTCCCACTTCCTTCAGCGTGCGCCGTTCGAACGAGTTGGACTCGAATGGCCTTACCTCGTCGAGATGGTCGCTCTGATTGAGTACCGAATAGTGCCGATGCAATTGAGCAAGGCTGACTATTATCGTCGAGTAGGAAAATATAGAGCCGAGCCTGCAGCTCTATATTTTTAATTCACACACCAAGGTAATCTCGACCCGCCTCCCTTATATCTGGATCACTATTGTTAGCAGCCTTCCGCGCCAATTTTTTCATCAATTCGCGATCTACCTGACGACAAACTTCCAGTAAACATCTATATTCCTCATAACCCCCATTCTTCAAAATATCATCAATCTGATCATCAATATGAGCCATAACCCAATCATGCGGAAGGCTGCTTATTAGATTTCGATAATCTTCCGTAAAGCCATGCACAAAACTAGCAATGCGCATCAATTGAGGGAAGAAATACGTCCTCTCACAATTCGGAAGTAGCCATATTAATTCCAAGGCTCCTGACCTGAACCTTGACTCATTAATCGAGATGGCCTTGAAAATTAGCTCCTTCTCGGAAATCAGCAAGTGCATCAACTCACTCTGCGATCCGAGCTGACCCTGATATCTCCGCTCCAAGTCTTCCCACATCTCTAAATTAAAATCTTTCATCTCACTTCTTGCCTGCCCGAATCCACGGTAGTGATTTAAATTTTTCAATGAAAGTCGTGCCCTTCATTTTTCCCTTTGGACAAACAGTGTGGTGTGTTTCTGCATGCTTCCCGCCAACCTCCTTACCGTCTGCTACTACGTCAATTCCGTCTGGAAGTTCCGTTCCAGTCGGGATCTTGTAGTACACGCCAGAAACAGGGGCCTTATTGGGATCGCCAAACGTCGATGCGCCGTCTTTGATCGTTGGACCGACCATTCCTTCCGCGTCCGCGGTTAAGTCTCCCGATTCTCCACGTGGCCTATTCACTCCGGCGATACGTGGATCTCGCGGACCACTTGCGTTTCCGAACGCATACAGGTCGCACGTTGTCTTGGCCAGTCCCAACGGGTCGATCCACTGAACCGGACTAGGCGCATACTGATAGACATTGATCCCGCCAGCCAACCCGATCGGGTCCTTGCTAATGAACCGGCCGGAGTGCGGGTCATAGTACCGATGCCGGTTGTAATGCAGCCCCGTCTCGTCATCATGGTACTGCCCCTGGAACCGGATCGGATTCCCCGCCTCATTGCGTTCCGGCTGCGGCTGCCAAACGGTCTTCTCTCCACCCCACGCCCTGTACCGGCCGAGCCAGATGACTTTCCCTGACTCGTCCAGCAGTTCCTGCGGCGTCCCCAGGTGATCGTTCTGATAGAACAGCGTCGCATGCCGCGTCTTCGCCGGCACCTGCACGAACCGGCCATCCGTCCCCGTCGCAATGAACGCCGCCTCCACCAGCGTCTCGTCCAGCCGCGCCAGCGGCACGAACGTGCCAGGTTCGTGCAGGTAGAGCGACGCCCCTTGCCACTGATGCCGCTCGCTCAGCGTATGTATTCGCTGCGCCACCGGCAGCGAATACGCATCGTCCGGATCCTCGCGCACGATCTGCACCGGCCGGAAGGTCAACGGCTCATATTCGCCCGGCTGCCGCGGCGGCAAGTGGAAGCGCTCCTCCATCAGCAGCACGTCGCCGTCCCACGTGAACACCGTCCGGTCAATGCTGCCGTCCGGCCGTCCCACCTCCTTCAGCGTGCGCCGCCCGAACGCGTCATATTCGAAGCGCACCTGCAATGCCGGCCGCACCGTACCCGGGATGAACGCGGTGCCGTCCTGCGTCCGCTCGAGCCGGTCGATCTCGTTTGCCGCCGGCGGTTTCGTGTAGCGATCGGCCCGCTTCAGCCGGTTCGCCGCATCGTATGCGTACAGCCACGTCACGCCGCCCGGCTCGGTTTTGCGGATCAGGTTGCCGTGTGTGTCATGGTCGTAGCGGGTGCGGTTCAACTCCCTCAACACGTTGCCCACGCACTTCGGCAGCGCCTGCTCCCACGCGTTCAGCTGGCCGGCTTCGTCTGCCATCCGCGTGCGCCGCGCGATCTGCTCGGGCGTCATCCGCTCGCCCGGATGCGCGTCCTGCCACACCCGATCCTGCGCGATGATGCGCTGGTGCCGCCGGCTCATCTCCTCGCGCGTTTCCTCGGTCGGGCGCGGCGTCAGCTGCTCCGGGTCCACCGGATTGCCGGCCGGATCGAACGCAAAGACTTCCTTCAGGTCCGGCGTCGCCGCCTTCAGCAACCGCCCCACCGGGTCGTACGCGTAGTCCGTCGCCCCGCGCGTGCGATCCTCGATGCGCGTCAGTTGGCCCGCCGCGTCGTACCGGTACTGTCGCGCGGCGATCCAGTCCGTCGGCAGCGCGTGTGCATCGCGGCGCACGATCATCCGCCGCAGCCGCCCGGCCGGGTCGTATTCACGGGTCTGCTCGAAACTGCGGTGACGTCGAACAGTTTCGCGATGCAGCTTGTCGCGCTCGAAGTCGACCAGCGGCTGGCCGTCCAGCAGCACCCCGTGCACATGGCCCGAGCCATAGCGCAGCCAGTCGATCGTGCGCGTATTCGGTAGCTGCGTGCGGATCCGGTTGCCGAGCGCGTCGTATTCGTGCCGCGTCACCGCCGTGTAGGCGACACCCGTGTCCGGGCCGTGGGTCTGCGCTTCGGCGATCAGGTTGTCGGCATCGTCGTAGTGCAGCCGGACCGTGCTGTTGGTGCCCTGCGCGGTCGTCAGCCGGCCGCGCGCGTCGTAATAGAAGTGCTCGGCAACCCGGCTACGGCCAGCCGGTCCGTCGATCTCGCGCCGCGTGAGCCGCCCGAGCGGGTCACGCGTGTAGGTCGTGTCGACGTCGCCTTGCTGCGAACCGGCCAGCCGGCCTGCCTCGTCCCACCGGTAGCGGGTCGTGCCGCCGTCGAAGTCCGTCTGCTCGATCAGTTGCCCCAGCGGGTCGTAGCGGAACCGGGTCTGCTCCTCGTTCTCGTTGGTCAGCGTGGTCAGCCGCCACTGCCGGTCGTACGCATAGGTCAGTTGCCGTCCCGCCGCATCCTTACGCCAGGTCGGCTGCCGGCGGGCGTTGAACGCATACTCCGTCAGCTGGCCCGCGCCGTCCCGGTAGGTGCGCAGGTTGCCTTCGCCGTCCCACGTGAAGCGCTCCTCGCCCCCGTCCGGATGCGTGACGCTGACGACCTGCCCCCGCGTGTCGCAGCGGTATATCGTCGCGTGGCCCTCGGCATCGGTAAGGCGCGACAGGTGGCCGCGCTCGTCGTAGCCGTAGCGTGTCGCGTGGCCGGAACAGTCGGTCGACTCGACGAGCCGTCCCGCGTTGTCGTGGCGGAAGCGCTTCACGCCGCCTTTCGGGTCGGTCAGCGACAGCAGGCGGCCGTTGCCGCTCCATGTGTAGCGCGTGGTCCGGCCGGCGGCGTCCGTCGCCGAGACCGGCCGGCCGAGCGGATCGTATTCGGTCTGCGTGACACGGCCATCCGGCGCCGTGACCTGGATCGGCAAGCCGTCCGCGTTGTACTCGGTGCGCGTCGTGTTGCCGAGCGCGTCCGTTTCGGCGGTGAGGCGCCCCTGCGCGTCGTAGTCGAAGCGCTGCGTGTGCCCCAATGCGTTTTGGGTGCCGACGAGACGGTGGTGTGCGTCCCATTCGAATCCGTCCGTGGTCCCGTCCGCATATGCGACCAGCACGATCCGGTTGTGATAGTCGTAGCGATGGATCGTCGCGTGGCCGTCCGCATCGGTGACCTTCGTGTACCAGTGCTCGCGGTGGTACTCGAAATGCATCTCGTCCTGAATGTGCTGCCCGTCGTCGCCGAGCCAGGTGCGCACGCACTGCGCGTCGGCCGGCGCGGGCAGGCCGGCGCGCTTGCCCGGCCAGTCCCACGCCAGATTCGCGGCGTTGCCGTTGAGGTCCGTGTAGCGTGTGAGCAGGTGCTGCTGGTACGCGTACGTGCGCCGGAATCCCAGCATGTCGACGTGGCTGGTCAGGTCGCCTGCCGCGTCGTAGGTGTAGCGCGCGAGCGCTTCCCGGGCGAGGCCTGGCACGCCCGTGCGGTAGATCGCCACGACTCGTCCGTCGACGTATTCGAGGCGGATCGCGTTCTCCGCACCGTCGCTGAGCGTGGCGAGTTCGCCGGCTGCGTTGTACGAGAAGGTCAGGCCGAGGCCGTCGCGGCCCTGGCGGGCGATGAGGCGATAGCGCGCATGCGTCACCATGCCATGCCGTTCGTAATCCTCTCGACTGCCGTCGGGATAGGCCAGTTGAATGTGCCGATTATCCGGGCGCGTGACGGCGAATTGCTCGGCCGGCACCTCGACCGATTCGCCGATCTCCACCGGCGGCAGCGGCACCGCGCGGTTGTCGGGATCGAAGAACGTCAGGACACCGTCCCGTTCTTCGAGCGACAGGTGATATGGGCTGCTCCAGCGCGCCGAGCGCACTCGCGTCGTACGCCTCGAGGCTCGACCGGTAGCGCCGCGTCCACACGATCGGTGCGATCCCGTCGAGCACGAAGTCCGTCTGCTCGAGGTTCTCGTCGCCCATCGCGTAGTTGACCGGCTTCGCGCTCGCAGTGGGCGGGCACCCGCAGCCGTCCTTCGCCGGCAGGTTGCTCGGCTGCGCGCCCTTCTGTGTCGAATCGCGATGCGCGCCGCGCTTCTTGTGCGGCGCCAGCATCGTGCCCGGGGTGGCCTGCGCGACATGCGACGGCACCTTGCGCGCGCGCCGCGCCTTGATCTCCGCGGTGATCTGCGCGGCCATGAACAGCAGGCTGCCGGCCTGCGCCACGTCGCCGAACGCCGCGTCGAGCATCGGCCCCGTGTTGCGGTCGAATTCGTCGAGCCACGCGACGATCGCGTCGCGCTGACCGGACAGCTTGAGCAACTGATCGATGCCGTGCAGCGCAATTTCCTCGGTCGACGGCACCCAGGACAGGAATCCGCGGTTCTTTTTGATGCGCCCCATCTGCTCCGCAGCCGAGACCGGATTGATCACGAAGCGCCGCACCGTCCGCGACGCGTCGCGCACACCCTTGACGATGTCGTCCTTCCATTGCTTCAGGTGCGCATCCAGATCGGCCATGAACGCGATCACGTCGCCGCCGGCCGTGGCCCAGAACAGCTCGACCAGCGCCGCCGCGCCCGCGCCCTTGGCAAACGCGAGCAGCACCTCCTTGACGACCGCGCGGGCCGGCCGGGTCGCATTGCCCGCGGCGGGCACGACCCCGATCGCGTCGATCGCGAGGATGCTCCAGCTGAGGACCTTCTTCGCGCCGCCCGGCTCGCTGCAGATCCGGTAGATGTCGACGCCGACGTCGTAGAGCGACATCGCGTTGCCGACGACCGGAATCATGTACAGGCACTGGACGAAAATCTCGAGGCCGTGGTTCGTGGCCGATTCGGCGCGGGCTGCGACCACCTTCGGTGATGTCGCGGGCGCGGGAACCGGGCTGACGATCACGCGCCGGGCTTCGGCGTTCTGCTGGAGGGCTTTGGGGATCGGGCGCCGCGGGGCGGGAAGGGTTTCGGTGCCGGCCATGGGTTTGTTCTTTGTCTGGATGAATCGGATGCGCGTGCGAAGCCCGGGTCAGTTCGATGCGAGGGTCTTGGTCAGGCTCTGGGGGGAGGGGATACGCGCGCCACCATTCGAACAAGAACTGGGCGAAGCGCAACGGACGTCGCCTCAAATCGCCATGTCCGATTCCGGTACGCACGGTGACTGATAGATGCGCATCGCTTGTATGAATGGCGCGGCAAACGGCTCGACGACAATCCGACTCGATTCGAGATCGCACCTTGCGTATTCGACCGACAAGCCATTCGCCGAAGGCGAACGAGATGATCGAAAAATCTTGCGTCTGAGGCGCTCCCGGGCACCGTTAAGAAATGCGATGGGCGATCAGTTACCCACTGCGCGAGCGCGCCAAGTGCACCTCGTTCTCGTTCCATCCCGTTCTCTCAGTGTCATTTTTGTTCGCGAAAGCTGAAGAGATAACGGATGGCTGAACGCACGTCCAGCAGATGGAAACGGTTAGCAACAATGTTCGTGAGCGAACGTCCTTGGCGTCACAGAAGATTTGCGGACGCTTGTTTCAGAAGAGGTGCTCTTGTCATTTGTGCGCTTAAACGCGCCCAAACGGACCGCTACCGTGTAGATAAAACGCTTTGCATCCCTGAACGGAAATTTTGAAAGCCGGGAAACACTTGTCGTGCCGCTGCGCGCTTCGCAAAGCGCACAGCGAACGCACCGCCATTCCCGGGCATCGACGCCCGCCGAATCAATAAGCCCCGTCGCTCGTGCTTGCATCCGTCACGATCGCGACGCCCGAGCTCGTGCCCAGCCGCGTCGCGCCGGCGTCGATCATCGCGACGGCGGCCGCGCGGTCGCGCACGCCGCCCGACGCTTTCACGCCGATCTCCGGCCCGACCGTGCGGCGCATCAGCGCGACGTCCGCGAGCGTCGCGCCGCCGTGACCGAAACCGGTCGACGTCTTCACGAACGCGACGCGCAGCTCGCGGCAGATCTCGCAGACGCGCACCTTTTCGTCGTCGGTCAGCAGCCCGGTCTCGAGGATCACCTTGAGCGGCACCGGGCCGCACGCGGCTTGCACGGCGGCGATGTCGGCCGTCACGTCGGCGAGGCGGCCGCTCTTCAGTGCGCCGAGATTGATCACCATGTCGATTTCGCCGGCGCCGGCCGCGATCGCGGCCGACGCTTCGAACGCTTTCGCGGCGGAGAGGCCCGCGCCGAGCGGGAAGCCGACGACCGCGCACACGGTGACGTTCGCGCCGGCCAGCTCGCGGGCCGCGAGCGGCACGTTCGCCGAATTGACGCAGACCGAGTAGAAGCGGTGTTCGGCCGCCTGGCGGCACAGTTCGCGAATCTGCGCGTCGCTGGCGTCGGCGGAGAGCAGCGTGTGATCGATGGTTTGGGCGAGTTGGGCGTTGGAAAGCGGCATGTTTCAGACTCCACTGAGCCGTGCGGCGGGACCGCCGCACGAAAAGTTGATGTTTTCACATCGGTTTGTTACAAATACGACATTTCGGCCGGACCCTGGCGTCCGGCCCGACGAGCGGCTGGCAAGCAGGACACGAGCATGGAAACGAAGAAGGGCGAACGGATCAAGACGCTGATGAACGTGCTGCAGGGGCAGAACGCGATCCATCTGCGCGAAGTCGCCGAGCTGTTCGGCGTGTCCGAAATGACGATCCGCCGCGATCTCGCCGACAATCCGCACGGCGTCAGCCTGATCGGCGGCTACGTGACGCGCCATTTCGCCGCGCAGCGCAGCGACATCGGCGAATACCTGATCAGCGCAGAGAACAACCGGCAGACCGAGGAAAAACGCCGGATCGGCAAGCTCGCCGCGCAGTTCGTGAAGACCGGCGACACGATCTTCGTCGATTGCGGCTCGACCACGCCGTTCGTCGTCGACTTCATTCCGGACGACCTCGAATTCACCGCCGTCTGCAATTCGCTGAACGTGTTCGCGAAGCTGCAGCAGAAGCCGCACTGCAGCGTGATCCTGTGCGGCGGCACGTATCACCGCAAGAACATGGTGTTCGAGTCGGTCGCCGAATCCGGCATTCTCGACACGATTCGCGTGTCGAAGGCCTTCATCTCGGCGGCGGGCGTCAGCGACCGCTGCGGCGTCACCTGCTTCAACTTCCACGAAGTCGACGCGAAGAAGAAGGTGATGCAGCATGCGCAGAACCGCTTCCTGCTCGTCGATCACACGAAGTTCGACGAAGTGCGCGCCGCGTACTTCGCCGAGCTGACCGACTTCAACTACGTGATCTCCGACGGCCAGCTCAGCCGCCGCTACGAAACGGCGATCCGCGAGCACGGCATCGCGCTCGTGACCTGACGCACGGCTTGCGACGTCACGCATGCGGCGCGGCCGTCCGGGCGTGTGCTTCCTCGGCGCTCAGGTAGCCCGAGAGGACTTCGAACCGGCGTGTTTCAGCCGGCGCAAGCTGCGCGACATTCCCCTTGCGGCGCTCCGCTTCGTAGCCTTCCGGCTCGCAGGTCGACGGCAGCGCGAACGCGGCGACCTGCTGGTCCGCGTTGTGCAGGACCCAGCGCGTCGCGTGCGGAAACTGCTCGGGGCGATACGCGGTGTGGAAGGCGCCGCCGTCCGGATGCGCGAGCAGGAAATGCGCGACGCCGTTCTTGTCCGTTTCCGCGCCGTTCATGAAGAACACGATCTCGGGGTCGTACAGCTCGGGTGCATCGAGCGTGTCGAGCCGTTCGGGCTCGCGCGCGAGCGCCGCCGTGTAGTCGCGCCAGGCGGCGGTCGGCTTCACGTGCGCGGGGACGCTTTCGCGCAGGCGCAGGCCGCCGCGCGGCAGCGCCTGCACGAAGCGCGCGCCCGGCACGTACGCATAATTCAGGTGCGCCATGTACATCAGGTCCATCGGCGCGCCGCCGAGGTTCGTGACCGCCATGCGGATCGTCATCCGCGCATCGCGTTCCGCGAGCCGTACCGACGGCCGCGCGACGTAGTGGCTGCCGAACCCCTGCACGTACTCGTATTCGCCGGTCACTTCGACAAAGGCGCCGTGCGCATCGGCGCCGACGGTCAGGCCGGCGCGATCCATCGGCGCGCAGGGCATCTCGCCGTGCAGCGCGTGGGTGTCGTCCGGGCCGGGGCAGCCGTTGCGCAGCAGGCCGCTGTGGAACATGAAGCAGCCGTACGTATCGAGGATCGACGCCGCGCGCTTCGGCTGCCGGAACATGTGCTTCATCGTCAGGTCGCGGCCGTCGAACGCGGCGGCCCAGATCATCTGGCCGAGATACGGCAGCACGACGAGATGGCCGCGACGGTTCTCGATCTTCAGCGCCTCGACGCCGGACGGATACGCGAACGCCGTCACCGTGAGCCCGTCGGCACGGTACAGCACGCGCGGCGCTTCGCGGAAGTCGTCGCGTCGCAGTTCGATTTCGCCTTGCATGCTCAGGCCTCCGACGGATTGCGCGCGTCGACGTAGCGCGTGTTTGCATCTGCCTGCGCCGCATCGGGCGTGGCGGCGGGCAGGTGCCGCAGGCAGTGGAAACCGTAGTAGACGATCACGACGAAGCACGCGAGCGGCACGACGAACGCGAGCTGCATGTTGCCGCCGGTGTGGTCGGAGATCAGCCCCTGGATCAGCGGCACGACCGCGCCGCCGACGATGCTCATCACGAGGATCGAGCCGCCGTATTCGGTGTCCTTGCCGAGGCCGTCGATGGTCAGGCCGTAGATCGTCGGCCAGCACGGGCCGAGGAAGATGCTGACGCCGACCGCCGCGTACACCGCGGTGATGTCGTGCACGCTGATCGTGTATGCGAGCAGCGCGATGCACAGGATGCCGTAGACGATCAGCACCTTGGCCGGGCCGACGCGCTTCATCACGAGCGTCGCGATCAGCTTGCCGACGAAGAACGCGAAGAACGTCGCGAGCAGGTAGCGCGACGCGCCGCGCTCGGTGAGCCCGCCGATCTGCATCGCGAGCCGGATCGTGAAGCTCCACACGCCGACCTGCGCGCCGACGTACAGGAATTGCGCGACGACGCCCGCGACGAAGCGGCGGTTGCCGGCGAGGCGCGCGAGCGTGCCGCGCGCGTCGATGCGGTGCGTCGCGGCGTCCGGGCCGTTGCCCTTGCAGGCCGGGTACGGCGTCAGCGCGAACACGACGAACACCGCGGCGAGCACGGCGATCAGCCACCGGTACGGCTCGAGCGTGGCCTGGATCATCGCGAGCTGGTGCAGGTGCGCGTCGGCGGCCGACATCGCCGCGAGCTGCGCATGCGATGCATCGTCTTCCTTGAAGATCAGCAAGCTGCCCATGACCACGCCGGCCATCGCGCCGAACGGATAGAACGTCTGCGAGATGTTGAGCCGCCGCGTGCTGGTTGCGCGCGGCCCCATCAGCGTCGAGTACGAGTTCGACGCCGTTTCCAGGAACGACAGGCCCGCGGCGATCACGAACAGCGCGACGAGGAACATCCCGTATTTCGCCATCGACGCGGCCGGGAAGAACAGCAGGCAGCCGATCGTGTACAGCAGCAGGCCGACGAGGATCGTCGTCTTGTAGCTGAACTTCTTCACGACGGTCGCGGCGGGGATCGCGACGAAGAAATAACCGAGATAGAACGCGGACTGCACGAACGCCGATTCGAAATCGGACAGGAAGAACGATTTCTTGAACTGCGCGATCAGCACGTCGTTCAGGTTCGCCGCGGTGCCCCACAGCGCGAACAGGCAGCACAGCAGCGTGAACGCGAAGAGGGGCGTGCGGTTCAGGTAATAGCCGTCGGGTGTGGGTTCGATTCTGGCTCGGCTCATGGGTGTCTCCTTCCCGGGTTGTCTCGTCGATGGACGTCGCGGCGCGGTTGTCAGCGTCCTGCGTCGTGCATGAAGCGCTCGAAGGTGGCGGCGTCGGCATACGACTTCTGCGTGCCGAGGCCGGTCACCGAGTGCGCGGCATACGCGGATGCGTAGCGCATCGCGGCGGCGGCGTCGCGCGATTCGACGTAGTAGCGCGCGAAGCAGCCGATGTACGCGTCGCCCGCGCCGGTGGTGTCGCGCGCGTCGACGCTGACGCCCGGCACGTGGCGCACGCCATCGCGCGAAACGAGCAGCGAACCCTGGCTGCCGAGCGTGACGATCACCTGCTTGAGCCCGCGCTCGACGAGCGACGCGGCGGCGCGCGCGGCCGCGTCGGGCGAATCGACGGGCATGCCGGACACGATCGCGAGCTCCGTTTCGTTCGGGACGAAGAATTCGACGGGGCGGATCCGCTCGAAGTCGAGGTCGGGCACGGCCGGCGCGGGATTCAGCAGCACCGGGATGCCGTGCCGCGCGCCGAACGCGATCGCGTGATAGACGGTGTCGAGCTCGATCTCGAGCTGCAGCACGATCAGCCCGCACTCGCGCAGCTTCGGCGCGGCCGCGTCGATGTCGGCGGGCTTCAGGTGGCGGTTCGCGCCCTTGACGATCAGGATGCTGTTGCTCGAATCGGGTTCGACGAAGATCGGCGCGACGCCGCTCGGCACGCCGGGCACCTTGCGCACGTGTTCGGTGTCGATGCCGGCGCGCGCGAAGTTGCGGATCGTGTTGTCGGCGAACACGTCGTCGCCGACTTTCGTCACCATCACGACCCGCGCGCCGAGGCGGGCGGCCGCGACGGCCTGGTTCGCGCCCTTGCCGCCGCAGCCGAGCTCGAAGCCGGGCGCTTCGAGCGTTTCGCCGCGCGCGGGCATGCGGGTGACGTAGGTCACCAGATCGACCATGTTGCTGCCGATGACCGCGATTGTCTCCATGCTTGTTTTCCTTGGAATGTTTGGGGTGGAGGCCGGGGAGGGCGCCGTCCGCCAATGTGTGATAATAAAATCACATAACATGTGAAAATGCAATCGTCATATGTGATGGGTGTCACGGGCGAACGCTGTCGCCACGCGAGGCGGCGCGGCGGCGAGACGTGTCACGGTGTGGATGCTGGGCCGGCTTGTGCGGGTGTCCGCGCTCGACGGGGTATCGAGCGCATGTGCGGGCTGTGAGTGGGATCTGGCTGTGGAGGGGGCAATTGCTGCGCGCGGGATCGCGTCGCGCGCTTTCACACGCAAACCGGCGTCAGAGCACCCGCTCCGACAGCACACGAAACGCGACGCCGGGAACGACGAAGCAGAATGGCGCGCCAACCGCGCCGATCCGCTGCAGGAAATCGCCGTGGCCGACCGGCTCCACCGCCCTGAGCGGCTCGACGGCATCGACGTCGATCGGCAGGTCGATGCGGGCATGGGCGAGGCCATTGCAATCCTCGACGTGCGCAACCGCACCGTGCTGCAGGCTGAGGAACGTCACCGCGCCGCGCCATGAATCGAAGAACGGCGCGAGTTCGGCGGGCAGCGTGCGTTCGGACGTCGTCTCGGCGACGCACCGAAAATCCGGCGCGCTGCCGTCGCCGCCCGCCAGCAGCGTGCTGAATCGGCCGTCACGCGCCGTGTGTTCGAAGCGCTTCGCGAGATGCGACGGCAACGCGTCGCTGAACAGCCGGCTGCCGATCGCATAAAGCGGATGGTCGAAGACGTTCTTCACGAACAGGACCGTCGGTTCGGCCGGCGCCCGTCCCGAGAGCGTATCGACGTAAAGCCGCCAGTTGCTTTGCAGCGGCGACGGAAAGAGGCGGCGCAGCGGGCCCGCGGCGCGCGGGCCGAAGTGGCGGTGCGCGTAAGTGAGGATGGTGAACGGCGTCTTGCCGCCGCGCGCGGCCAGCCTGACGCCGGGCGGCACCAGATGGGCGACGTCCGCGAGATCGACGAGCCACGTGCAATACACGACGTCCTGCACGTCGCTGGCGAGTTGCAGGAACGGCAGCCGCGACAGCAGTGCGCGGCGGGCGCGCAGCAGCGGGCGGCTCGCGACGACCAGGTTGGCGAGCCGGCCGACGATGCCGGCGGACGGATGGACGAATGCGTTGGTATAGGACATGGCCGTTGTTGTTGTGATGGATTGAAGCGCGACGCGAAAGCAAGCGCTTTCAACTTTGGCGGGCGCGCGCGCAAGGTACCTCAATCGTCGGCGCCGCGCCGCTTTCGGTCGATTCCTTCAGGAGACTCGCCGGATGGACGACGCAACCCCGCCTGATCCGACCGAAACGCGCCGGGCGACTGCCCGGTCCATTTGCGGAACGCGCGATGAAACGCGCTCGGCTCGGAGAAGCCCAGCTCGACCGCGATGTCGGCGACGCTGCGCGCGCCGTCGCGCAGCAGCGATTGCGCGATCACGCTGCGCATTTCGTCCTTGATCGCCGCGAAGCTCTGCCCTTCGCTGCGCAGGCGCCGCCGCAGCGTCGCCGGCGGCATGTCGAGCTGCGCGGCCAGCGCGTCGAAGACCGGCCAGTCCGCCGCCGGCACAGCCTTCAGGTGCGTGCGGATCTTCGCGACCCACCCCGAATCGTGCCGGTAGCGCACCAGGATGTTGGCGGGTGCGCCGCGCAGGAAGGTCTTCAGCGCCTGTTCGGAGCGGATCGTGGGCAGGCGCAGATAGGCCGCGTCGAACGTGAGCCGGCAATCGGGCCGGTCGAAATGCACCGGTGCGCCGAAGAACTGGCTGTAGTCGTCGCGATGGGCGGGGCTCGCGCACGAGAAATCGATGCGCCGCAACGGAATGCGCCGCCCGATCAGCCAGCACGCGAGGCCGAGCAGGATCAGCCAGAACGTGCGGTAAGCGAACGCGGGGCGCGGCCCGCCCGCGTCGGCGAGCACGATGCGCGCCTCGCCGCCGGCCACCTGCAGCCGGCCGTGCGGGTGGTCGAGCACCACCCGCAGGAACCGCAGCGCGCGCTGCAGCGCCTGCTCGAGCGTGGCCGCATGCAGGACCGCGTGACAGAGCAGCGCGAAGCTGCCGACCCGCATCGGCCGCGCGGCGAGGCCGAAGAACTCGTCGTCCAGCGCGTCGGCCATCGCCAGCCACAGCCGCCCGTATTGCTGGATCGTGACCGGGCTGTCCACCTCGGCCGGCAGCCCGGCCGCATGCAGCAGCGGCTGCACGTCGACGCCTTGCTGGCGCAGGCAGGCGAGCGCGTCCTCGACAAAGCCCGGCGCGATCATGTGCCGTTCCACCACAGACCCTCCGATATGGCATTTCCGATCAGGATCGTAGACTCGATTTGTCATTGTTTGCAATGTCGGCGATGACTACCATCGGGAACGAATCTGCCGCGCCGGCCGATCTGCCGGCCGCGATACAACGGGAGGAGACACCCATGCCAGACCAGATCGCCGACGCCGTACCCGCTTACGCCGACGCGGTGGCCGGCTTCAGCCTCGACGCCGCCGCTGCGCGCCTGTCCGGCGACCTCGCGCACGGGCTGAACGCCTGCGTCGAATGCTGCGACCGGCACGTGGCGGCCGGCGGGACCGCGCTCGACTGGATCGACGCCGGCGGCCGGCATCACAGCTTCAGCTTTGCGCAGATGCAGGCGCTGTCGGCGCGCGTCGCCCATCTCCTCGTCGCGCAGGGCGTCCGGCCCGGCGACGTCGTGGCCGGCCTGCTGCCGCGCACGCCCGAACTGGTTGCGACGATCCTCGGCGTGTGGCGCGCGGGCGCGGTCTACCAGCCGCTGTTCACGGCGTTCGGGCCGAAGGCGATCGAGCACCGGCTGCGCATGAGCGACGCGAAGCTGGTCGTGACCAACCTCGCGAACCGCGCGAAGCTCGACGAAGTCGCCGCGTGCCCGCCGGTGGCGACCGTGCGCCGGCCGGACGAGCCGCTGCATGGAGAGGACGAGCCGCTGCGCGGCGGCGACATCGATTTCCTCGCCGCGCTCGATGCGCAGCCCGACGCGTTCGAGCCGGTGCCGCGCACCGGCTCGGACCTGTTCCTGATGATGTCGACGTCGGGCACGACCGGCCTGGCGAAGGGCGTGCCGGTGCCGCTGCACGCGTTGCTCGCGTTCGGCGCGTACATGCGCGACGCGGTGGACCTGCGCCCGGACGACCGGTTCTGGAACATCGCGGACCCGGGCTGGGCCTACGGGCTCTATTACGCGATCACCGGGCCGCTGCTGCTCGGCCACGCGACGACGCTGGTCGAAGGCGGTTTCTCCGTCGATGCGACCTATGACGTGATCGAGCGGCTCGGCATCACGAGTCTCGCCGGCTCGCCGACCGCGTACCGGCTGCTGATGGCGGCCGGCGCCGGGCCGGCCGCGCGCATCCGGGGCCGCCTGCGCATCGTGAGCAGCGCGGGCGAGCCGCTGAATCCGGAAGTCATCCGCTGGTTCGACGCCGAGCTCGCCGCGCCGATTCGCGATCACTACGGGCAGACCGAGCTCGGCATGGTGGTGAACAACCATCACGGCCTGGCGCACCCGGTGCATCCCGGCTCGGCCGGCGTCGCGATGCCCGGCTATCGGGTCGCGGTGCTCGACGACGCGGGCCACGAACTCGGGCCGAACCAGCCGGGCGTGCTCGCGGTCGACATCGCGCGCTCGCCACTGCTGTGGTTCACCGGCTACTGGCGCCAGCAGACGCCGGCCATCGCCGGCGGCTATTACCGCACCGGCGACAACGTGGAACTGGAGCCGGACGGGAGCATCAGCTTCATCGGCCGCGCGGACGACGTGATCACGTCCGCCGGCTACCGGATCGGGCCGTTCGACGTCGAAAGCGCGCTGATCGAGCATCCGGCGGTGATGGAGGCGGCCGTGATCGGCGTGCCCGACCCGGAGCGCACCGAGATCGTCAAGGCGTACGTCGTGCTGTCGGACGGCTACGCGGGCTCGCCGACGCTCGCCGACGAACTGAGCCTGCACGTGAAGAAACGCCTGTCGGCGCATGCGTATCCGCGCGCGGTCGAATTCGTCGACGCGTTGCCGAAGACGCCGAGCGGCAAGATCCAGCGCTTCGTGCTGCGCAAGATGGCGGCAGAACAAAACGCGACGAACTGAACGGAGGAAGAACGAATGAACATCGATAACCGCGTGTTTCTGGTCACGGGCGCAGGCTCCGGCCTGGGCGCCGCCGTGGCGCGCATGGTCGTCGAGCACGGCGGCCGGGCGATGCTGGTCGACGTCAACGGCGACGCCGCGGCCGGCGTCGCGCGCGAACTCGGCGCGGCGGCGCGCTTCGTGGCGGCCGACGTGACCAGCGAAGCCGACGGGCAGGCGGCGCTCGCCGCCACGCTCGACGCGTTCGGCCGGATCGACGGGCTCGTCAACTGCGCAGGCGTAGCGCCTGGCGAGAAGGTCGTCGGGCGCGACGGGCCGCACCGGCTCGCGAGCTTCGCGCGCGCGGTCTCGATCAACCTGGTCGGGACCTTCAACATGATCCGGCTGGCGGCCGACGCGATGTCGAGGCAGGACGCCGACGCGAACGGCGAGCGCGGCGTGATCGTCAACACCGCGTCGATCGCCGCGTTCGACGGCCAGATCGGGCAGGCGGCCTATGCGGCGTCGAAGGGCGGCGTGGTCGGGATGACGCTGCCGGTCGCGCGCGAGCTCGCGCGCTTCGGCATCCGCGTCGTGACGATCGCGCCGGGCATCTTCGCGACGCCGATGCTGACCGGGATGCCGCAGGACGTGCAGGACTCGCTCGGCCGCAGCGTGCCGTTTCCGGCGCGTCTCGGCCGCCCGGAGGAATTCGCCGCGCTGGTGCGGCACATCGCCGAGAACACGATGCTGAACGGCGAAGTCATTCGACTCGACGGCGCGTTGCGGATGGCGCCGCGCTGATCCACAAGGAGAAGGAACCATGACGACACACGATCCGATTGTCATCGTCGGTGCGGCCCGCACCCCGATGGGCGGTTTCCAGGGCGATCTGGCCGCGGCGGCGGCGAGCGAGCTGGGCGCGGTGGCGATTCGCGCGGCGCTCGAACGCGCCGGCGTGCCGGCCGAACAGGTGGACGAGATCGTCTTCGGCTGCGTGCTGCCCGCGGGGCAGGGACAGGCGCCGGCCCGGCAGGCGGCGCTGAAGGCGGGGCTGCCGCTGGCGGCTGGCGCGACCACGGTCAACAAGATGTGCGGGTCCGGGATGAAGGCCGCGATGTTCGCGCACGACCTGCTCGTCGCGGGCTCGGCGGACGTGATGGTGGCGGGCGGCATGGAAAGCATGAGCAACGCGCCGTACCTGCTGCCGAAGGCGCGCGGCGGCTACCGGATGGGACATGGGCAGGTGCTCGACCACATGTTCCTCGACGGCCTTGAGGACGCGTATGACAAGGGCCGCCTGATGGGCACGTTCGCCGAGGATTGCGCGGCGACCTACGGCTTCACGCGCGACGCGCAGGACGCGTTCGCGATCGCATCGCTCAAGCGCGCGCAGCAGGCGATCGCGAGCGGCCGGTTCGCGGCCGAAGTGGCGCCGGTGCAGGTGCGCGCGGGCAAGACCGAAACGGTGGTGAGCATCGACGAGCAGCCGGGCAAGGCGAAGCTCGACAAGATCCCGACGCTCAAGCCGGCGTTCCGCGAGGGCGGCACGGTGACGGCCGCGAATTCGTCGTCGATCTCGGACGGCGCCGCGGCGCTGGTGCTGATGCGCCGCTCGGAAGCGGAGCAGCGCGGCCTGACGCCGAAGGCGGTGATCGTCGGCCATTCGACTTTTGCGGACAAGCCCGCGCTGTTCCCGACGGCGCCGGTCGGCGCGCTGCGCAAGCTGTCGGAGAAGACCGGCTGGCGGCTGCGGGACGTCGACCTGTTCGAGATCAACGAAGCGTTCGCGGTGGTCGCGATGGCCGCGATGCGCGATCTCGACCTGCCGCACGACAAGGTCAACGTGCACGGCGGCGCGTGCGCGCTCGGCCACCCGATCGGCGCGTCCGGCGCGCGCGTGTTGGTCACGCTGCTCGCGGCGCTCGAAACGCATGGGCTGCGGCGCGGCGTGGCGTCGCTCTGCATCGGCGGCGGCGAGGCGACGGCGATCGCGATCGAACGCCTGACCTGATCCGGCGACGCGAATCCGGCACCCGGATTCGCGACGACGTCGAGCGAGGTGGCGGGGGCGGGGCGGGCTGCAAGGGCCCGCCCCGTTCCGTTTACGGTTCCGCTTGTCGGGCCATTTGTCGGCTGCGGCCGTCGATCGAACGCGGCGACGCCCGTCCGGACTGCTACAATCGCGACTTGTTTCATTCAGTGTGCTTGACGTTACGGACTCTGAACGGCTCGCGAGCGGCACGATCGACTTGCGCAGAAAGCCGAGCGGCAACAACCCCGACACCGCCCCATTCGGCAACGGTCAGGCAGACTGTGAACGAATGATGGGAATCCGCGTGCCCCGGTTGATTCCGGGCACCGCATCGACGAAGAAAACGCCACGTGACATCCAGCAAAATTCAGACGCTGCAGCAGCAGCTCGGCCACCTCAACCTGCTGCTCGAAGAAGCCCGCACGAAAGAGAAGGCGGAAGCATTGGCCAGGATCCGGGAACAGGTCAAGGAATACGGCATCACGGAAGTGGAACTCCTCCGTGCGGCCGGCTTCGTGAAGGACAAGCCGAAGAAGCAACCCGCCAAGTACTACGATCCGTCGTCGGGCAACGCCTGGTCGGGCCGCGGCGCCCGCCCGAAGTGGCTGGCCGGCAAGAACCCGGACGACTATCTGATCCGGCCCGAGGCCAAGCCTTGGTGGCCCGGCGAGGAATGATGAAGGCCGGTCGAGCGTTGCCGACCCGGCACGCTTGATCCCGGCCGCCCGGCCGGCGCTGGCGTTTCCGCATGTGACGGGAGCGAGTCGGCGAAGTGACATGCTTGCGACACCCTGAATCGAACGGCGACGCCTTGTGTCGAGCAGGTCGAGGCCGTTCGAGCCTTTTCTTGGGGTCCGATCCGTTCATCCACCCGATCGCGTGCCGGCCGCCTGACCGGCGGCGCGCGCTTGCTCCGGGCCCGGGACGACGAACGGGGCGTCGCCGATGACCTACACTAGAAGCCCGCTCCTCGCGGGCCGGCGGCCGTTCCGGCGCAACCCGCTGCATGGCTTCGTCCCCGGCTTGCCGCCTGCGAACGGCGGTGGAACGGAAACACGGCGTGATCGGCTGCCCGGATTCGCCGGGCGCCGACATTCATGTAGGAGGTCATCATGTTGCAAGCCACCGAGATGCAACAGCGCTTCAGCCACCTGCAGCAGACGATCAGCGAGGCATCACGGACCTGCCACTCGAACAAGATGGCGCCCAGGGAACTGCTGAACTGGGTCGATGAACTGGACAGGGAATGCAAGTCGGCGAAGAAGGTCATCGCGTCCCGCGACGACGATCGCATCCGCCAGTGGGTCGACGATCTCGAACGGATCGGCGATCGGGCCGAGCGCGCGTGCATGCAGGCCGGCGGCGTCGATGCCGGCATCAAGGACGCCGTGAGCTCGATGCATTCGGAGCTCTCGGATCTGAAGCGGCAAGTGCACTGAGGCACTGAGCGATTCGCCCGCTATTGCGCGTCGCCGAGCGGGTAAACCGCGACGGGGTTTACCTGTGTCGAACGCGGGATTTTCGAGGAGTACGATCAGTCGTCCAGTTTGTTTTTGAGGTTTCTCAGAGCGAAGCTCGCCCGCGTACCCGCGGGCATTTTTTTGTCCGCGATCCGGGCCGTCGCACGGCTCCGCAACGCTTCCGTCCTTTTTGCCGATTTGTCCGATCAGGCACGCGCGGGCGCCCATGCCAATCAAGGCAGACTGCGCTATCTTCCCGCCTTCGACTTGCGCGCCTGCCCAATCCGCCGATGAAATTCGCGACCCCGATCCTGCCGAACCCGCTCGTCACCGACCGCCTGCTGCTCCGCCCGGCCCATCGGGCATACGCGCCCGCTTTGCTGGCGTACTACGTCGAAAACCGGACGCACCTGATGCCGTGGGAGCCGTCGCGGCCCGATTCGTTCTACACCCGACATGCGATCGAGACGCGGCTGATGTCGATGGAGGACAACATCACTGCCGGCCGCGCCGTGCATCTTTTGATGTTCGATAAGGATGACGATCGATTGATCGGCGATTGCAATTTCACGCAGATCGTTCCGGAGCCGTTCCGCGCGTGCTATCTCGGGTTTTCGATCGCACGCGATTGCGAAGGGCGAGGGTTGATGCACGAGTGTCTGGAGACCGCGATTCGCTATGTGTTCGATGAACTCGCGCTGCATCGCGTGATGGCCAATCATCGTCCCGAAAACCGGCGCAGCGCGCGGCTCCTCGAACGGCTCGGATTCGAGCGGGAAGGCTATGCGCGCGCGTATCTGCGCATCAACGGCGCGTGGGCCGACCATGTTCTGACCGCGCTGATCAATCCGGCGCCGGTTTGACGGCGTGCGCCGTCCCATCCGTATACTCGAGCGCTGATGGCGTCGCCGACGCCGACGCCGATGCAAAAAAAAGAGAGGGCACATGATTGACGAGAGCTGGGCGCACGCCGCCCGTGGATTGCGCAGCGACGCCGATTTCTGGTCGCTGCGCGTCGTCGACGAGACGATCGAGGAGCACCAGGTGCGCAACGACGTCGCGCTGCCGCTGGCCCGCGTGCGCGACCGCGGCGCGATGCTGGTCGCGTGGGCGGGCGCCGGCGCGGGCTACGCGGCGACCGCGAACCTGTCGGCGGCCGGACTCCAGGCGGCGCTCGACATGGCGACCGCGCGCGCGAAGGCGAGCGCCGCCTGGTCGCTGATCGATCACCGGCAGGCCGCGCGTCCGCACGAGAGCGGCGCCTATGCGTCGCCGGGCCTCGATGCGCCGCTGCCGTCGCGCGCCGAGTGGGTCGAGCGCCTCGCGCACGAATGCGCGGCGGCGCGTGTCGACGCACGGATCGTCGAGCGCACGGCGACCGTGGCGATCACGCATACCGACCAGCTGTACATGACGAGCGACGGCGTGCGGATCGACCAGCGCTTCCGCTTCCTGATGCCGGAGCTGAGCGTCGTCGCGCACGCGGACGGCGACACGCAGGTGCGCTCGCTCGGCCAGTCGGGCACGCTCGCGCAGGGCGGCCTCGACGTGCTCGCGCGCTACGGCTTCGACGGCGCGGGCGCGCGGGTCGCCGACGAGGCGCTGCAGCTGCTCGCCGCGCCGAACTGCCCGTCGGGCCGTCGCGACCTGCTGCTGATGCCGGACCAGATGATGCTGCAGATCCACGAATCGATCGGCCATCCGCTCGAGCTCGACCGGATTCTCGGCGACGAGCGCAACTTTGCGGGCTGGAGCTTCGTGACGCCCGACATGTTCGGCAGCTACCAGTACGGCTCGCCGCTGCTGAACGTCACGTTCGACCCGGGCCTGCCGTCCGAGGCCGCGTCGTATGCGTTCGACGACGACGGCAGCGTCGCGCGCAAGCAGACCCTGATCCGCAACGGCGTGCTCGAGCGGCCGCTCGGCGGCGCGCTGTCGCAGCAACGCGCGGGCCTGGCCGGCGTCGCGAACTCGCGCGCGTCGAACTGGAACCGCCCGCCGATCGACCGGATGGCGAACCTCAACGTCGAGCCCGGCGACCAGACGCTCGATGCGCTGGTCGCGGGCATCGAGCACGGCATCCTGATGCGTACCAACACGTCGTGGTCGATCGACGATCGCCGCAACAAGTTCCAGTTCGGCTGCGAGTTCGGCCAGCTGATCGAGAACGGCAGGCTGACGCAGGTCGTCAAGCAGCCGAACTACCGCGGCATTTCCGCGAGCTTCTGGCGCAGCCTGCGCGCGGTCGGCGACGCGAGCACCTTCGGCGTCTACGGCACGCCGTTCTGCGGCAAGGGCGAACCGATGCAGGTGATCCGGGTCGGCCACGCGTCGCCCGCGTGCGTGTTCGCCGACGTCGACGTTTTCGGGGGCGCATGATGACGGGATTCGATACGACAACGACCGCGTTGACGCTCGACTGGCGCACGCACTTCGCGCGGCTCGCCGACGAAGCCGAGCGGCTCAAGGCGCCCGGCGAGACGGTGCTGCTGTGGTTCGCCGGCGAGACGACCGACTTCGTCCGCTTCAACGAAGGCCGAATTCGCCAGACCGGGCGCGTGGTGCAGGGCAAGCTGTCGGTGCGGCTGATCGACGGCGCGCGGCAGGCGAGCGCCACGTCGACGCTGGCCGGCGATCCGGCCGCCGATTTGCCGGACCTCGCGGCGACGCTTCGCGCGCTGCGCGACGGGTTGCGCGACGCGGCCGACGATCCGCACCTGCTGTACGACACGTCGACGTGGACGCAGGACACGCGGCGCACCGGCCGTCTGCCGGATGCGGACGCGCTTGCGCGGATCGTCGCCGAATGCGCGCGCGGGCTCGATTTCGTCGGCTTCTACGCGGGCGGTTCGATCGCGCGCGGCTTCGCGTCGTCGACCGGCAGCCGCGGCTGGCACGAAGCCGAGAACTTCGAATTCAGCTGGTCGCTGTACGAGGCGGGCGGCCGCGCGATCAAGACGGCCTATGTCGGCGACGACTGGGACGACGCGGTGTTCGCGCGCAAGGTCGAAGCCGCCGCCGCGCGGCTGCCGGTGTTCGGCCGCGCGCCGAAGGCGCTCGCGCCCGGCCGCTATCGTGCGTATTTCGCGCCGGCCGCGATCTACGAGATGACCTACCTGATCGGCTCGGACGGCTTTTCGGCGCGCGCGCACCAGAGCGCGCGCAGCGCGCTGCACAAGCTGCACGCGGGCGACGTCGCGCTCGATCCGCGCGTGTCGATCGCCGAGGACCTGACGCTCGACCTCGTGCCGGCGTTCAATGCGGACGGATACCGCCGCGAGAGCGTGCAGCTCGTTGTCGCGGGGCGCAGCGCGGCGCAACTCGTCGGCGCGCGCAGCGCCCGCGAATACGGGCTGACGCCGAATGGGGCGGACGCGTACGAGATGCCGCAGTCGCTGTCGATCGCGGGCGGCACGCTGGCGGACGACGACGTGCTCGCGGCGCTCGATACCGGGCTGTACGTCGGCAATCTCTGGTACCTGAATTTCTCGGACCGGATGAATTGCCGGATGACCGGGATGACGCGTTTCGCGACGTTCTGGGTCGAGGGCGGCAGGATCGTCGCGCCGGTCGACGCGATGCGCTTCGACGACAGCTTCTATCGGCTGTTCGGCTCGGAGCTGGAGCAGCTTGGCGCGACGCCTGCGCTGCAGTTGAACGATTCCGGCTGGGGCGAGCGCTCGACGGGCGGCGCGCAGGTGCCGGGCGCGCTCGTGCGCGCGTTCGAGCTGACGCTGTGATCGAAGGGGCGATGCCGTTCGGCCGGCGCGCCCCATCGATCATGCATCCCGATACGCAAAGGCTTCGACGAGCGCGTCGACCACGACCCGCACCCTCGCCGTATGCGCCAGATCCTGGTGCAATACCAGCCAGGCTTCGTACGGCCTGGCGCGCTGCCGGTCGGGCCAGATTCGCACCAGCTCGGGGTCGCGAAGCGCGAGGTAGGCAGGCAGTTCGCCAAGCGCGAGGCCCGCGCGCACGAACGTGGCCAGCATCAGGCTGGAATCCAGTTCGGCCACGACGCGCCCCTCGGTCATGGGTTCGCCGGCCAGCGTGTCGTCCTGCTGTTGCGTGACGCCCGTCTGGTACCGGGCAATCTCGTGCCCGGCGAATTTGCTGCCGGGCCGGGGCTCGCCGAAACGGTCAAGATAGCGCCGTGTCGCATAGAGTCCGACCTCCCAGCATCCGAGCCGGCGCACGATCAGCTCGGGCTGGTCCGGACGCGACGTGCGCACGGCGATATCCGCTTCGCGCCGCGCGAGATTGAGCACGCGCGTCGTGGTGCTCATGATCACGCGCACGGCCGGGTGGCGGCACTGCAAGCGCTCGATCGCCGGCACCACGAAATCCACCGCCAGCGCGTCGGTCGTGGTCACGCGCACCTCGCCGGCCGCCAGCGCGTCGGCGCCTTCGCTGCGTCGCTCGAACGAGACGGCCATGCATTCCATGGCCTCGGCCGTTCCCAATACCTGCCGGCCGCTGTCCGTCAGCGTGAGGCCGCCGGTCGTGCGCAGGAACAGGCGGCTGCCCAGGTCGCGCTCGAGGCTGCCCAGCCGTCGCCCCACCGTCGTCTGATCGACGCCCAGCTGCTCCGCCGCGCCGCGCAGCGTGCCGGCGCGATGCACGGCGAGAAAGATTCGGACGTCGTCCCAGTTCATATCGATGGCCAGCCGATGCTGCAAATTTGCAGATCATATCTGCGAATTCATGCATTTTCACCTATTCGACGGATTCGTAACATGGCGCTCCTCTCTCAACCAAGCGTGCCGGCGGCGCCGGCATGCCCGGAGTCTTGTCATGCCACGACTATCCTTGATCCTCACCGTCGCGATGCTGAGCGCGTTCGGCCTCATCGCATCGGATGTGTATCTGCCCGCCATGCCGGACATGTCCATCGAGTTCGGCATTGCCGACTGGCAGATGCCGCAATCCGTCTCCGCCTATCTGCTGGTGCTGGCCGTCGCGCAACTGGCCTACGGCCCGCTGTCCGACCGTCACGGGCGCAAGCCTGTTCTGCTGGCGGGTATCGCGGTTTACATCGCGGGCTCGTTGGGCTGTGCATCGGCCGGCAGCTTCGCGGCCTTCCTGATCTGGCGCATGGTGGAAGCGTTGGGGGCCGCGTCGGGCCTCGTCATCGGCCGGGCCGTCATCGCAGACACCTGCGACAAGCGCACGTCCGCCAAGGTCTATGCGGTGGTCTATCCGCTCGTCTCGCTTTCGCCGGCGCTCGCGCCGGCCATCGGCGGTCATCTTGCCGCGGCAGTCGGCTGGCGTGCCGATTTCCTGTTCGTCGCGGCGTTCGGCGTGGCCGCTCTGCCGATGGTGCTCGCGTTGCTGCCGGAGACGCTTCCCGAAGGCGTTCGAATCCGGACGTCACCGTTCGCCGGATTTCGCGATGTGTTGCGTGCCCCCGCGTTCCGCCGCTATACGCTGGTGGTCTGCACGATCTATTGCGCGTGGTTCGTCTACCTGACGCAGTCTCCTTTCCTGTTCGCGCGGCAAGGCCTGAGCGAGGAACAAAGCGGCTGGCTGTACTTGCCGCTGACGGCCGGCATCATCTCGGCCAACCTGCTGGTCAAGCGCTTGCTCGACCGTTGGGCCTACGATCGCATCGTCGCGGCCGGCATCGCCTGCTTCGTGCTCGGCGGCATGGCCTTCGCGGCCGCGGCCGCGTTCGGGCTCGAGGGCGTCGCTGCGGTGGTGCTGCCGATGTGCCTGGTCAGCCTGGCCAATGGTTCTTCGCTGTCGCTGGCCGTTTCGGGTGCGGTCGCGGGTGAACACGGCCACTCGGCCACGGCATCGGGGCTCGTCGGCTTTTGCCAGATCGGCAGCGCGGCGCTGGTCGCGACGAGCGTGAGCGCGCTGTTCGGCACCAGTGGCAAGGTGCTGGCCGCGTCCGTTCTGGTGCTGGGGCTGTTGGCACTCTCGACATGCGTTCCGCAACGTCCGCGCATGCGTTCGGCAGATCCTGCATGACGCGCTTCATCCGGTGCGAACCCGGTCGTTCGGAACGGCTTGATTCGGTTCGGCCTCGGTATGGCGAATTGCTCGTCGTTCATGCCCGCAGGGCACTGTCTTGCGGCTCGGAAATGCAGGCTGGATGCCGGGTTTTTGCACGAATCCACTAAATCAGGTCGGCATTGTTCCGCATTCGTTTCTATGTATACTCGATCCCTCGAGGATCGGGGCGCATCGGGGGCAATCACCGCGCCCTGGCAAGCTTGGCCAAATACAGCTCAAACGAGTAGAACGATAATGACTGGCACTTACGACCCTGCGCTTGTCGTGCTTTCCTGTTTCCTTGCAATCTTTGCATCGTTCACGGCGTTGAATGTTTCAGACCGCCTGGACGTGATCGGGAATCGTCCCCTCGGCCCGTGGATCTTCTTCGGCGGCTGCATCATGGGGCTCGGCATCTGGTCGATGCATTTCATCGGCATGCTGGCGTTCAAATTGCCGATCGCCGTCGGCTACGACATTCCGATGACTATCGCATCGCTGCTTGTCGCGATCGGCACGTCGGCAATCGGGTTCATGCCGCTTTGCCGCTACGAATCGAGCTGGCCGCATCTGATCGCGGGCGCCATCGCGATGGGACTCGGCGTCGCCGGCATGCACTACCTCGGCATGCAGGCGATGGACATCTGTTCCGGCATTCGCTACCAGCCGTGGCTGGTCGTACTGTCGGTGGTCATTGCCATCCTCGCAAGCGGGGCGGCTTTATGGCTTGCATTCGATATGCGCCGCCACAGCACGCACCGGCTGACTCGCCGGGTCGGCTCGGCGATCGTGATGGGCGTTGCGGTTTGCGGGATGCATTACTGCGGCATGGCTGCCGCACATTTTGAAGCCGGCAGCTATCCGGTTTCCACGTTCCGCAATCTGCCGGCGCCGTGGTTGGCTGCCATCGTCGTGACATTCAGCCTGGTGATTTTCGCCGTGGCAATCGCCATTGCGGGATTGGATGCCCGAGCGAACGTGCGTGCTCGCGCACGGGCCGAGGCGATGCTGGCCGAGCATATCGATAGACGGGGCGCCGTTCGCTGATTGCTGTCCGGTATCAAGTCGGCGAAGCGTCGTTGTCGCAACAGGCTGCTTCGCTGCGTGTCGACGTCAAGGAGAAGGGCACCCGCATGAGTTCGCAGACTCCAGCCATCGCGCCGGCGCAAACCGCGCTCGTCGTCATGCATTACCAGACCGATATTCTCGGACTCTTTCCAGCGGTCGCGCCGGACTTGCTCGCCAATACGCGCAAACTGTGCGACGCAGCGCGGGCCAAAGGCGTCGGCGTCTATTTTGCGAACCTCCGGTTCAGTCCGGGCTATCCGGAAGTCAGCCCATTGAACCGGAATGGGCAGGGCATCAAACGGCTGGGTCTCTTCATCGACGACCGGACCGCGCCGGAGCTGGGCCAGCAGGCCAATGAACCGCTCATCGTCGCGCATCGCGCCAGCGTGTTCTTCGGTACCGATCTGGAGGTGCGGCTTTCCGAGCAGGGCGTCGATACGCTGATCATGGTCGGCATTGCGTCGACCGGTGTCGTGCTGTCGTCGGTCGCGTACGCGAGCGACGCGGACTATCGGCTGTATACGGTCAAGGATTGCTGTTACGACCCGGATCAGGTGGTGCATGAGCACCTGTTCTCCACGGCCTTCGATTCGCGCACGACGGTGCTGTCGCTCGCGGATGCGTTGCTGCTGCTCGCCTAGGGCCTGTTCACGCTAATAACGGGCTTGCGAACGTGCCTTGCCGGTCGTCCCCCAAGGGGACTTCCTTCGGGGCGCGTGCAAGGAGGGGGGAGCGCCGTTTGGCCGCGCCAAACAAGCGACGCGCGACGCCGCAATGCGGCCGGCAAGGCACGTTCCCCTGATTTGAAAAAAATCATTCGTGGGGCTGGCCGCCAGAAGGGCCGATCGCCGCGTCATGCTCCTTGCGAATACGTCGAGTATTCGCTGCGTCGCAATCCTCGCGCTCGGCCCTTCTGGCGGCCAGCGCAAGCCCGTTATTAGCGTGAACAGGCCCTAGCCATTGCGCAGGAACACGACGTAGCCGCGAAACCACGGATTCGCCGCGAGGTAGGGCGGCGCATCCCACTCGCCGCCTTCGACCAGGCCGATGCGGAACGGCAGTTGCAGCCGGGCGACGCGCGGGAGATAGGCTGCGTAAGTGGGGATCGTGCTGCGCCCCTGATAGGTCTGCACGACCACTTCGTCGACGATCCCTCTGAGCTGGTTGACCTGGCCGGTATCGATGCGGCTGCTCCAGTCGAGGAGCCCCGTGATGCTCAACCGGCAATCGGCGGGCAAGGTATCGCGCAGGGTCCGCAGGAACGACAGGTAGTCCTGAAGATGGCGTGTGCGCGCATCGAAGTCGATCTGGATGCCCGCGATCGTGCGGCCCGACGCACGCCAGCGCGCAAGCTGGGCCAGCATGATCTGCGTGACGCGCGGCGTCCACCGCAGCGTATGTGCGCGATAGACGAGCCAGATGCGCGCATTCGGCACGGGCGGCAGCGCGACGCCCTGGGCGATGAAGCGTACCTGCGCATCGTCCTGGGGCGACGCCTCGATCTGGCCTTGCAGCACATAGACGGTGCGCGCGCTGCGCACCACCGCGTGCGGCTTCACGCCTGCCCATAGCCAGAACGCGTCGTACTGCGCGGGATCGACCGTGCCGGCCAGCGCGATGCGCGCAAAGAGCAGCAACGCGGTGCACAAGATGCGCTTCACGCCGGGCTCACCAGTAGTACCTGAGCGTCTGCGCCCACTGGCTGCCCGGATAGCTGGCCTTCAGCGTATTGAACCAACGCTTGCGGGTGTTCTTCGGAACGTCCTTCCCGCCGCAATCGTTGGAGCCCGAGGGCGCATAGCATTTGATCGCCCGATAGAGCGCATAGGCGCGGTCGTTGGGGTTTGCCTGCGCATCGTCGATCACCGCCAGGTAGCTCGGCATCCGCTCGTACGGCTTGCCCTTGAACAGCGACGGCGCACTGCCGAGCGTCGGCGGCACGCGCGCGGCGCCGGCAGTCCCCGACGACGTCGAATAGTCGTCGAGCCCCGGAGCGGGCGGATGGCGGCGCACGAAATCGGCGAGGCAGTTCACGCCTTTCGCATCGCCGGGATTCTGTTGCAGCGCCGCCGCGATGTCGCGTGCGGACGGGCACACGTAGCCGTCCTCGTTCCTGGCGCCGGGCAGCGTGAACGGCTTCAGCGCATCGGAAGGCGCGTCGGGCACCAGCGCGACGTCCGCGACGAAGTCCGCGTAGTGCGCGCGCGTGAACTCCTTGTACAGCAGCGTGTACAGCGCGATGTCGCGCAGCGCGCCGCTGGTCGACTTGTTCTGTGCCTGCGCGCGCAGCAGGTCCGCATTGGCCGCGCGTTGCAGCAGGATGGCACGGATGGCGGCGTTCTGGACGGGGGAATCGTCGGCGAATGCCTCGTCGGCGAGGCCGGCCTGTTCCAGGTTCATCGCGAGTGCGAGTTCCAGCGCTTCGCGCTGGAAGCGGAGTTTCGCGAGCGGGATCAGATCGCGCCAGAGCTGCCGGGCCTTGTCGGCCTGGCCGCTGTCCTCCAGTGCGAACGCGCGCAGCGTCTGCTGGCTCAGGCCGAAGTAGTCGAGCGACGCGCCGGGCGCCTGCGGCAACAAGCCGAGCGCCGCGTCCGGTTTATGCCCGACGTAGACGTACCAGGTCGCAAGCAGGAAATCGTAGAGCGCGGGCATGCCGGCGAATCGCGGCTTCTGCGCCTGCAGTTCACCCAGCGCAAGCGGCTTGTCGCGGCTCGCGTCGCCGCTGTTCGACGTGCGCATGCGCAGCAGGTCGACGGTCGCCAGCATGGCGGGCGACTGGATCTGGCGCGCGTCGAATCCCGGCGTGAACAGCAGCTTGTTGTCGAGTTCGTTCGCCAGTTGCATGAGCGGCACGTTCGATGCCGTGGGTGACCAGCGTGCGAACGCCTTGTCGTAGAGATCGGCTTGCTGCGCGACGTCCCCGCCGAGCCAGGCGACGCGCCGCAAGAGCCCCGACGCGGAGGCCGCATAGCGTCCTTGCGGATAAATTCGCAAGTACGAGCGAAAGACCGTATTCGCGGCGTCGAGCGAGACCTTCGTCACGCGCTCGCGTGACGGCGTGGCGCCGTCGTTGTCGAAGGCATGGGCCTGCGCGGCGTTCAACTGCGCGCGCCCGGCCATATAGAGCCCGCTTTCCATCAGCCACGGGTTGGCGCTGCGCGATGTGCTCGCGAAGGCCTTGGTCGCGGCGAGGAAGTCGTAGCGGTAGAACGCGTTCGTGCCGTCGAGATAGGCCGCGAACTGCTGTCCGATCGGCGATTTGACCGCGGGTTTCGTCCACGCGGTACTGGGGGTGTCCGGGTCGCAGGTTTTCCGGGCGATATCGACGCGCGCGGCGCGCAGGCGCGCGGCTTCGTCGGCGGGGAGGTCCTTTGCGGCATTCAGTGCATTGCTGAACGCGTCGACGCCGGCATTCATGCTGCGGCAGATGCTGCCTTCGCCATCGGCGTATCGATTCGATGGGGCCGCGGCGTCCGACGCGTTGTTGGCCGTGTCGGGCTGCTTCTGGCCGATGTCGATCCATCCGGAGAAGTCGTACGAGAACGGCACGACGATCCGGCTCGCCCGGTCTGTCGGCGGGATGGTCTTCGGGTCCGGGAACAGCTGCGCGACCTTGCCGCTGTCGACCATGAGCAGCATCGCGTTGATGCGCGTGTCGTTGGCGGGGCTCAGAATCGGCATGCCGCCGCACGAGTAGGTGGTCTGCCGGAGCGTGACGGGCGAATAGCAACTGTAGTCCGAGCTTGCATGGGCACTGGAGATGCAAAGCAGGCTCGCCGCCAGCGAGGCGATCAGGTTTCGGTGCAGCAACGTGGTTCTCCGCATTATTCTTGTGCTGGGTGGAGTCGGGCGGATTCGAGGGTCCCGGCCATAGGTTCGAAACCGCCCGTGAAGGGCGTGCTTGCTCGGGGGAGCAATGGCAAAGCGCTTGATTTTATTGAATTTGGATTGCGGCTAGCAAGGGCGCAGGCTGGGTGGTTGTTGGTGGGGCTGCGACGGAGGCTGTGTGCCGGATCGGAAGGCGCACGATGCCGGTAACGGCACCAACGCATCCCGCACTCGCCGACGATGGACCGATATAAACCGACGCGGACGTGTCAGGAATTTCGTGTGCTGAGGCCGGTTAAAAATCTCAGCTGATGGCGGAGGTGAATCGCTCGCCGAACAGGATGGCGAACTGATTGACTGCTTGCCGCCAAGTGATAGGCGGCATCTTCCAATCCTTTTCGATGTTGCGCAAAGCCAGATACAGCAGTTTGCTGGCGGCTTCGTCGCTGGGGAAGTGGCCGCGATTCTTCACGATCTTGCGCAACTGCATGTGCATGCTCTCGATAGCGTTGGTCGTATATACGATTCGACGTACCTCGGGCGGATAGGCGAAGAAGGGTATTACCTGTTCCCATTGACGCTGCCACATGGCTGCGACGGTGGGGAATTTGCGGCCCCACTCGCTCTGCGCAAAGGCGTCGAGCGCCGCTGCTGCCGCCTCGGCCGTGGCGGCCTGGTAGATCGGCTTGATCGCGGCAGCCAGCGGCTTGCGGTCCTTCCAGCTCGCCAGATTCAGCGAATTGCGGATCAGATGCACGATGCAGGTCTGGATTTGGGCGACCGGATAGACCGCCTCGATCGCTTCGGGGAAGCCGCGCAAACCGTCGACCACCGCGATCAGGATGTCGTGCAAGCCGCGGTTCTTCAGCTCGTTGAAGACCTTCAGCCAGAACTTGGCGCCCTCGGTTTGCTCGATCCACAAACCCAGCACTTCCTTGCGGCCGTCGGCGCGGATGCCCAGCGCCAGATAGACCGCCTTGTTCTTGACCGTGCCTTCGTCACGGATCTTCAGCCGCAGCGCGTCAAAGTACACGATCGGATACATGGCCTCGAGCGGGCGCTGCTGCCACTGCTCGACGTCGGCCAGCACCTCGTCGGTGACCGTCGAAATCAGGTCGGGCGACACCTGCAGCCCGTACAGTTCCAGCAAATGGCCCTGAATCTCGCGCACGCTCATGCCGCGCGCATACATGCTGATGACGTGGTCGTCGAAGCCGGGCAGCCGGCGTTGATACTTGCCGACCAATTGCGGCTCGAACGTCGCCTGCCGGTCGCGCGGAATATCCAGCTTCAGTTCGCCGTTGGGCGTCAGGACCGTCTTGGAGCTGGTGCCGTTGCGGTGGTTGCCGGCCTTGCCTTGCTCGGTCTCGACTTCCAGATGGTGGCTCAACTCGGCCGCGAGCATGCGCTCGGCCAGCTGCTTCTTGAGCTGGCCGGCCAGCCCCGATTCGCCCAGGATCGACTCAGCATCCTTGCCCTGAACCTGGGCAAGCAACTGATCGATCAGCTCATCGGGAAACAGCTTCGGTGCCTTCGGGTTCTTGCTCTTCTTGGTCACTGTTGCATCGGTCATAGGACGTTAGTTCCGTTATCGTCTCATGACCTCGGCACACTAAAAATCTGACAGGCTCACCGACCCGGCCGCAAATGCGACCGGGCCGTCAATGCACGACCTTCGCGATACACCGTTCGGTTCCTCAATCGAAGCGAAAACTGAACGACATGACGCGTCAGACGGGCGCTCTTTCAAGCCTGAGTCAGCACACATTCACCAGCGCCGGGCCGACGCTCGAGCCGATACCCGCGATGTTCTGCTGCGGCGCCCAGCCAGAGCCGTCGTAGGTCGAGAACCAGACACCCTGGTCGCCGACGATGCCCTTCCAGGCCATGAACACCTTGCCGGCGTAGACGGTCAATGAGGGGCCGAAGCTCGTGCCTACGCCGGGCACGTTCTGCTGTGCCGACCAGCCGCTGCCGTCGAACGTGGCGAACCAGATGCCCTGGTCGTCGTTTATCCCCTTCCACGCAGCCAGGACCTTGCCCTGGTAGACCGTGAGCACCGGTCCGACGCTGGAAGCCACGCCGGGAATCTGCTGCTGTGGCGCCCACCCGTTGCCGTCGTAGGTCGTGTACCAAAGGCTCTGATCGCCTTCGACGCCTTTCCACGCCATCAACACCTTGCCCTGATAGGCCACCACGGAGGGCCGCTCGCTTGTGCCGACACCGGGCACGTTTTGCTGCCCACTCCAGCCCAGGCCGTCATAGGTGGCAAACCAGATGCCCTGGTCGCCGTCGACGCCTTTCCACACCATGAACAGGCGCCCTCCGAAGGTGGTCAGTGACGGGCCCACGCTGCTGCCGACGCCGGGGATGTTCTGCTGCGGTGCCCAGCCGTTGCCGTCATAGCTGCTGAACCACAGGCGCTGATCTCCCGCGATGCCTTTCCACGCCATGTGGATCTTGCCGTCGAAGAGCGCGAGCGTCGGGCCGATCTCGGTGCCCACGCCGCCCACGTTGCGTTGCGGCAGCCAGGCGTTGCCGTAGAAGCTGGTGAACCAGATGCCCTGGTCGCCTTCGATACCTTTCCACGCCATGAAGGGCGGTTGCGTGAGCGCCAACGCCGGCCCGACGCTGGTGCCGACGTTGTTGACGTTCTGCTGGGGTGCCCAGCCGTTGCCGTCGAAGGTGGTGAACCAGATGCCCTGGTCGCCTTGCACCCCTTTCCAGGCCATCAGCAAGGCGTCGCCCAGCGACACGAGCGACGGGCCCACGCTGGTGCCCACCCCCCCGATGTTCTGTTGCGGGGCCCAACCGTTGCCGTCGAAGCTGCTGAACCAGATGCCCTGGTCGCCCTGCACCCCTTTCCAGGCCATGTACAGCCGTCCATCGAAAACAGCCAGGGCGGGGCGGAAGCTCGTGCCGACGCCGGCAATGTTCTGCTGCGGCGACCAGCCGTTGCCGTCGAATGTCGAGTACCAAATGCCTTGGTCTCCGTCTACGCCCTTCCACGCCATCACGACGTTGCCGTTGAACGCAGCGAGCGCCGGACCGACGCTGGTGCCCACGCCGCCGATATTCTGCTGCGGTGTCCAGCCGCTGCCGTCGTAGACGGAGAACCAGATGCCCTGGTCGCCGTCGACCCCCTTCCATGTCATGACGACGTTGCCGTTGAACGCAGCAAGCGCCGGACCGACGCTGGTGCCTACGCCGGCGATGTTCTGTTGCGGCGCCCAGCTGTTGCCGTCGTAGACGGAGAACCAGATGTCCTGGTCACCTTCGACGCCCTTCCAGGCCATCAGTGTCCCGCCGTCGAACTCGGCGAGTGCAGGGCCGACGCTGGTACCCACGCCGGCGATGTTCTGCTGCGGCGCCCATCCGTTGCCATCAAAGGTCGAGAACCAGATGCCTTGGTCACCTTCGACGCCTTTCCACGCCATGACCGCATTGGTGCTCGCCTGGGTAACGAATAGGCGTTCGACGTGCTGGCCGGGACGCTTGGCGAGGGTGGTCGATGCGAGCGGCAAATTCGCCAGCAGCGCGGCGCCGTCCGGGCTGCCCCAGCCGGTGACCGCGTCGAAGCCGACGCCGGCCGAATAGCCCGCCGCCGTGCCGGCCGCATTGCTGCCCATGGTGATGTCGTTGCAGCCGACCGCGCCGAGCGGCTGGCCGTGGGTGTTCGGATTGGCCTGATACAGCAACGGCGTCAGGAAGCCGACCGGCTTGCCCGCCTGCCGCAGGCGGGCGATCAACGCGGCCCACAGCGGCGTGGCGGCGCTGGTGCCGCCCGACACCTGCGGCGTGTTCTGCGCCACCATGAAATAACCGGTGCTGCCGGCCGCGTTCGCGGCCACGTCGGGCACGATGCGGCCGTCCGGCGCGTGCGGATTGACCGACGGAATGTTGGCGGTTTGCCAGCTCGGCCGCGGGTTCATCGCACTGATACCGCCGCCGGTGCTGCCGCCCTGATCGCGACGCAGCCCATCGCCCTCGAACCACGCTACCTCGCTGCCGGTCGCGCGCGTCAGTGTGGTGCCGCCGACCGACAGCACATAAGGGCTGGAGGCGGGGAAGCTGACGTGCGCCTGTCCGTCTGCCACCTGGTCGTCCGAGCCGTCATCGCCGCTGGCCGCGCACACGGTGATGCCGACGGCCGCCAGCTCCTTCAGCGTCGCGTTGATCTCGTCGATTGCCTGCTGGGTCCAGATGTCCTGGCCTTCGGCCAGTCCGTAGCTGATGGACAGCACCGACAGCGTCGCGTTGTCGGTGATCGCGGCGTCGAGGATGTCGACCCAGCCTTTCTCGGTCCACTGGCTGAAGTAGACGACGATGTCGGCCTTGGGGCACACGCCGGCGATCACCTCGACGTCGAGCATGGTTTCGCCGATCGCGTCGGGGTCGTTCTTTTGCTGCGGCGGCAGCACATGGACATTCTTCACTGTCACGCCGGGGGTGGCGGGCAGGCCGCCCATTTGCACAAAAAGCTGCAGGTCATGGGGGAGGTACTCCCCGCCGAACTCCAGGATCCCGATGGTCTGACCGGCGCCGTCGCCGGCCGGGAACCGGTAGGCATCGGCAAGTTCCTGCGGCAGATACCATGGCCGTGCCTTGGCCGGCGGCAGCGCCCCGGCGGCCTGCAGTTCCATCAGCTTGCGGTGCTTGATCATCGGGCGGGAGTCCAGCCCGAACACGCCGGTGACGATGCCGTCGAGCGATTGCGGGATGTGGATTTCGCCAACGCGGCCGCGGTAGAGCCACGTGTCGTGCTTCACCCGGAACAGCTGCACGCCGAACGCCTTCTCCATCGCGTCGACCGGGCCGGCGACCTGCACGGCGCGTGTTGCCGTGCTCCTGGACGTCACCGTCAGGCCAAAGGAAGTCAGCACTTTTTCGACGGTGTCGAGATCGCCGGCTTCGGCGCCATACTTGCTGACCAACTCGTCATAGCTCATCGCCTGGCTGGGTACCGGCTCCGGCAGGGGGGTCTTGCGGCGCACCTTCACCGTGACTTCGCACCACTCGTGACCACTGGAACGGCCCAGCACCTGGGAACCGGGGCGCGGGTAACGTCGTGATCCCTTGAGCGGCAGGTAGGTAGCAGCACTGCTGTCAACCATGATTCGTTCTCCTTAATCCGTGATCGAGGGCTTGTTCAGGGTGAAATGGCGCTGTGCACAAGCCCATCGATCACAGCGCTTGATAGCGGGAAACATGCCGTGCACTTTCCAGGACCGGGGCCAAAGTTGATCGGCATCGCAGCGGGCAATACGATCCCGTTCAGCGAGACATGACGGTAGCGAGCCTCTTGCGCATGGCTGCCAACTGCCAATAAACCGAGGATGAGCGCCAGCATCCAATCAAAGAAGTATTAAGGAATGCATGGCCTGTTTCGCCTCTTTATCGATACGGCGGACGTGATTGCGCGCCAGTTCGGTAGCCGAAATATCGATATCCGGCATGCGCGGACAATGCCGGTCTGCAAGAGCCTTTTCCACATCGCTGCCATTTTCATTACTTCACTCCTGATAGCCTGGAGGCGCGGCGGCGAGACGTTCCAGAGCGCGCCAATTCCGAGCTGGAGGAACATGGCGCTACGGGGGGTGTCTAGAGTGCGCGCTGGAGGCAAGTGTCCATAGTCGCCACATTATTTTTTTATTTTCTTGTTTAATTACCGACTTTCCCCGGACACAAAGCAGGCCCACCGCAATGGATGAGAAGTACGTCTTTTTTTGTTCAAGTGCTATCAGGACATCGAGCAGTCCAGTCCAATCCGGTCGACGGATTATTTACCGCATCTTCGCAATGCGATGCTCCGCATACATGCACTTGCGCTACTGGCTTTGAATTGTGCAAACCGGCGACGAAAGAGGGTATGGGGGTCCCGCCTATCTTTGCAGTAGGCAATTTCTCACCGCCGGTTCGCGGCGTGCAGCTTGAAGTATGTCGCTAATGGGTTGGACGTTTCCTTCCATCGCAGTGGAGTCAAATCGATCCGTCCGCTGTCGCGCCCGAAGCCAGATCGGTTGCCTCCACCTGTGCACCGCTTACCTCGCCCAGGTTGACGGGGATGCGGCCGACGAAGCCTCCCGCTCCATTGCTCGTAAGCGTTTTCTGTCCTGTCTGGTGCGTCGTTGGTCCGCCTCCGCTATAGATGTCGTAGCTGAGTCGCACGGTCCCGGCAAAAGTGAACCCGTTGCCGATAACCTCGATGAATCGTCCTGCGTCGGCTACCGGGCGAAGCGTAATGGTTGGAACCGGTCGCGGGACAATCGGCGCCGGCCCGTTCCATGCGCCGGCGCCATTGACCCAGGCAACGTGCAGGGTCCCGTTGCCATCGACGGCAAACACGTCGGTCTGATTTGAAAGCCCGAACTGGTTCGACGCTGCGATGGCTGCGCCGGGAGGGAAGAGGCCCGCAGGACTGATCGGAGCCGGCCCGTTCCATCCGCCGGCGCCAGTGACCCAGGCAACGTGCAAGGCGCCGTTGCCGCCAACAGCAAACACGTCGGTCTGATTCGACAGCCCGAACTGATTCGACGCTGCGATGGCTGCGCCGGGAGGGAAGAAGCCCGCCGGACTGATCGGAGCCGGCCCGTTCCATCCGCCGGCGCCATTGACCCAGGCAATGTGCAAGGCCCCATTGCCGCCCACGGCAAACACGTCGGTCTGATTCGACAGCCCGAACTGGTTCGATGCCGCGACGGCCGCGCCGGGAGGGAAGAGGCCCGCCGGACTGATCGGAGCCGGCCCGTTCCACCCGCCGGCGCCATTGACCCAGGCAACGTGCAAGGCGCCATTGCCGCCCACGGCAAACACGTCGGTCTGATTCGACAGCCCGAACTGGTTCGATGCCGCGACGGCCGCGCCGGGAGGGAAGAAGCCCGCCGGACTGATCGGAGCCGGCCCGTTCCACCCGCCGGCGCCATTGACCCAGGCAACGTGCAAGGCCCCATTGCTGCCGACGACAAATACGTCGGTCTGATTCGACAGCCCGAACTGGTTCGATGCCGCGACAGCGGCGCCGGGAGGGAACAGGCCCGGCGGACTGATCGGAGCCGGCCCGTTCCATCCGCCGGCGCCATCGACCCAGGCAACGTGCAAGGCCCCGTTGCTGCCGACGACAAACACGTCGGTCTGATTCGACAGCCCGAACTGATTCGACGCCGCGACGGGCGCGCCGGAAGGGAACAGGCCCGCCGAACTGATCGGAACTGGCCCGTTCCATCTTCCGGCACCGTTTACCCAGGCGACATTCAGGGCGCCCTTGCCATCAACGAGAAACACGTCGGTCTGATCTGAAATGCCGAATTGATTTGACGCAGCCAACTTGACCATTTTTTTCCCCCTTCCCGTTCAATAACGTGTGGGGCGTCGCGCTTCGCTCTTGAAACGCCCTTGCCTATACTTTCGTTCAGGTCGAGTACGTCCGGCACTCCCATTTGGGAGGGAAATTGCCCTCGGAGCGGTGGCAAACATGACGCGCGTCGAAACAATCCATCAAGCGATCCGGCATGTCTATGAAGCGGCGCTTGCACCCGACGGCTGGTCACACGCAGGTATCGCCGTCACCGAGGCGACCGGGGCGCACAAGGCCATTTTCCTGGGGGTTTCGGCGGCGCCGGTACCCTGGTCGGCAATCACGACCGGCTTTGATGCCGAGTACGCGCGGCGCATGCAACGGAAATTCGAAACGCGGCCACCGAACTGGGTCAAGGCGATCCCGGTCGGGACGCCGCTGCGCCAGACTTCGTTTGTCTCGGATGGGGTATTTCGGCGATCGGATTTCTATTGCGACGCAGTGCGGCCGACCGGCGGATTTTATGGAATGCTCGCGCCGCTTGTTTCCGATCGACGCGTTTATTTTGTGGTGGGGCGCGATCTCGGCGTGGCCGATTTCAGCGACGACGATGTCGAGGCCGCCCGGTTGATCGTGCCGCATCTGACGACGGCGCTGCAGGTACAGAGTCGTCTCGCTGCAGCGGATCTCAGGACAAAAGAGGCATACGAAGTCATTTCGCGCCTGGAGTTCGGCGTGATCCTCCTCGACGCGAGGATGCGCCCGATTTTCGCCAATGGCCGCGCCGAAGCACTGGCGCGCTGCGGCGGCGGGCTTTTGCTCAATCGCAACGAAGTGTCCGCGGCGTCGCCCGCCGACGCCAGGCGCCTGCGCGACGCGATTGCAACGGCGGTCGGGTTGAATGCCGGCGGCCGAGATGCCAGTGAAGCCGTCGCGCGACCTTGGGCGCCGCTGAAATGCCATGTGTGTCGCGCTCCGCCACGTCTTCCACTGGTCGTTCGTGTGGTGCCGGTCTCTGCGTCGGACGTACCGAACGGAATAAGTACGGCCACACGGGTCATTCTGTTCGTGATGGAACCGGCCAAGCCGACGGAGATCGATCCGGGCTTCCTCGTCGCGGCTTTCGACCTCACACGGCGCGAGGCGACGCTCGCGGCGCTGCTCGCGCGCGGTCCGGACCTCGCCGAGGCGGCGTCGCAATTAGGCATAGGCCTGGGTACCGCGCGCGGTTATCTCAAGCAGATCCTCGCGAAGACGGACACGCATCGGCAGGCGGAACTTGTATCGCTGCTGCTTCGCGAGGGCATGCCGATCGTGCGTTGAGCGGGCGATGCAGCGTCCGGGTGCGGAGGCAGAACATCCGTACGGCGGTCAGCCGCCAAGCTGCTTCTTCAAGAAAATCCGCGAATGCCCGACAGGATAGTCCGGCAATTCAGCGAAGCAGACGTACCCGAGCCTTTCGTAAAACGGCCGTGCCTGAAATTCATGCGTATCGAGCCATGCGCCATGGCAACCGCGCGCGATGGCCTCCTGCTCGGCCAGCTGCATGAGACGGGTGCCAACGCCCTGACCGCGCGCGCTGTCAGGCACGACGAGCAGCTGGGTGAACAGCCATCCATAGCCCGTGGCCCCCCACAGTCCGCCGACAACCTTGTCTTCCGCATCGGTCAGCACGACAACTAGCGGGCGATGGTGACTCGGGCCGGCCTGGCTTTCGTTGAACCGGACCAGCGGTTCGACGATTTGCTTGCGAATGTCTTCGTCTGCGTGGTCCGTCAGTGTGTATGTGTAGGTCATCGAGGGCACTGGATGATGAATGTGAATCGTTGTCGTGCAACATCCCGGGTAAGACATCGCATCATAAATCACCCATCTCTGCGCGCACCCGCTCGCGCGGCGCGAACATCTCAAGCAACGCATCGCCGATGAAGGTCGGCAACGACACCGTCACCGTCACCACCCGCACGCCGAAGGGAAGACGCAGGAGCAGTGCGCGATGGGCGCCCATCGAACCCGAATGCGGGCCGCTTATTCTCCGGGTCGAATCGGAAGATTTACTCCGATATTTTTACCGCGTCGCTAATTGGGTTGCTTCACTAAATAACCCTGTTTGAAACGGGTTGTCAGCGTTCATGTCTTGACAAAATGCGGATAATTCGCACCCGGTTGGGTATTTTTTTGATTCCAGCAATAATCTCTGGGATTATTGGTGTGCGTCCGGGGAAATTCGCGTTTATAGACCACGCTGCCGCTGCTGGTATGCATCCGGGGCATGCGAATTCTGCAAAAATGTAATTTGAACCACCCGGGGTATTCGCTTTCAATACGAAAACCCTTTTTTGAAGGCAAAAACCAAAACAGTTCTCGTCGTTCTTTTAAAAATAATTCGTAAAACGTGACGGAACATCACCGGATCGCCGATCACGGGATGACAGCTTGTCCGATTCCGCCGCGTCGAAGCGAAATCTTGTCGTCGTTGTAAATCGAGCAGTCTCACCATCGAATCAAAGTCCCCGGCGTGCTTTTCTCGATCGTGGCCGGACGGTGACCCGTCCGGGAGCGCGCACGTCGGCCGAGCCGCGGCGTCCGTTCGACGCGCCGGCTCCGCGCATGACGCGCCGGCACAACCGGAGACGCGATCAGGAGCCAAGATGACAAACTGGGTTGAAGAGCTGTTGGCCGGGCTGGAACAGGCCAGTTCCGAACGGGAGATCTACGGCTGGATCGAGCACGCGGCGTGCAGTCTCGGCTACGAGTACTGCGCGTACTGCCTGCGCATGCCGTGGCCGGTGTCGCGGCCGAAGATCTATATGCTCAACAACTATCCGGAGGCGTGGCAGAAGCGCTATCAGGAGGCGCGCTACGTCGACGTCGATCCCACCGTGAAGCACACGCGCCGCTCCCAGGCGCCGATCGTCTGGAGCGACGCATGCTTCGCCGACACGCCGGAGCTCTGGTGCGAGGCGCAGGCGCACGGGCTGCGGCACGGCTGGACGCAGTCGGCGTTCGACAGTTGCGGCGTATCCGGCATGCTGACGCTCGCGCGTTCCAAGGGGCCGATCACGCCGGCGGAGCTCGAGCAGAACGAGTTCAAGATGCGCTGGCTCGTCAGCACCGCGCATCTGGCGATGACCGGCATGCTGATGCCGAAGCTCGCGCCCGACACCGAGCGCGGCCTCACCGATCGCGAGGTCGAAGTCCTCAAATGGGCGGCGGACGGCAAGACGTCGAGCGAGATCTCGACGATCCTGGTGATCTCCGTCGATACCGTCAACTTCCACGTCAAGAACGCGGTGACGAAGCTCAAGACCGCGAACAAGACCTCCGCCGTCGTGCGCGCGACGATGCTCGGGCTGCTGAGCTGAACCGCCGCGCGTTCCTTCCCCGCTGACCCTGCCGAGGCCGCGCATGCGCCGACGTCGTGCACGCGCGGCCGCATCGCATGCGCGCGCGGTTCGAGCGTCGCATGCGATGCGCAAACGGTTGTAGCTCCTAACTTTGGTAGTTGTCGCGCCGCACGTCGCGCGCTGAAATCTCACTCCAGCGAATGGTCACGTGTGATTGCTGAAACGGCCGCACGAGTCGGTCGTTCGCCTCGCTTCATCCCGTCGAAACGACACATCCCGGCACGCGTGCCCTCCGGCTGGTCCGGTGCGCGCGTCATTTGATCGAGTTTCCTTGCCTGAAGAGAGGTTGACGATGGACCCCAGAGCACACATGCCGACGCAGGACCGCGGATCGCACAGCCTGTACGGGTTCGACATGACCGAGTACCTGCGCGGCGGCTCGCATGCGGGCCGGCCGGCCGGCGACGTCGCGCGGCAAGCGGTCACGCACGGCGGCATCTATCCGATCGAGCAGGCGCGCCTGGCGCTCGGCGCCTACGAACGCGCCGCGCTCGACGTGCTGCAGCGCCATCGTGAACTGCTCGTCGACGCGGATGCGACGGCCGCTGCCGGCGGCGCGACGCTCGCGCTCTACGTGAATTCGCTCGGACGCCTGCACATCCGGCCGGCAGCGGCGCCGAAGGTCGCCTACGAGGCGAACGACAGCTGGGTCGATCTCGGCACGGTGACCGTCAACGCCGACGTGCTCGCGGAGATCGACGCGGGCGTCGCCGCGTGGCGCGCGATCGAGCGCCGCAGCTTCGCCGAGGTGCGCGTCGCGATGGATCGCGTGCATGCGGAAGGAAACATGCCGCGCGTGCTCGAGGAAGTCATCGATCACGTCGAGCACGTCGAATCGGTGTGCTTTTATGTCGGCGACCGCTTCTTCGCGCTGATCGACCGCTACACGAACCTGATCGACAGCAAGGGCGGCAAGGGCCATCTGCCCGGGCTGCGCGACCAGCCGTACCCGGCCTGGAGCGACGACGACGTGCTGATCGTCGCGGCGCTGCACGCGCTGTTCCTGTCGGGCCGCTCGGTGCGCTTCGAGGAATTCAACGGCGCGCTGCTGAGCGCGCAGGACGTCGTCGGCCGGCTCAACCGGCTCGCGGCCGCCTATACGGCCGCCGGGTGCGAAGTCGCGGTGCCGCACGAGCTCGATCTGTTCGAGCGCGCGCAGAAGATCCGCGAGCAGACGCTGTGCGCGATCGGCAAGCCATGGCTGCGCTACCGGTGGATCTACGGGCTCAACTTCCAGAAGACCGAACGGATCCTGCACTCGAGCGCATCGACCGAGGCGCACGACCAGTGGTATCGCGAGTTCGGCGACGATTTCCGCCAGTTCGTGTCGCCGCACGGCGAATTCTCGCCGCCCGAATACGTCGCGATGGCGCTGCTCGCGAACGCCGCGATCGCCCGCGACGTCGCGGGCGTGCGCTGCGACGCCGGCAGCACGGCCGTCACGAGCTGGATCGAATACCTGATCGAGAAGACCGTCGCATCGGCGGTGCTCGCGACCGGCTCGGACTACGGGATGTCGAGCTCGCTGCGCGACATCGGCCAGCTCGTCGCGTACGACGAGACGACGCTGCTCGATACGGTCCACGCGCTCACGCCGGCGAGCTTCTTCACCGCCTACGTGTCGCACCGGACGATCGAGCGCTTCGGCGAACCGGAGAGCGCGATGATCGCGAGCTCGGTGCAAAAGCGCATGCAGTTCAACCGCTGGCACTTCATCCCGGGCAACTTCGACCGGCCGCTGATCCGCGCGTCGCGCCACTGGTACTACCCGCCGCTCGTGCCCGACATCTCGTCGCATTCGGACATGCACCGCGCCGCGCACAACCGGGCGCGCGTGAAGTATTCGATCCGCGTGCCGGGCCCGGACATGTCGCGCCCGCCGCTGAACATCGCGGGCCAGCGCTATCGCGGCTTCTACGACGTGCGCGTCGTGCGCGCGGAGGGCGACGAATACTCGACCGAGGACATGCTGCGCGTGCGCCGCCGCACGCTGTGGCTCGAAGCGCTGTACACCGCGCTCGTCAACTACCTGATGACGCCGGACGCGCGCCGGCTCGTCGTCAACGGATTCGACGCGGGCACCTATCTCGACCTCGCGGGCGACGTATTGCCGAACGCGGCTGACGCACTGCGCGCGACGGCCACGGAGGGCGCACTGTGACGGCGTCCCCGGCAAGCGTCGTCAATACCGTCGCCGCAAACGGCGGCAAGCGCGCGACGCATCGCGTCACGTTCTTCCAGCAGGGCGGGCGCATCGTGCTCACGCATGCGCAGCTCGACGCGCAGGCGGCGCGGCTCGCACATGCGTTGCGCGCAGGAGGCCTCGCGCCCGGCGCGCGCATCGGGATCGTCGCGCGCAACGGGCTCGCGTGGGTGCTGCTCGATCTCGCCGCGCTGAAGGCGGGGATCGTGACGGCCGGCTTCGAGTTCGGCAAGTTCCGCCCCGACCAGGCGCTCGTCGACAAGTACGCGCTCGACGCCGTCTATGCGGACGGCGCCACGTCGTTCGATCCGGCGCGCGACCTGCGCGCGCTCGTCGATGCGCATGTGTGCACCTGCGGAGACGGGCGCGACGTCGATCCGGTCGCGCCACGGTTCGATTCCGCCACGTATGCGCGCAACGACGTCACGACGATCAAGTTCACGTCCGGCAGCTCCGGCGAGCCGAAGGGGCTCGCGGCGCGCGCGGGCAGCATCGACGCGTCGCTCGCGGCGGTCCAGCGGCTCTACGCGCACGGTGACGGCGACGACGTGCTGGTGTTCCTGCCGCTGTCGCTGCTGCAGCAGCGCTACTGGATCTATTCGGCGCTGACCTTCGGGCACGACGCGACCGTCGCGCCGTTCGAGTTCGCGCTCGAGGCGACCCGCGAGCAGCCGCCGACGGTCGTGATGGGCGTGCCGGGCTTCTACGACGGCGTGAAGAAGCGCATCGAGCGCACCACGCCGCCGGACGACGTTGGCCTCGACGCGCGCCGGCGGCGCATCGACGCGCTGCTCGGCCCGCGCATCCGCTACCTGTGGACGGGCTCCGCGCCGGCGAACCCGGAGACGCTGCGCTTCTTCGAGGAAGCGGGCGTGCCGATCTTCGAAGGCTACGGGATGAACGAGACGTGCATCGTGACCAAGAACCATCCGGGCGCGGCGCGCACCGGCAGCGTCGGCCGGCTGATCCCGGGCAAGCGCGCGCGCATCGACGACGACGGCGTGCTGATCGTCGGCGCGGACGAGCCGGTCAACACCCGATACCTGTACAGCGAGCCCGGTGCGAGCGAGCGGATCTTCCTGCCGACGGGCGAGGTGCGCACCGGCGATCTCGCGCGCATCGACGACGACGGCTACCTGTACATCCTCGGCCGCGCGGACGACCTGATCGTGCTCGCGAACGGCAAGAACGTGCATACGCGCAAGCTGGAGGAGCAGGTCAAGGCGCACGTCGGCGTCGAGGAATGCGTGCTGTACGGCGCGGGCCAGCCGTACCTCGTCGCGGTGATCTCGCCGCAGGACGCGCACGCCGACCATGCGGCGATCCACGCGCATCTCGCGGACCTCAACACGACGCTCGTGCCCCATGAACGGATCGTGAAGGCATTCATCGCGCCGCAGCCGTTCGGCGGCGAGACGCGCTTCGTCACGTCGCAGTTCAAGCCGAAGCGCAAGGAAATCTTCGGCGCATTCAAGAACGAAATCGATCGACTTTATGGAGGGCAAGCGTGAGCGACATCGAATCCATCGTGCGGCATCACCTGTGCGAAGTAGCAGGGCGGCCCGCGTCCGACGCGGCGGCGCTGCCGCTCGACGACGACCTGACGTTCGACTACGGCCTTGCGTCGCTCGAACTGATCGTGCTGCTGAGCGGCGTGTGCGAAGCCGCGCGCGTGCCGCTCACGGAATTCGGCGAGGACGATCTCGCGAAGCTGCGCACCGGCCGCGACATCGTCAACCTGCTGGCCACCAAAGTACACGCATAAAGGAATCCCGATGAGCTGGAACATCCCGAACATCCTGAACGCGACGCTCGAGAACGACGTTGTGACGCTGCGCCGCATCGGCGTCGACGACAAGGCAGGCTTCGCGCAGATCGCCTACGACCCGGACAGCTGGACCTACATGGTGTCGGTCGTGCAGGACGAGCCGAGCCTCGTCGCGTTCCTCGAACGCGCGATCGCGGATTCGCTCGCGGGCACGCGGATCGTGTTCGCGATCATCGACAAGGCGAGCGGCCGCTTCGCGGGCACGACCGCGTTCGGCAACCTCGCGCCGGCCGACCGCAGGATCGAGATCGGCTGGTCGTGGCTTGGCGCGCCGTATCGTGGCAACGGCGTGAACCGTGCGGCGAAAGGGCTGCTGCTCGACTACGCGTTCGGCGAGCTGGGTTGCGAGCGCGTCGAGTTCAAGACCGACGTGCTCAACGCGCGGGCGCGCGCGGGCCTGAAGGCGATCGGCGCGACCGAGGAAGGCGTGATGCGCAGCTTCAATTTCATGCCGAGCGGCCGCCGTCGCGACGCGATCTACTACAGCATCCTGAAGGCGGAGTGGCCCGATGTCCGTGCGACCCGTTTTCGTTGAGCCGGCGGTGGGCGCACCGCACGACGCGCCGTTCGCGATCGACGCCGACGTCGACCCGGCGCGCCGCGTGCGGCTCGCGGGCAGCCGCCGCGAGATCGGCCGCCAGCACGGCGCCGCGTTGCGCGACGCGATCGGGCAGTTCCTGACCGATCGCATCGCACGGCTCGCGCCGCTCGTCACGGCCGCGCGGCTGCGCGAGCTGGCGCCGCTCATCGCGAGCCACGCGCGGGTGATCGAGCGCGCGTTGCCCGATCTCGCGGAGGAGGTGCACGGGCTCGCGGAAGGCGCGGGCATCACGCTAGAAGATGCGTACCTGCTGCAACTGCGCCGTGAGTTGACGGGCTTCCAGCGGATTCCCGCGCGCGGCGACTGCACGACCTTCGCGCGCCATGCAAACGGGCAGGCGGTGGTCGCGCAGACCATCGACCTGAACGGCGACATGGCGGGCGAGCTGAGCGTGCTGGAGATCGCGCCCGATTCGGGCGGCGCACACGTCGCGCTCGTCAGCTTCACCGGGTTGCTCGGCTATCTGGGGATCAACGGCCACGGCGTCGCGATCGGCCTGAACCTCGTGCTCGGCGGCGAATGGCGGCCCGGCGTTCCCGGCTACATGACGATCCGCCATCTGCTCGACTCCTGCGCGAGCGTCGACGAATGCGTCGACACGCTGCGCCGGCTGCCGCGCGCGAGCTCGCGCGCGCTGACGATCGCCGACGCGCAGCGCGTCGTGACGGTCGAGTACCTGCCCGACGACCTCGTCGTGATCGAAGGCGCCGCGCACGCGCACACGAACCACTTCCTGCATCCGGACTTCGCGGCCGGCGACGCGCTGAATCCGTTCGCACGCACGTCGTCGCTGCGCCGGCTGGACGCCTGCCGCGCCGGGCTCGCGCGCCTGCCGGACGACGCGGATGCGGCCGCCTGCCTCGCATTGCTCGGCGAGCCGCCGATCGAGGTCGCGTCGAACGGCGACGTGCTGCGCGAGTGCACGGTCGCGTCCGTCGCGATGTTTCCCGCGCGGCGCGCGCTGCACGTGCGCGGCCGGCCGGGAGCGCAGCCCGCGCCGCCGTACTGATGACTTGAACCGACTACTGATTCCCGTCCCCACCGGAGAACCGCGATGACCTACGTCGTCACCGAGAACTGCATCAACTGCAAGCACACCGATTGCGTCGAAGTGTGCCCTGTCGACTGTTTCCACGAGGGCGAGAATTTTCTCGTCATCGATCCGGACGAATGCATCGACTGCGGCGTCTGCGAGCCGGAATGCCCGGTGAGCGCGATCCGCCAGGACGTCGCGCTCACCACGGACCAGTTGCTGTACGCGAGCCTGAACCACGAGCTCGCGCAGAGCTGGCCGACCATCACGATCCGCAAGCCGGCGCTGCCCGACGCGGCGCAGTGGAAGGACGTCGAGGGCAAGCTCGAGCAACTGAAGCGCGACGCGCTCGCGTAAGCAACAAGGATTCTTTATGTCGAATGCTGGTATCAACGGGGCCGGCGTCTTGCCGGCAACACCTGAACGTGCCGCGCCGCACCGCCGGATGCTGCCGCTGCTGCTGATCGGGCAGGGGATGGCCGCGATGGACACGTCGATCGTGAACGTCGCAGCACCCGCGCTGCGCGCGGACCTGGGCATCTCGGGCGCGCTGCTGCAGCTCGTCGTCGCGGGCTACATCCTCGCGTACGCGGTGTTCCTGATCACGGGCGCGCGGCTCGGCGACGATTACGGCTACCGCCGGCTGTTCGTGACCGGGCTCGCGATCTTCACGGTGTCGTCGCTCGCGTGCGGCGTCGCGCCGAACACGTGGCTGCTGATCGTCGGGCGCATCGCGCAGGGCGTCGGCGCGGCGATGCTGGTGCCGCAGGTGATGTCGCTGATCCAGCGCAGCTTCGAGGGGCCCGCGCGCGCCCGCGCGATCGGCTACTACTCGATGATCCTCGGCCTCGGCTCGACCGCCGGCCAGGCGCTCGGCGGCGTGATCATCACCGCCGATTTCGCGGGGCTGTCGTGGCGGCCCGCATTCCTGATCAACGTGCCGATCGGCATCGTGCTGCTCGCGAGCGCGCGCTCGGTGCTGCCGGCGCTCGCCGGGCCCCAGCGGCGCAAGCTCGACCTGGTCGGCGTCGCGTTGCTGACGGGCGCGATGCTGCTGATCGTCGTGCCGCTCACGTTCGGTCACGACGTCGGCTGGCCCGCGTGGGTATGGGCGTCGCTCGCGGCGGGCGTCATCGGCGTCGCGACCTTCCTGCGCTTCGAGCGCACGCTCGCGCAGCGCGGCGGCAGCCCGCTGCTCAACCTCGACGCGGTGCTGGCCACCGGCATCCGGCCCGGGCTCGCGGTGGTGTCGATCGGCTTCATCGGCTACGGCGGCTGGCTGTTCGCGTGCGCGCTGTACCTGCAGACCGGCCTCGGCTTCTCGCCGATGATCTCGGGCTTCGTGTTCGCCGCGTACGCGTTCGGCTTCGGCATCTCGAACGTGAGCTGGTCGAAGCTGCCCGCGCGCCTGCTGCGCTTCACGCCGGCGGTCGCGTTGATGGCGATGGCGGCCGCGAACCTCGCGTTCGGCATGACCGCGCGCCACGCAGGCTGGGTCGCGGCGGCGATGGTGCCGCTGCTGTTCTGCGCGGGCGCGAGCCATGGCCTCACGTTCGGCACCACCGTCAACCAGATGACGCAGCGCACCGCGCCGCAGCACGCGCCCGCGCTGAGCGGGCTCGTCACGACGTCGGTGCAGCTGTCGATCGTGATCGGAGTCGCCGCGCTCGGCGCGATCTACCTCGCGATTGCGGCGCCCGGCGCGCACGTGGCGTCCGCGCACGCGATCGCGGACGTGACGTTCGCGATCGGCGCGCTCGCGCTCGTCGCGATCGCGTGCTCGCTGCGGCTCGCCACCGCGCGCGCGCCGGCCGCGGCGGCGCAGCCGGCCTGATTCTCCCGAACGCTGACGAACCACAAGGACCGATTCGTGAACGACCTACCGCTGATCCTCGAACCCGCCGTGGCGCCATCGCCGGAACGGTTGCGCGCGCAACTTGTCGACGAACTGCGCGCGACGGTCGCGGCGACGCTGCACGTCGCGCCGGACACGCTCGACGCCGGCCAGCCGCTCGCCGACGCGGGCCTCACGTCGGTCGAGCTGATCGACCTGATCGTGAGCTGCCAGGCGCGCCACGCGATCGAGTTCCCGCCGGAGCGTCTGGTCGGGCTGACGCTCGGCTCGCTCGCGGACGGCATCCTGGCCGCCCGCGACGCGGGAAAGGACGCGCGATGAGCACGCCGATCGCCATCACCGGCTTCGGCGTGCTGTCGCCGGCCGGCGCGACGCCCGACGCGCTGTGGCGCGCGCTGGAGACCCGCGCGGTGCTGAACGGGCCGTGGCCGAAGCGGCCGCTGGCCGGCTATCCGGCCGACAACGTGATCGCGGTGCCCGAGGCGGTCTGGCGCACGCTCGAGCCGGCCGCGACCGGCGTCGAGAACCGCGCGGCCGCGCTCGCGCGCCACGCGATCCGGCAGGCGCTGGCCGATGCGCGACTCGCCGGCGCGGGCAGCCTGCGGATCGGCTGCATGCTCGGCACGACGACGGCCGGCGTCGAAGTCGCGGAGAACGTGCTCGTCGATGCGCCCGGCAGCGCCGCGGCCGGCGCGGCGGATCTCGACGCGAGCGCGCTGCTGCCGGGCGAGGACGGCCGCTGGCGCGGCCCGCTCGCGGTGCTGTCGACCGCCTGCTCGTCGGGGTTGCTCGCGCCCGCGCTCGCGATCGACGCGCTCATCGCCGGCGAGGCCGACGTGATGATCGCGGGCGGCGTCGACGTGCTGCTCGAATACACGATCTGCGGCTTCAACGGGCTGCGCGTCGCGACGCGCGACCGGTGCCGGCCGTTCAGCGGCGACCGGCAGGGCGTGGTGCTGTCCGAAGGCGTGGCGTGCGTGTGCCTCGAACCGCTCGACGCGGCGCTCGCGCGCGGCGCGCCGATCCGGGCCGTCGTGACCGGCCATGCGGCGGGCTGCGACGCGGCGCACGCGACCGCGCCGGACATCGACGGCGTCGCGCGCACGATCGCCGCCGCGCTGGCGGCGAGCGGCGTCGGCGCGGACGCGCTCGGCGGCGTGTTCGCGCACGGCACCGGCACGCCGACCAACGACGGCGCCGAAATCGCCGCGCTGCGCCGCGCGTTTGCCGATACCTACGGCCGCGACGCGCTGCCGCCGGTCACGTCGATCAAGTCGACGCTCGGCCATCCGCAGGCGGCGGCCGGCGCGTTCTCGCTCGTCACGGCGGCGCTCGCGCTCGCGCGGCGGCGCCTGCCGCCGACCGCGAACCTCGACGTGCGCGACGACGCGCTCGGCGACGTGCGGATCGCCGACGGCGACGGCCTGCCGCTCGCGGGCGACAGCGTGCTCGTCAACGCGTTCGGCTTCGGCGGCAACAACTGCGTGATGGTCGTCGCCGACGCCGCGCGCGCCCATGAGGAGGACAGTGCATGACCGCCTTGACGTCCCGCGCGCCCCGCCGCGCATTCCGGATCGCGGCGGCCGCCGCGATCGTGCCCGCCGCCGACGGCGTGCTGACCGACGCGCATCTGCATGCCGAGCGCCGCTCGCGCAAGGTCGGTCCGCTGCCGCTGAAGGCGCGGATGACGCTCGCCGCCGCCGATCGGCTGCGCGTCGCGCTCGGCGACGCAGACCGCGCGACGCCCGCCGGCCGGATCGGCGTGAGCTTCGGCACGCTGTTCGGCGCGATCGACGTCGCCGAGCAATGCGTCGGCACCGTGCGCGCGGAAGGCTTCGAGCAGGTGACGCCGTCGTGGTACGCGACGGGTCTGCCGAACGCGACCGCCGCGATCGTCGCGTCGCTGTTCGACTGGCGCGGCCCGAACCTGACCTTCCTCGGCTACCAGGCCGGCCTCGACGCGATCGTCGGCGCGTGCCGGCAGCTCGCCGCCGGCCACGCGGACGCGGTGTGCGCGGGCGGCTTCGACCTGCCGAGCGCGCGCTACGTCGCGCGCGCCGACGCGCCGCTGCGCGACGCGCAGGCGCTCCATCCGGGCGCGGGCGTCGTGTGGCTCGCGGCCGGCGCAGCGCGCGCGGGCGATCTCGGCCGGATCGTCGGCTGGTCGCAGCAGGCGTTCGACGCCGACGCGTTCGACGCGGCGCACGCGCGCGGCTTTCCGGCGCTGGTCGCGGCCGCGCTGCCCGGCGCGCCGGCCGATACGGCGCCGACGGTGCACGTCGTGCGCCCGGGCGCGCCCGGCACGATCGACCGGCTCGCCGCGAGCGCGCCGGTCGCGCTCGCCGAAGGGCTCGCCGGCGCATGGCGGCCGTGGCTGCATGCGCTCGTCGTGAAAGGGCTCGGCGCGCTTGCCACGTGCGTGATCGTCGACAACCAGCCGGTCAGGGCGTGACGCGATGGCCGACCTCATCGACCTGCACGCGCGTGCAACGCTGCCGTACCTCGATGCGCGGCTGCGCGCGTTCGACGCGCTGCGCCCGCTCGACGCGCTGACGCCGCACGCCGTGACCGCGAGCGACGGCGCGCCGCTCGCCGCGTTCGACGCGGGCGGGCGCGATGCGCCGACGGTGCTCGTCGTCAATGCGCTCGGCGTGTCCGCCGCGTTCGTCGCGCCGCTCGCGTTGCGACTCGCCGAGCGCTACCGCGTGATCGCGTGGGAATCGCGCGGACTGCCCGATGCGCAAGGCGATGCGTCCGACCTGTCGCTCGCGCGCCATGCGCAGGACGCGGCCGACGTGCTCGCCGCGCTCGCCGGCACGTCCGCGCGCGTCGCGGCGATCGTCGCGTACTGCTCGGGCGCGAACGTCGCCGCGTACGCGCTCGACGAGCGCGTGCTGGCCGCGGACCGTCTTGCGATCGTGAGCCCGTCGCTCGAAGTCGCGGGCGTCGTGGAGAAGACGCTGTACCAGAAGACCGTGCTGCCGCTGTGGACGCGCATCGCGGAAGCGGGCGCCAAGCACGCGGCGCTCGTGCGCGTGCTGCTGAACCAGGCGCGGCGCGTCGACGACGGCTCGCTCGACTACCAGCTCGCGACGCTGAACGGGCTGCCGTTCGGCGACGACGAATCGATCTGCCGCTATGCGCGGATGCAGGCCGCGTGCCTGCGCGAGGACTGGGCGGCGCGGCTCGGCCGCCTCGCGCTGCCCGCGCGGGTGCTGCACGGCGCGCGCGACGACGTGATTCATGCCGCGACGTCGCGCGGCGTGGCGCAGGCGCTGCCCGGCGCGACGCTCGAGACGATCGACGACGCCGGCCACTTCGGCGTGTACACGAGCCGGGCCCTGCAGGAACGGGTCGCGGCGTTCCTGGGCGGCGCTAACGACATCCTGACAAGGAGTGATGTGCGATGAAGATGCATCTGACCGTGCTGGAAGAAGCGAAGGCCGATCTCGTCTGCCGGATTCGCGAGCATTCGTTTCTCGCGCGCTGCCGGGCCGGCGACGTGCCGCTCGACGAGCTGAAGCTCTTCCTCGTCCAGCAGGGCCTCTACAGCAGCTACTTCACGCGCTATCTGTGCGCGCTGATGGCGAACCTGCCGAACAACGCGGACGTGCTGAAACTCGCCGGCAACCTGTGCGAGGAGCTCGGCCTCACCGACGACAGCGAGACGCCGCACAGCCTCGTCTACCGCGCGATGCTCGAGCACTTCGGGCTGACGACCGAAGGCGCGCAGCCGCTGATCGGCACGCGCCGGCTGATCGACGCGATGTTCGACCATTGCCGCCACCCGGACGCGTCGCGCGGCCTCGCCGCGCTCTGCCTCGGCGCCGAGGCGCTGGTGCCGACCGTCTACGCGGACATCATCAAGGGCTTCGAGCGGCACGGCGTCGCCGCGCCCGCGCTCACGTTCTTCCACCTCCACGTCGAATGCGACGACGGCCATGCGGAGACGATGCGCGACATCATGGTCGACATCGCGCAGCGCGACCCCGAGCGGATTCCGTCGATGCTGAGCGCGGGCTACGCGCTCGTCGACGCGCGTCTCGCGTTCTTCGATTCGATCGAGACGGGCTTCGCGCAGCGCGGCGACGCGGAAGGCCGCCGCGCGTACGGCCCGCTCGCGCTCGCGTGAGCGCCGCCTTTCACGGAAACCGAGACATGTACACGACGCTCAATCACGATGCGAGCTTCACGCAGAAGGTCGTCGAACGCCTCGCGGCGAGCTGGAACCATCGCGTGGCCGTGCGCCAGGAACGGCTCGACCTGACGCAGTACTGCGACGACGCGATTCCCGAATTCCCGGTGTCGATGGTGCCGTTCTGGGACGACGCGGATTTCGCGCGCCTGGCCGACGCGCAGAAGCGGCGCTTTCTCGGCGCCGCGTGGGTCGCGTACAACGAAAAGGCGATGTATCTCGAGGACGAGATCGTCCAGCCGCTGTGTAGCCTGCTGCTGAAGGGCCGGCTGCCGGGCGCCGGCGACCCGCAGCTCAAGCAGGTGCTCGCGCAGGTCCAGGTCGACGAGCAGTTCCACATCCTGATGTGTCTCGACGTCTGCCACTGCGCGCGCGAGCGCCATGCGCTCGACGGCTACACGATGCCGGAGCCGCTGGTCGGCGCCGGGCAGCGCGCGCGGCTCGCGCAGGTGGGCGACGACGCGCGCCGCGCGGCGATCGTGCGGCTGGCTTACGCGTCGATCGCCGAGATGTCGATCAACGCGTACCTGACGCAGGTGTCGGGCGACATGACGATCCAGCCGCTGAACCGCATCAACACCGACATGCACCGTCGCGACGAGGCCGCGCACAGCACCGCGTTCCACGAGATCGTCGCGTCGGTGTACCGCGCGCTCGACCTCGCCGGGCAACAGGCGTTCCGCGACGAGATCGCCGCCGCGCTCGACGTGTACACGACGCCCGATGCGAGCGCGTGGGCGTCGATCCTCGCGTTCCTCGACGTGCCGGGCCGCGAGCGGATTCTCGCCCGGCTCGACGAGCGCACGCGCGGCGTGCGGCTGAATCGCGACTATGCGACGCTGCGCAGCCTGTTCGACGAGCTCGGCATCGCGCCACCGCCCGCGTTCGCGTGACGCGCGCCTACGACCACCACGCCCCGCCGGGAGCCGTATGAAGATCTTCGATGCCTCGATCCTGAACCTGCCGTTTTACGACGCCGCGCACCGCACGCTCGCCGCCGACCTCGAAGCGTGGGTCGACGCGCACGCGTACCTGCCGCGCGAATACGCGCACCTGAGCCCGTCCGAACGCGGCCGCGTCTACACGCGCGTGCTCGGCGAGCACGGCTGGCTGCGCTACGCGGTCGACCCGGCGCCGGGCCGCACGCGGCCCGACGTGCGCAGCCTGTGCCTGATCCGCGAGGCGCTGTCCTATCTCGACGACCTCGTCGACTTCGCGTTCGCGATCCAGGGCCTCGCGGCCGCGCCGATCGCGTGGTTCGGCGCCGATGCGCAGCGGGCCGCGTGGCTCGGCGCGCTGCGCGACGGCAGCGCGGTCGGCTCGCTCGCGCTGTCCGAGCCCGACGTCGGCTCGAACCTCGCGGCGCTCACGGTGGCCGCCGAGCGCACGCCGGACGGCTATGCGGTCAACGGCCGCAAGACCTGGGTGTCGAACGGCACGATCGCGACACATCACGCGGTGCTGCTGCGCACCGGCGACGGGCCCGGCGGGCTCGGCCTGAGCTTCCTGTCGGCGCCGGCCGCGACGCCGGGGCTCGCGGCGACCGAGATCGAGCTGGTCGCGCCGCGCGCGTTCGCGAGCCTGACGTTCGACCGCGTCGCGCTGCCCGGCGACGCGCTGATCGGCGCGTCCGGCGCGGGCTTCCGCTATGCGATGGAGATCCTGAACCTGTACCGCGTGACGGTGGGCGCGACCGCGCTCGGCTTTGCGCGGCGCGCGCTCGCCGCGTCGCTCGACTGGTCGCGCCAGCGCGCGGTCGCGGGCGGCAAGCTGATCCAGCAGCAGTTCACCGTCGACAAGCTGGCCGGGATGGCGACCTTCGCCGACGCCGCCGCGCTGCTCGTCGCGCGCGCGGCGTGGGAGTTCGACACGGGCGTGGCCGATGTCGCCGCGCACGCGAGCATGGCGAAGCTGTTCGCGACCGACGGCGTCGCGCAGGTGGTCGACGACACCGTGCAGCTGTTCGGCGCGGCCGGCCTCGTCGCCGGCTCGACGCCCGAGCAGCTGTACCGGCAGGTGCGCGCGCTGCGCATCTACGAAGGCACGTCGGAAATCCAGAAGATCGTGATCGCGGGCAGCGTCTCGCGGCCGCGCAAATGAGCGCGGGGACGAGGGTGGGCGACGGGCGCGCGGTGCTCGTGACGGGCGGCACGCGCGGCATCGGCCTCGCGATCGTGCGCCGGCTCGCGGCGGCCGGCTGGCGGGTCGCGGCGTCGTATCGCGGCGATGCGGCAGCCGGCGCACGGCTCGCCGATGCGCTGGCGAGCGCCGGCGTCGAGCACGCGGTGCTGCAGGCGGACGTGACCGAGCCGGACGCGGTGCGCGGGCTCGTCGCCGACGTCGTCGCGCGCTTCGGTGGGCTCGATGCGCTCGTCAACAACGCGGGAATCGTCGACGACGCGCCGTTCGTCACGCTGCCGCGCGAGCGCTGCGCGAACGTGCTGCGCACCAACCTGCTCGGCGCGATCCGCACGACCGGCGCGGCGCTGCCGCACCTGCTGAAGTCGGCGCGGCCGGCGGTCGTCAACGTCGCGTCGCTCGGCGGCGTCGTCGGCAAGGAAGGGCAGGTCGCGTACGCGGCGAGCAAGGGCGGGCTGATCGGCTTCACGCAATGGCTCGCGCGCCGCTACGGCGACACGGGGCTCGCGGCGAACGCGGTCGCGCCGGGCTTCATCGACACCGACATGATCGCGGCGCTCACGCCCGCGATGACCGCGCACATCGTCGGCGGCAGCGCGGCGAAGCGCATCGGGCGCGCGGACGAGGTCGCGCAGGCCGTGCAGTTCCTGCTCGAGCCCGGCTACCTGCACGGCACGACGCTGCGCGTCGACGGCGGCTTCAACCGGTGACCCGGACATCGGGTCTTCATCAGGATCAACCCGGCAACGGACACGCATCATGCGAACAATCGAAGACGACACGACGCTCGACTACGAAGTGGGCTACGCGGACACCGACGCGGGCGGCATTGTCTACCACGCGCGCTACATCGAGATGGCGGAGCGCGCGCGCAACCGGCTGATGCGCGCGGCCGGCTACTCGTTCGCGCGGCTCGCGGACGACGGCGCGCTGTTCATCGTGCGCCGCGTCGAGGCCGTGTATCACGCGAGCGCGTGGCTCGAGGACCGGCTGACGCTGCGCGCGCGGATCGCGAGCGTGTCGGTGTCGCGCTCGGTGTGGGTGACCGACGTCGCGCGCGACGGCGCGCCGATCGCGCAGGTCACGATCGAGATGGTCGCCGTCGACCGCGCGACGCGGCGCGCGGTGCCGCATCCGCCCGCGCTGATCGACTGCCTCGCGCCGTATGCGGCGCAGCGCGCCGGAGCGCCGGCATGACGGCCGCCACCGAAGCGGGCCTCGCGCTCGCCGCCGCCGACGTGCTGCGCTGCCTGCCGCACCGGCCGCCGTTCCTGTTCGTCGATCGCGCGCAAGTCGCGGCGGACGGGCGCGCGATCGTCGGGCACCGGACTTTCGCGCCCGACGAGCCGTGCTTCGCCGGGCATTTTCCCGGCGATCCGCTGGTGCCGGGCGTCGTGCTGATCGAGTTCGTCGCGCAGACGGCCAACCTGCTGGTCGGCCATCTCGCGGGCGGCGAGGCGCGCTGCCATCTCGTCGGCGTGCGCAACGCGCGCTTCGTGCAGCCGGTGCGGCCCGCGCAGGCGCTCGAGGCGCACGTGCGCGCGGGGCCCGACGGCGCGCTGCCGCGCGCGGGCGGCATCGCGACGTTCGACGCGACCGTGCTGCGCGGCGGCGAGCGCTGCATGAGCGCGAGCGTGACGATTTACCTGACGCAGTAACCCAATCCGCCCGGCTTGCGCCGGGCCTTCAACCCGAATGGAGACGCACATGAGCCAGCCTTGGACGAAGGACCAGGTGATCGACGTGATCAGGACGGAGCTGCTGCCGGCGCTCGAATCGGTGGCCGGCGTGGCGGCGGAATCGATCGGCGTGGAGACCGCGCTGCTCGACAACGGGCTCGCGCTCGATTCGCTCGACGTGCTCGACCTGCAGGTGGCGCTCGAGCGCCGCTTCGGCGTGAAGCTGCCGGTGCTGAACCGGCAGCTGATCGACGGCCCGCGCAACAGCGTCGGCGGCCTCGCGGACCTCGTGCTCGACCATCTGCCGCAGGTCACGGCTTGAGCGCGCGGGTGCTGGTGATCGACGCGCACGGCCCGGTCGAGCGCGCGCTCTGCGCGTGCCTCGCCGAAGCCGGGCTGCGGGTCGTCGCGCACGTCGCGGACGACGGCGCGGCGGACTTGCCGGCGCTGCCGGGCGTGCGGATCGTGCGCGCGGCCGATCCGGCCGCCGCGCTCGATGACTGGAACGAGACGCACGGGCCGTTCGACCGGATCGTGTTCGGCCAGCCGCGCGATGTGCGCGCGGGTTCGGATGCTCAGGAGGACGATCCGTTCGACGCGCTCGCGGACGGCGTCGAAACGCGGCTCGATGCGTTCCTCGCGACGCTGCAGGCGGCGTCGGCGCTCGCGCTGCGGCGCGGCGACGGCGCGCAGATCTGGGCGCTGACGCAGGACGACAGCGTCGGCTATTACCTGGACACCGCGCCCGGCGCGCTGCCGGTCGACGTGCGCGCGCGGCACGCCGCGCTGAAGAGTCTCGGCAAGGAGATGCTGCGCTTCGGCGTGCGGGTGAACGTCGCGCACCTGCAGCCCGTCGCTGAGGCGGCGGACCCGAGCGCATGGCACGCGGCGCGCGACGGCCTGAAGGCGTTTGCGCTGCGGTTCCGGCCGTCGTCCGCGGCGTCCGTCGCGGCCGCGCTCACCGCGTGGATCGCGCGCGACGACCTGCCGCTCGCCGGCATGGTGGTGCCGATCGGCATCGGTTTTGCGGAGAACAACGTGTGACGACCGGCGCATTTCTGATCGGCGTCGCCGCCGTCGTGTCGAACCACGCGGAGCTCGGCCGGCGTGACGGGTCCGGGCCCAGCTCCACCTTGTCGGCATCGAGCATCGCAACTGGCCACTGCATTCGACCAATACAGCGAGTGCCGCCCGTATAGAGATCCGATATTTAAATACTGCTCTCGCGCTTCGCGAGGAATATACGGATTTTGAGATTCGATCATATAATGAATTTGTCAGGATGGAGTTTGTTATCTGACAAATTTGCGAGCTTCAAATCGCATCATGCGGTCGGGGTCTTCTTTATATGCGGTGAAAATTCAACAAGGAGATGCTTATGAAATCGGTACGTATGGGCGTGATTTTGTTTATGTGTGGCGCTGGTGTGGCCGGTGAGTCAGTGATTGCTTCGGAATTATTTCAGTCATCCGGAGTCGCTGCGAATAATGTTTCAAGCGCCAGCGAAAAGATCGGGGGCTTTAAATTAGATGCCGCGCAGCAAGCCGAGCTCGATCAGGCGCTTGGCTCCTATCCCCGGCAAAACTACCAGGGGCCGTACTTCGGAGCAACGCCATACTGGAATCCAGGCTCGGGTCCTTTTTGTCTCTATAATTGCCCCCCGCCTGTAGGCAGCGTATCGGCATCGCCTCAACAAGTCAGTGTTCCACCAAATGGGACGGGCGCAACGACGTTGCACTGGACATGGGATGAATCGCGCGCCAAACCGATTGCCGAATATGCATGCCTTTGGGTTAGCGCCGGCAACGAGCCCAATGCTCACATGGTGGATTGTGAACATCCTGGTAACCAATATACGGTCAATGTTTCCTGGATCGCTGCTGGCACGTATACATTCTGGGTCGCTCTAGGTAATCCCAAGGGCGGGCCTTCTACTGTGCCAATTGCCAATCTGATTCGATTTGCTCAGACAACCGTTGTAGGTATTTCTCAATAATTTCCGTAACACGACCGATAGCGCCAATAGTTAAGAAAAGCAACCCGGCTACGGCCGGGTTCCGTGTGATCCTGCGCCGAATTCACGTATAGCAACGCTACATCCGCCCCGGCTCGCCGCGCATCATCACGCGCCGTACCAGCGCGCGCCATTGCGCGGCACGCACCGGCGCACATGGGCGTTCGAGCGTCGCGATCCGTAGCCGCGGCGGCACGCGCATCCCGTCCGGCGGCGGGCCGTCCATCCTGCACACAGCGAAGCCATGACGGGCGAACGTCGCGTGACGATCGTCGCAATCGGGGAACACCGCGCAGCGCACGGCCGCGCAGCCGTCCAGTTCGGCCAGCGCGGCGATCCGCGCCAGGAGCGCGCCGAGCACGTCGGCGGCGTGCGCGCCGTCGCGTACGTACAGCCGGCGGATCTCGCGCGGGCTTCCGGGCCCGCTGCCGGCCGCGACAGCCGCCACGGCCGCGCACCCGAGCGGCACGCCGTCGACGCGCGCGACGTACACCGCGCCGTGCGGCGGCGCGTACGGGCCCGGCAGCGACGTCAGCTCCGCGCCGAGCCGCGGCATCGTCACACCGTGCCGCAGCAGCGCCATTTCATATTCGAGCAGCAGGTCCTGCACGATTTCCTCGTCGTCTGGAAACGTCGCGACGCGCACGTCGACCGAACGCGCGCGCGCCGCGGCGTCGAGCCGGGCCGGAAGCGAGGAGGAAAACGCGGAGGAAAGCGTCATGGGCGTCACCCGCAGAGCGAGAAGCCGGTGAGCAGCGACAGGAGCGCGGACGGCGTCAGGTAGCCCGCGAAGCTCCACGCGACGAGCGCGAGCAGGCCGAGCCACACGGCCCCGATGCGCGCGATGCGCATCATGCGGGCAGCGCGGCCGGAGCGGACCGCGTGGCTTCCGGGATGGAGTGCGGCACTCATGCGGGCTGGGCCGCCGCCGGCACGGCGAGCCGTGCGACGCGCTGGTCGTTGATCGGCAGGTGCAGCAGCCCGGCGATCACGCCGAGCGCGATCGAGCCGTACCACAGCAGGTCGTACGAGCGGGTCGCGTCGTACACGACGCCGCCGAGCCACACGCCGAAGAAGCTGCCAAGCTGATGGCCGAAGAACACGAGGCCGAACAGCGTCGTGATGTAGCGCACGCCGAACACCTGCGACACCACGCCGTTCGTCAGCGGCACCGTGCCGAGCCAGGTGAGCCCCATCACGAACGAGAACACGTAGAGGCTCGCATGCGTGAGCGGCAGGAGCACGAACAGCGCCATCGCGGCCGAGCGGATGAAGTAGATGCCCGCCAGCAGGTACTTGCGCCGCAGGAAGCCGCCCGCGTAGCCGCACAGGAACGTGCCGATCGTGTTCGCGAGCGCGATCGTCGCGAGCGCGATGCTTGCCTCGCGCGCGGTCATGCCCTTGTCGAGCAGGTACGCGGGCATGTGCGCGGCGATGAACGCGAGCTGGAAGCCGCACGCGAGAAAGCCGAGATTGAGCAGCCAGAAGCCGCGGTGCGACAGCGCTTCCTTCATGGCCGCGCGGATCGTCTGGTCGTGGCAGCCTTCGGCGCCGCGCGTGACCGGGCGATCGCGCAGCCAGCCGGCGAGCGGCGCGGTGGCGAGCAGCACGACGGCCAGCACGACGATCGCCGACACCCAGCCGAACTTGCCGATCATCCCCTGTGCGAGCGGCACCATGCAGAACTGGCCGAGCCCGCCGATCGTGCCGGCGACGCCGAGCGCCCAGCCGCGCTTGTCCGCCGCGAAGAGCCGCGACAGCGCGCCGTACACTGCGCCGAACGCGGTGCCCGACAGCGCCACGCCGACCAGCACGCCGGTGCCGAGCGTGTAGACGCCCGTCGTCGCCGCGTGCGCCATCACGAGCAGGCCGAGCGCGTACAGCACCGCACCCGCGAAGATCACCCGCGCCGACCCGAAGCGGTCGGCGATCATTCCCGTGAACGGCTGCGCGATGCCCCACAGCAGGTTCTGCAGCGCGAGCGCGAGGCCGAACACTTCGCGCGACCAGCCGCGGTCGAGCGTGACCGGCATCAGGAACAGCCCCTGCACGTTGCGCACGCCGAGCGCCGCGCCCATCACGATGCCGCCCGCGATCACGAGCAGCCAGCGTCGTTTCCACGCCTCTTCAGGTCCGATCACCGTCGTCTCCTTCCCCTGTTGGATTCGTTCATGCGCGCGTCGCACGCAGGCGACGATCGTTCGGCTATTAGAGCGCCGGCCGGACCGTTCCCTCAAGTGACTCTTCAGGCGGCTTCGCATGCACGGCGCGCATGCGAAGCGATCAGCCGGGGTCAGCCGGCGCCGCCGTCGAAGCGCAGCTTGCGCACCACGCGGTCGCGCACCGGCGCGCTGAACGTCAGCTTCACGAGCCACACGCCGTCCATTTCCAGCGCGAGCCGCGCGCGGTAGCGCCCCGGGCGGCCGTCGGGCGCCGCGTCGACCGGCGTGAGGTTGTGCGCCATCGGCATCGACGGCATGTCGGCCGTCACCGTGAAGCGCGCGCCGTCGACGGGCGCATGCGTGCGCGGGTCGGCGAGATCGATCGCGCAGTCGTAGGCGGAGGCGGCGCCGGCGGGCGCGCACGCGATCCGCGCGTCGGGCGGTGCGGCCTGCGCGGCGGGCACGGCCGTGGACAGCACGGCAAGCGCCGCGGCGGCGCGCGCGACGTAGCGAGGAAGGGCGGGATTCAAGAGGGCCACGTTTGCTCCGGTTGGCGTCGCGCCGCGCGGCGGCGTGGGCGTCGCAGCGGCAGCCGCAGCGACGCGACGAGGGTTTCGTCGATCAGCCCGCGCGGGCGCACGACGAGGATCGCCGCGACGAGCCCGCCGAACACGATCATCCGGTAGCCGTGAAACAGCCGGCTGCCCTCGAGCAGGCCGAGATCGACGGCGACGCCCGCGAACGGCCCGAGCGGCGCGCCGAGCCCGCCGATCAGCGCGTACGACAGCCCGTGGATGCCGAGCATCACGTCGAAGTTGTCCGGTTCGATATAGGTGTTGCAGTGCGCGTACAGCGCGCCGCCGAGCGCCGCGATTCCGCCCGCGAGCGCCGCCGCGCCGAGCTTCGTGCGTCGCACGTCGATGCCGAGCGCGCCCGCGAGCGCCGGGTCCTCGCCGGTCATCCGCAGCGCGCGGCCGAAGCGCGTGCGTTCGAGCACGACGAGCCCGGCGAACACGAGCGCGAGCACGCTCCATACGACCAGCGCGACGTCGCCGGGCGTCATCCCGTGCTCGAACACGTAGCGGATGCCGGCGAAGCCTTCCGCGCCGTTCGGGCCGACCGGCTCGCCGTCCGCGCCGGGCCGCTGCACGCGCACGACCGCCAGCGCCTGGCGCACCGTTTCCGCGGCCGCGAGCGTCGCGAGCGAGAAGCCGAGTGCGCGCAGCCGCAGCGTCAGCGCGCGCAGCACGAGCCCGGCGACGACGCCGACCGCGGCGGCGAGCGCGAGCGCGCCCGCGAGCGGCCACGCCAGGAGCACCGTCGCCGCCGCGCCCGCATATGCGCCGAGCGCGAACGGCGCCTGCTGGCCGAACGACCAGTCGCCGCCGATCGCGAGCACGTACGCGGACAGCGCGAGAAACGCCAGCAGCCCGAAGTTCGCGAGCAGCGTCATTGGCCGGCCTCGACGCGGCCGAGCAGCGCGGCGCGCGCGCGGGTGCCGGGCACGAGCGACGCGAGCCCGCCGGGCCGCACGCACAGCACCGCGAGCAGCAGCAGGTTCGATGCGAGATCGCGGTATTCGGCGCCGACCCGGGCCTGCAGCACGGTCTCGACCGCGCCGAGCGCGAGCCCGCCCGCGATCGCGCCCGGCAGCGAGCCGAAGCCGCCGAGCACGGCGGCGGCGAGCCCCTTGAGCGTCGCCCACATCGCGAACATCGCGCTCACCTGGCCCTGGAGGCCGGCGATCAGGCAGCCGCCGAGCGCACCGAGCGCCGCCGCGAGCGCGAACACCCGCGCCGACACGCGGCGCACGTCGACGCCCATGAACGTGGCGGCCGCGGCGTCGTCGACGACCGCGCGCACCGCGAGGCCGAACCGGGTCCGGTGGATCAGCAGCCAGCAGCCGAGCGTCGCGAGCGCGGCACAGCCGAGCGCGATCGCGTGGTCCGCGCGCAGCGGGCCGGCCTGCCACGCGGCCGGCAGCCGCGCGAACGGCGACGGGAACGGGTTCGTGTGCGCGGGCAGCAGCAGCGCGCTCGCTTCCTCGACCTGCATCCACACGGCGAAGCTGGCGGCCATCGCGGTGACGTTCGCGCCGCCGCGATGCGGCGCGAAGCACAGGCGCTCGACGTACAGGTTCGCGACGAGCGTCGCCGTCACCGCGACGAGCGGCGCGGCGATCAGCGCGGCGACGGGCGGCAGCGGCGCCGTCAGCCGGATCGCGGCGTACAGCCCGAACATCACGGTTGCGCCGTACGCGAGGTTCACGCGCCGCAGCACGCCGAACACGAGCGTGAAGCCCGACGCGAGCAGCGCATACGATGCGCCGAGCGCAAGGGCGTCGAACGGCAGCGGGCCCATGTCAGGCTGCCGCGAAGCCGGGTTGCGGCGCCGGCGCGTCGCCGAGATACGCGCGGCACACGGCCGGATCGGCGAGCACGCGTGCGGGCTCGCCGGCCGCGAGCACACGGCCGCGTTCGAGCACGACGATGCGCTCGGCGAGCTGCGCGACGAAGCCGACCAGGTGCTCGACCAGCACGATCGCGACGCCGCGCGCGCGCAACGCGGCGAGCCGTTCGCGCAGCGTCGCCAGTTCGTCCGCGTCGAGCCCCGACGCCGGTTCGTCGACCAGCAGCACGCGCGGGCGCAGCGTCAGCGCGCGCGCCAGTTCGAGCCGGCGCCGCTCCGCGAAGGTCAGCGTTGCCGCGAGCGCGTGCCGCCGGTGCGCGAGCGCCGCGTCGAGCAGCGCGGCGTCGGCGGCGTCATGACCGGCCACGGCGAGGTTGTCGCGCACCGACAGCCGCTCGAACACCCGCGGCTGCTGCGACGTCCATGCGATGCCGAGCGCGACGCGCCGCCACGCGGGCATGCGCGTCACGTCGGCGCCCGCGAAGCGGATCGTGCCGGCCGTCGGACGCAGCGTACCCGCGACGAGGCCGAGCGTCGTGCTCTTGCCGGAGCCGTTCGGCCCGATCAGGCCGACGGTCTCACCCTCGGCGACGTCGAAGTCCAGCCCGTCGACCGCGCACACGTCGCCGAAGCGGCACGCCACGCCGCGCAGCGCGACGAGCGGCTGCGTCACGGCTGGCGGACCGCCGGCGCGGCGCCTGCAAGCTCGCTGCGCGGCGCGGGCCGCTCGATCACCGTCCACACGTTGCGGCGCGCCTCGACGAGCACGAACGGCTTGATCGACTCGCGGTCCGCCGTGCGCTTCACCGGGCCGAGCAGGCCGTCGGCCGTCTTCATCGCGGCGAGCCCTGCGCGAATCTTCTCGCGGTCGGCCTGCACGGTGTCGGGCTTCGCCAGCACGCCGCGCGTTTCGATCGCGGCGCGGATCATGGTGAGGATCTCCCACGCGGCCATGCTGTGCAGGTCCGCGTAGCCGCCGTAGCGGGCGGTCTCGTTCGCGGCCTTCTGCGCGTCCGGGTTGATCGTCGCGAAGCTGGTCGGGATCACGAGCCCCTCGGCCGCCGGCCCGCACACCCTCAGCAGCTCGGGCGTCGAGCTGCTCGTGAGACCGACCAGCACCTTCGGCCGCACGCCCTGGCGCTGCATCTCCTTCAGCACGCCGCATGCCGAGTACGGGTGCGCGGAGATCGCGACGACGTCGGCATTCGCCGCCTTGATCGCCCGCACCTGCTCGGCGAAGTTGGTGTCGTCGAGCAGCCAGCGCGTCTCCCCGAGCACGTCGAAGCCGGCCGCCTGCGCGCGCGGCTTCATCACCTGGTACCAGGTCTGGTTCGAGTGGACGAAGTTCTGCTCGACGCCGCCGTACACGGTGCGCGCGTCAGGGTGCTCGCGCCGGACCCACGCGAACACGTCGTCGTACATCGCATTCTCGTCGGGAATGTTGCGGAACGACCAGTCGGACATTTTCGCGAGGCCGATCTTCATCGCGACGTCGGTGAAGACGGGCAACTGCAGGCCGGAATCGGCCGCGTCGCCGGCCTTCTTCTGCAGCGAGCCGTACACCGCCTGCACGACCGGCGAACAGGTCGTGCCGACCGCCGCCAGCGTGTCGGTCTGCGCGAGGCGCCGCACGATGTCCACGCCTTCGGTCGGCTTGCAGTTGTCGTCGAGGTAGCTGATCTCGATGCGACCGCGCGCGCCGTCGCCGAGCTTCACGCCGCCCGCGCGATTGATGTCGTCGGCGGCCGCGCGCAGCGCGGCCTCGCTGTTGACGCCGAACGGGCGCAGCACGCCCGACGTCGCGCCGAAGCCGGTGATCCGGATCACGCGCTCTTCGGCGGCAGCGCGGCCTGCGCCGGCGAGCGTCGCCAGCGCGAGCGCGGCGGCCAGCCAGGGTTTGAGGTGTTTCATCGTGATATGCCTCCTGATGCGCGGCGGGCGGACGCTCGGCTCGGGCGCCGCGGACGCTGCGGTGCGGTCGTTGGAACGCCGTCGATTTCACCGCGTTGCGCCGAGCGCGGACAACTACCAGCTTTGGTAGTTGGCGGCGCGGCGCGGAGTGCGCGAAGGTCTCAGGGGGCGGGCGAGCGGGCGTGGCTCGCCGGAATGCTATGCGGCGGGCGACGGCGCGGCGTCGTTGCCCGCGGCCGTGCGGGCCTCGTCGACGATCCAGTCGACCACCGCGCGCACGTCGGCGCGCAGCGTCTCGTCGGCCTGGCACAGCCAGTACGCGTGGCCGGAGGTGCGGCCCGCGGGCGCGCCGCCGATCGCGACGAGCTGGCCGTCCGCGAGCAGCGGCTCGATCAGCGCGCGGCGGCCGAGCGCGATCCCGCGGCCGGCGAGCGCCGCCTGGATCACCTGGTCGTACTGGTTGAAGCGCAGGATGCCGCGCGGCCGCAGCGCGTCGAGGCCGAGCGCGCTCAGGTGATCGGACCATTGCAGCAGCGGCCGGCGCGCGCCGTCGAATTCGAGCAGCACGTGGCGGGCGACGGTGTCCGCGTCGAGCATCGTGATGCCGAGCGACGCATGCGCGACCGGCACGATCGTCTCGTCGAACAGGTGGATCGCGCCCGGCGGCGCGCCGCTCGGCGGCGCATAGCGGATCGCGAGGTCGATCCCTTCGGTGCGCGCGTCGAGCAGCCGGTCGGTCGCGGCGACCCGCAGGTCGATGTCGGGATGGCGGCGCTGCAGGTTGCCGAGGCGCGGCAGCAGCCACAGCGCGGCGACGCCGATGCTCGCGGTGACCGTGACCGGCTGGCGGGTCTTCGGATGCGTCAGCAGGTCGACGACCTCCTGCATCTGCTGCACCGCGCCATCCGCCGCGCGGAACAGCCGCTCGCCTTCGGCGGTGAAGGTGATCGCGCGGTAGCCGCGGTTCAGCAGCCGCACGCCGAGCGCTTCCTCGAGCGCGTTGACCTGACGGCTGACCGCCGACTGGGTGAGGCAGAGGTCCTGGGCCGCGAGCGTGATGCTCATGCGTCGGCCGACCGCGACGAAGCCGCGGACCAGATCGAGCGACGGTAGCCGGACGAGAGGGACTGCCATGCGCGCTCCTCATGCGAGAGATGCAAGAAGATTGATTGAGCGAAACCGCCCAGTCAAGTGAAATAGGCGATGTGGCGTATTCGCGTGGGTCGTGCGCGGTCTTGGCGGTGCGACACGCATGACACTCGGGCATGTGGAGACTTTCGAATGAGCGATAAGAAGAACACGAGCATCGCCGAGCCGGAATCGATCGCGCTGACGGCGGCCGACGGCTATCCGATCAACGGCTTCGTCTGGCGCCATCGCGCGGGCCAGGAAGATGGCGAGCCGCGGCCCGTCGTGATCGTGAACGCGGCGACGTCGGTGCGCTGCCGCTACTATTTCCGGTTTGCCGCCTACCTGCACCGGCACGGCTACGACGCGATCGTGTACGACTACCGCGGGATCGGCGAATCGCGGCCCGCGCAGCTTGCGCGGCTCGACGCGACGTGGCTCGACTGGGGCGAGCGCGATTTCGAGGCGGTGCTGCGCTATGCGCTCACCGAGTTTCCGGGCCAGCCGATCGACGTGGTCGCGCACAGCATCGGCGGCTTCGTCGCCGGTCTCGCGCCGTCGAACCACCTGGTGCGCCGCGTGTTCACGATGGGCGCGCAGTACGCGCACTGGCGCGACTACGCGCCGCGCAGCAAGCTCGCGATGCTGTGGAAGTGGCATGTCGTGATGCCGGCGCTGACCGCGCTGTTCGGCTACTTTCCGGCCAAGCGTCTCGGCTGGATGGAGGACACGCCGAAGGGCGTCGCGCTGTCGTGGAGCCGCAGCCGGCCGGATTTCGAGGACACCTACCGGCGCGCGCCGATCGCGCGCGACGACGCGCAGCGCCGCGCACTCGTCCGCCGCTTCGCCGGGATGCGCGCGCAGGTGCTCGCCGCGAGCGTCACCGACGACCCGTTCGGCACGATTGCCGCGATCGAACGGCTGCTGCGGTATTTCACGCGCAGCAGCGTCGTGCATCTGCGGATTCCGCCGGATTCGATCGGCGTCGACAGCATCGGCCATTTCGCGTTCTTCCATAGCCGCTTCGAATCGACGCTGTGGCCGATTCCGCTCGGCTGGCTGAAGACCGGGACGCTCGCGCCGGCAACGCCCGGCCGGATCGTGTCCGAGCGCGACGCGCCGAGGCAGGCCGATGCGGAGCCGGCGGTCGAGCATCAGATCGTGCTGTTGTGAGCGGGCGGGTTGCCCTGCCGAACGAGGAGCGGGTTTGCTGCTGAGTCCACACGAAATCGCCGCGCTGATGGTGCTGGCCTGCACGCCGTGCCGGCTGGACGGGGAGCTGCCGGAGGTCCGTGCGCTGCTCGGCCGCGGCCTCGTGCAGCTCGACGCCGATGCGAGCGGGCACGCGCGCGTGCGGCTGTCGGTTCAGGGGCGGGACGTCGTGTCGCGGCTGGTGTCGACGCCGCCTGCGTCGGAGTAGTGGTCAGCGCGTACCGGGGTGCCGGTAGTCGGGATCGTCAGGTCCAGCCTTCGCCGAACACGTCGCCCAGCACGCGGGATTTCCACTGGCATTCGCGCCATTCGAGCTCCGCTTCGGAATCGAACACCACGCCGCCGCCGACGCCATACACGCCGGCGCCATTGCTTTCCAGCACGAGCGTCCGGATGGCAACGTTCAGCGAGAAATCCCCGTTGGGCGCCATCCATCCGATGCTGCCGCAATAGAGGCCGCGATCCGCCATTTCAAGTTGCCGGATGCGGCGCATGGCGGCGATCTTGGGCGCGCCGACGACCGAGCCGCACGGGAAGAGTGCGCGCAACACGTCGAAGAACGCGGTGTGCCCGATATCCGCGTTGATCGTCGAAGTCAGCGTCCAGATGGACGGGTAGCGTTCGAGATCGAACAGCTTCTCGACGGTGACCGAGCCGGTGCGGGCGATCCTGCCCATGTCGTTGCGCAGCAGGTCGACGATCATCGCATTCTCGGCGCGGTCCTTTGAGCTTGCCTGCAGCGTGCGCGCGGACATCCGGTCCTCTTCCGGATCCCGATGCCGGGGAGCGGTGCCCTTCATCGGACGGCTCGTCAGGATTCCTGCGGAGCGGGACAGGAAAAGCTCGGGCGAGAAGGACAATACATACGACTCGCCGTCGTCGATATAGGCTGCGTGCGATACCGGGTGCAGATTGATCAGGTTGCGATAGAGCGACTCCGGGTCACCGTCGAACCTGACGTCGACCGGAAGCGTGTAGTTGATCTGGTAGACATCCCCATTCTCGATCGAGCGCTTGATGGCCGAGATCTTTTCCCGGTATTCGTCGAAACCGATTCTCGGGCGAGCACTGAGAATGCGGCTGGATCGGTGGACCGGCAGGGATTGCCACGCGGGCTCGTTCGACGCGCTCTCGAAGACGAGGGCGGTCAGGCGAGGCGTGGCGTTGTCCGTCGCATGCGCACTGCCTTCCTTCAACGCCGGTTCGAGCCACTCGCCGAGGGAATAGGCGAGCTTGAGAGCGATCCAGCGCCCTTCTTGCTGTGCCTTGTCGATATCGGCGATGGCTTGCGGCAGCTCGTCTGCTGTCCTGGCGGATATTGTCTTGACGAATCCATGCAGCGCAAGGGCGCTGCCCCGGATGGCATCTTCAAAGCGACAGGTAACCATCAAACTTCCCGCGCGACGAGTGTGCCGGCTCCTGAAAGATGCATGGTCGAGCAGCATGGTCCGGAAATCGGGAGGCAATCGGAGGAGCGGGAGAGGGTGGGCATATTCCTGACCGTCGAATGGTTCAAAGGGAAATAGGCCCAGGCGCGCGGCAAGACGAATCACGTCGCGCTTCCCGATAGTGTTCTATCTCGTGGCGCCAGTTACGCGACGCGCGGATTCTCTCATACTCCGGGATACCATTGCGTCCCGCTCGCTACGGCAGCCACATCGGGATGATCGAGATGACGAGCAGCAGCGCCAGCATCCCGTTGAGCAGCCGCCATTGAAGATCGGTTCGCAGCAGCCGGGCGAACAGCAGCCCGGCGGCGCACCACACTGACAGCGACGCCATGGCGGCGACGCCGAACGCGCAGCCGAGCAACACGCCCAGTCGAAGCGGACCGGGCGCGAGCGCTGCAAACGATGCGGCCGCGCCGAGCGTCATCGCCCATCCCTTCGGGTTGTGCCACAGCATCCAGACGCCGCTCGCGAAGCCGGCCGGCTTGCGCAGATGCGCGTCGAGACGCGGCGCGCCGCTGCGGCCGATGCGCGATGCGAGCCACACCAGATAGCACGAGCCGATCGCTTTCATGCCGAGCTGCAGCGCGGGGATCGCCAGCATGATGCCGCCGAGCCCCGCGGCCGCGGCGGCGGCCATCGACGCGAGGCCCGCCGCGATGCCCGCCATGTAGGGCAGCGACCGCCGAAAGCCGAAATGGGCGCCCGATGCGGTCGCCAGGGTCGTTGCGCCGCCCGGCGTAACGGTGGAGACGATGACGAACAGGAACAGCGGCAGGTAATCGTGAAGCGGCACATGGTCTCCCGGCGGTCGAAGATGACGATCTGCTTTTTTACCCGCGTGCCGCGCGTTGAAACAGCGAATGTTCGTGATGCGTGCCATTAGCCGCCATAATGCCGGGATGCCACGCAATCTCGACATCGCTTTGCTCCGCGCCTTCGTCACGGTCGCCGACCGCGGCAGCATGACGGCTGCCGGCCACGTGCTGCATCTGACGCAAGGCGCGGTCAGCCAGCAGATCGCGCGGCTCGAGGCGCTGTCCGGGCCGTTGTTCGTTCGCGAGTATCGCGACCTGCGCCTGACCGCGGCGGGGGAGCGGATGCTGGGGCACGCGCGGCGCCTGCTGGACGTTCACGATGCGTTGTGGACGGACATGACGGCGGGCGCGGTGGACGGTGTGGTTCGCCTCGGTGCGCCGCAGGACCTCGTCGGCGCGCGCCTCGGTCCGATCCTGAAGGGCTATGCGCAGGCGCATCCGCAGGTGGAGCTTGCGCTGACGTGTGCGGCTTCGCCGGCATTGATGATTGCGCTCGAGCGCGGGGAAATCGACGTGGCGCTGATCGAGGAGCCGGCGGGCGCGTCGCGCGGGGAATGCATTGCCGTGGATCGGCTGGTGTGGGTCGGCGCGCGCGGCGGAAGCGCGTACCGGATGCAGCCGCTGCCGGTGTCGATGGTGGATGAGACTTGCGGGTTTCGGCAGGTGGTGCTCGATGCGCTGCGCGAACGCGGGCGAGCGTGGCGGACCGTGTTCGAAAACGGCAGCATCGATGCGACGGCGGCGACGGTGCGCTCGGATCTGGCGGTGACGGCCTGGCTGGCGTCGACGGTTCCGGACGGGCTCGATGTCCTGCCGTCGGAAAGCGGGTTGCCTGAATTGCCGGGGTTCGCGATCAACCTGCATGTGTCGCGGGGGCAGGGGTCGGCGGCGGTGGGGGAGTTGGCGCGGTGTTTGAAAGAGGGGTTGGGGCGGCAGGCGGCGTGATTGGCGTCCGTCCCGGTGATCGAAATCCGGTGGATTTGCGCCGATTGTGCCGCATGCCGTCGCGGACAGGAACCAAGGCCGGATACCCAATGAGAAACTGCACAAAGGCCACCTGCCCGGGGCAGGAAGCACCGGATCACGCCGTTCTGGAAAGGGTCATCAGCGCGAGCGTGCCAACGCGAATTGCCTGTGACGGCTCTGCTCGATGACCGGATAAGAAACCGTTGCCTTACCCAATCAACCCGGATGGGCTCGACCAAGAAAAAAGGCGATTGCCATCAAGCAATCGCCTGAAACCATCGGCTGGTACTAAAGGCCACCCAGCACAGACGGGACACGGCCATACAGCCGCGCCTAAGGCACCTGAGGCCGAGTAGGTGCCTGCGCCGGAAAGCGCAGGGCTATCTCGGCGACCATTCGCATGAACTCGGTCGGGACCTCTGCAAGAGATCGGTCATCTCGCGCCGCGGTCACGTTGCCGAGTGATCAGAAACGGGTCCCGGCTCCTGCCCGCGATCCACAGAGGCGGTCTGCCTCGACCACACCACGTCGCGCCGGTTTCAGGGTCGCGGTACTTCGGGGCGACCGAACCACGGTATTTCCCGCGACCACCGCTCGGTTTTGCCCGGCCAAAGATGTCTTCCGCGGAAATGCCGTACTGAAAGACGGTCTGGCGTATTGCCTTGATCGCGTCCGCTGCTTCCTTTTTCCGTGCAATCTCGGCCGCTTCCTCAACCGACTTCAATCTGGCCCGGAGCTCTCGATAGGTTTCAGAATTCAGTTCGCTCATTTTTACTTCGCCTATATAAATGTCCATCCCTGATCATTGAATTCGACGAGATGTTCCGCTCGCATGATCGGTTCAGTCTTTGCGCGGGGTCCAACATACCGTTGCGATGAAGCTGAGGGCAGCGGTTCCCATCACGTAAAACGCCGGGGCAAGATTGTTCTGCGTTGCTGCAATCGCCCAGGTGAGGATGGCTGCGGAAAAGCCGCCGAACGTGATGACGGCAAGGTTGTACGAAATCGAAATGCCCGTGGAGACGATCTGACGCGGAAACGTATCGCTCAACGCAGCGAGGATCGGCCCTTCATAGCACGCGATAACAAGCCCGAATACAACCTGGAACAGCAGCAGCGAATGCAGCCCGGGGCTCGCATTCAGGAACTTGAACATCGGGTGCGCAACGACGATGGCCATGACGAGCGCCCCCATGAGAAACCGGCGCCGTCCGTATCGATCGGAAAGATGGCCAAAAACGGGCGTGACGAAAAGCACGATCGACGCCCCGACGAGCACGGCGATAAACCCCGTCGATGCCGGCAGGTGCAGCACCTTCGTTGCATACGTGGGGATATAGAACAGCAGGACGTATGAGCAAACGGTCCAGAAGATCACCAGACCGAATCCGATCAACGTTTCGCTCTTCCACCGACGCGCAATCTCGATCACCGGCGTGCGCTCGCGAACGCGGGAAACGTCCTCCGTGGAATCATGCGCCTGGTTGCGGATGTAGATGCCGAGCGGCCCCAGGCACAAGCCGATCAGGAACGGAATGCGCCACCCCCATGACTCGACTTGATCCACGCTCAGGTACTTGACGAGCACGACCGCCAGAACCGACGCAAGAATGATCGCAAATCCGATGCTCGCCTGAATCCAGCTGGTGTAATAGCCCAGTCGCCCGGCGGGCACGCTGTCCCTCAGAAATCCGGTGGCGCCGCCCATTTCGCCGCCGGCGGAAAAGCCTTGCAGCAGGCGCGCGCACACGATCATCAATGGCGCGAAAATGCCGGCGTCCTTGTAGGTCGGCGCAAAAGCAATCAGCGCCGTGCCGATCGTCATCAGCGTTATCGTGATCACCAGGGTTGCACGACGCCCGATCTTGTCCGCCATGCCGCCGAGGATGATGCCGCCCACCGGCCGCATGAAAAATCCGACGCCGATCGTGGAAACGGACAGCAGCAGGGACAGGTTGTCGTCCGAGGTCGGGAAGAACAGTTTCGCAATAATGACGGAAAAGAAGCCATAGGAAATAAAATCGAACCACTCGAATCCATTTCCGATGATGACGGCGACGACGGCCTTGGTCCTTTCCTGTGCGGTGGAGTCGCGCCTGCTCTCGTGCAAGCCAACGGTGGTTTCCATATTCTTGTGCCCTCGGATTTTGATGTTATGGCGCCATTGGCAATAAACAGCGGCGCAGCCAATGGTACGGGTTTTTCCTGATTAGTTACTCTGAAATTTTTTCCGGCAAGGCCGAGTTTCTGGAATGCCTGGTTATCGTTTTCGAGGCATCCGCTTCAGCAACCACTCCCGGAATCGCGCCACGGCTGCCGTATCGCGACGATCATCGGGCCAGACCAGCTGATACGCGCCGCCGAAGCTTGCGCTTGCATCCGACGCCAGCACCAGATCATTGCTTTCAACCAATGGCGTGATCATCTGGTTCCAGCCGAGGAGGACGCCGTGGCCTCGCACCGCAAGCTGCAGCAATACCGGATAGCTATTGGCGGTGATCGTACGCAATGGCTTGTACGTGATCTCGCTGTCGCATAGATGAAACCAGTCGCGCCAACTCATCCATTGACGCTGCTGTTCCTCCGCGACCAGCAATGTCGAACTCATCAATTCGTGCGGCAATACGCGCCGGCGACCCAGGTAGTCCGGCGCACAATAGGCGTGCACCTCTTCCTCGATGACGCGAATGCCGCTCATGCCGGGGGGCGGCGCATCGCGAATGTAATAGACGCCGATGTCGAATTCGGCAGGATTCAGGTTGAAAACGCCCTCCCGCACCAGGATGCGGACCGCCACGCTCGGAAACTCGCGGCTGAATTCGGCAATGATAGGAGTCAGGAACATGCTGGCCGTGCCGGCTGCGCATGCAATCGTGATGCTATGGGGCGTCGGCTCCTTCATGACGAGCGCCGTGGCCTCCGAGCAGCAAACGAGCATGTCGTGAATCCGGTCGGCATAGGCTTGCCCGGCGCGCGTCAAATGCAGCGCCTTGGCGTCTCGCACGAACAACTGCATGCCAAGAAAACTCTCCAGCTTGACAACCTGCTTGCTGACCGCGCCTTGCGTCACGTTCAGTTCCTCGGCTGCGCGCGTGAAGTTGCCATGCCGGGCGGCGGCATCGAAGAAGACAAGGCATTGCAGAGGCGGAATCGGGTGAATTCTCATGCTCGTTCCATAAGGCGTGGATTGACCGACGTGCGATCGCAAGCGTATCCAGGCGCTTGACGGCACGTCTTTCAGCGATCGAAAAAATGGTCGTTCAGACGAAGCGTTCTTCGAAGGAGCTTCCTGTCGCCGTCGACCGATAACAGGTCGGCTTCCTCCGAAACCCGGTATGTCGCGATGAATGAAACAGCCGGGTAATGTGTTTCTTGTCGGTGTGCGGCACGCTATCGGAACGGGTCCGAATAATCAAGGACCGTTGATGCGAATCATCCTGAATGCATACTCTACGTCGGCACTTCATAATGCCGGCGAATGGTGCGGCAAGATGCGCGAGAGTGTATAAAAAAGATAAATATTTTATTTTAATATTTAAAAATATTGAATTATCGAGATGCCGTAAATTGACGACACGGCAATGCCATTTGTTATACAGGTCAATTCGCTGAATTTACGCGACCTTTGTTGCTTCCCGGGCACGACGCTTTTCAATCGTCGGTACGATTTACCTGTTCGACGAGTCCGTCGTCGGACGAGGGAATGCCATCGCCGCTGATCGACCTGCCGGCGCGCGGCACCCATGCCCGCCGTCGTCGCGGCACTCAACTCTTCTCCGAACCTGTCGTTAACCCGAGATGGTCCCCTCAGGGTATTTGCGACCCGAGGCGTGGACCAGGTTGATACGGGATCGTCAAATGCGCCATCGAGGCCAGTGTGCCGTGTTCGCCGCCGCGACGCGCCGAGCGATCGGTCAATTTTTCCTGTTTGCGAGGTCGTTGGATCCGCAGCCGTCGACGGCACGTGCGAGCGCACACCGCTTGCCGCGACGCGCCAGCCCGCCGGCTGCCGGACCGAAGCTCGCCGACGAGGGTTCACTGTCTTTGGTCTGAGCATGTATCCGAGCAACTACGATGTTCCCGTTGCGCGCCTCGTTGCGCGTCCGATACTTTCCTGCACGCGCACCACGCCGGTGCGCGAGGTCGCCCGGCGCATATTCGCCGAGCGTTGCAGTTCGATCGTCGTGATGGAGGAAGGCGAGGTCGTCGGCATCTGGACCGAGCAGGACGCGCTGGCGGCTGGAGACAGCCCGCAGGCGCTCGACCGGCCGGTCGGCGAAGTGATGAGCAGCCCGGTGCTGACGCTGGAGGCCAGTACGCCGCTCGGTGAAGCGGCGGTGAAGTTCAAGCAGTCGGGCGTCCGTCACTTCGTGGTCGTCAGGGACGGCGCGGCGATCGGCGTGTTGACCCAGACCGACGTCGTGGTGAACCAGGGGGCCGAGTTCTTCCTGCGCCTGAAGCCGATCGAATCGATCCGAGTTCATTCGCCCGTCACGGTGCCCGAGCATGTCGCGCTGCATGAGGTCGTCGCGCGGATGCGCGTGGAGAAGCTCGATGCCGTCCTCGTCGCCTACGACGATGGCGAGCACGGCATCCTGACCGAGCGCGACATCGTCCGGCTGATTGCGGGGGGCGGCTTGCAGGGTGCCGTCGGCGAGCACGCGAGCAAGCCGCTGCAGATGCTGGCCACGAAGCAGAGCCTGTATGCGGCCCACCGCTACATGATGCAGCAGAACATGCGCCATGTCGGCATTCGCGACGACGACGGCGCCCTCACCGGGCTGCTCAGTTTTGCGGACGTCCTGCAGGGCATCGAGCACGAATACGTCAACGAGCTTCGCAGCGCCTTGCGCGAGCGCGACGAAGCGCTCGGCCTCGCGCGCTTCAACCTGCGCATGGCGGACCGGGTGTTCGAATCGGCGCTCGAGGGCATCATGGTGACCGACCGGCACGCCCGGATCGAGCGCGTGAACCAGGCGTTCACGCGCCTGACCGGGTACACGGAGGACGAAGTGGTCGGGCGCGACCCGAGCCTGCTGAGTTCGGGCCGCCAGACGCCGGACTTCTATCAGAAGCTATGGCATGCGCTCACGACCGACGGCCACTGGCAAGGCGAAATCTGGAACCGGCGGAAAACCGGCGAGCTGTTCCTCGAATACCTGACGATCACCAGCATTCGCGACAACGACGGCAAGATTTCGCACTACGCGGCGATCTTCTCCGACATCACTCAGCGGCGCCAGGCGGAGGAACGGCTCGGCTATCTCGCTACGCACGACGTGCTCACCGGCCTCGCGAACCGGACGCTGTTCGAGGAGCGGCTGGCGCATGCGATCGTGCAGGCGAAGCGGGGCGGCCGCAAGGTCGCGGTGATGTATCTCGATCTCGACCGCTTCAAGCTCGTCAACGACACGCTCGGCCACAGCGCCGGCGACGAAGTGCTGAAGGTGGTGGCCGGCCGGATCACCGCGGGCGTGCGCGCGAGCGACACGGTGGCGCGCATGGGCGGGGACGAATTCGCGCTCGTGCTCGAGGAGTTCGACGATGTACGCGACGTCGGGCGGATCGCGCGCAAGCTACTGGATGAAGTGGGGCGGGCGATCGACATCGGCGGCCGCGAGATCTTCGTGACGCCGAGCATCGGCATCAGCATCTATCCCGACGACGGCACCGAGGCGGAGCAATTGATGCTGCTCGCGGATCAGGCGATGTACGGCGCGAAGAGCCGGGGCAGGAACGTCTTCCAGTTCTTCGAGAGCAAGATGACGTCGTCGGCGATGGAGCAGCTCGAAACGCTCGGCGAACTGCACCGCGCGCTCGAGCAGAACGAATTCCGTCTCTTCTACCAACCGCAATACGATCTGACGAGCGGCCGGATCGTCGGCGTCGAGGCGCTGCTGCGCTGGCTGCATCCGCACAAGGGGCTCGTGCCGCCGGGCGACTTCATCGGGCTCGCGGAACGATCCGCGCTGATCGTGCCGATCGGCAAGTGGGTGCTGCGCGAAGCTTGCCGGCAGGCGCGCCGGTGGCTCGACGAGGGCTTCGAGTTCGGCCGCATCGCGGTGAACGTGTCGGCGAGGCAGTGCTTCGCCGACAGCTTCCTCGCCGACCTGACGACCATTCTCAGCGAGACCGCGTTGCCGCCCGAATACCTGCAGCTCGAATTGCTCGAAAGCATGGCGATGAACACGCGCGAGGAAATCGGGATTCTGCTGCGGGAGCTGGCGACCCGGGGGATCAGCCTCGCGATCGACGATTTCGGCACCGGCTATTCGTCGCTGGTGTATCTGAAGGACCTGCCGGTCGATACGCTGAAGATCGACCGGTCGTTTCTCGCCGACTGCGGCACGGACAGCCCGGACGACGCGATCGTGCGCGCGATTGTCGCAATGGGGCGCGCGCTCGGTCTCGACGTCGTCATGGAGGGCGTGGAGACGGAGAAGCAGCTGGCGTTTCTGCAGGAGATCGGCTGTCACCAGGTGCAAGGGTTCCTGCTGGCGCGGCCGCAGCCGGCCGAACAGCTGGTCGGGATTTCGCAGGGCCGCGGTGAAGGCCGCGAGGCAGCCGGAGACGATTGCGGGGCGGAACTGCTGGCCGAGTGAGCGCGTGCGGGGGGATCGCTGCGCGGTCGGCCTCGGCGCGATTTTCCCGGTCCTGCTACGATTTCCCCGCAGCACCGTACGCGCCGCTCCCGCAAACGTCACTGTCTCCCCCAACCGCAAGGACTCGCACATGACCTCGCCCCTCTACGACATCCCCGTGAACGCCATCGACGGCACCCCGACCACGTTGCGCCCGTTCGAAGGCAAAGTGCTGCTGGTGGTCAACGTCGCGTCGAAATGCGGGCTGACGCCGCAATACGAAGGCCTCGAAGCCCTCTACGAAGACAAGCGCGCACGCGGCCTCGAAGTCCTCGCGTTCCCCGCGAACAACTTCAAGGGCCAGGAGCCGGGCACCAATGACGAAATCCAGGCATTCTGCAGCGCGACGTTCGGCGTGAAGTTTCCGCTGTTCGCGAAGATCTCGGTCGTCGGCGACGATCAGCATCCGCTCTATCGCACGCTCACGCAGGCGCAGCCACAGGCCACGGGCGACGGTCCGTTCCGCGAGCGGCTGAAGGGGTACGGGATCGAGCCGAATCCGGCGCCCGACGTGCTGTGGAACTTCGAGAAATTCCTGGTGAGCCGCGACGGCAAGGTGGTCGCGCGCTTCGCGCCGAACGTCGGCGCGGACGACCCCGCGCTCGTCGCCGCGATCGACGCCGAACTGGCGCGCGCGCAGTAAGCGCAACCCGCATGCGCCGCAACCGCGCGGCGCATGCGTTCACGCTACCGCGTCAGGGCTTCGACGTAAGCCGCCCGATCATCGCGTTCACGGCGGCCATCTGCACGCCGGCCTTCACCGCGTAATCCTTGCCGGTATAGCCGAACCAGTCCCAGCAGCCTTGCGGGTTGTTCGGCTGGGTGGACGCGTCGACCTGCGGATACAGCACCACGATGTTGTTGGTGTCGGCCCAGCGGTTGTAGCTGGTCTTCTGGTAGAAGTCGTCGCCGACGACGCTCGCCGATTGCTTGCAGCCGTGGAACGCGACATGGACCCGGCACGCGGTGCCCTGCGTGCACGCCTGCGGCACGTACGCATAGGCCTGCTCGGCCATCCCGGTCGCGGCGCCGGCGAACTCGCGCTGGTTGAACGCGATGATCTTGCCGGTGAGCTGGTCGGCCGGCCGCTTCAGCGTGCCGTAAATGAACGTCAGCAGCGCGCCCGGCTGGTCATAGCTTTCTTTGTCGACCGTGCAATGGTTGATGTAGGGCGCGGCCGTGATCGGGCAGTTGTTGCCGAAATTCGGCGTAATCAGCGCATGTCCGGCCGGGACCGTCTTCACGTACTGGAGATTGTCGGCCGGCACGCCGGCGTCCTTGAAGAACGATACGGTCGTGTCGACGGCCCGCTGATGCACCACCGTATCCTTGGTGCCGCTGAACACGTAGACGCGGTCGTTCTGCAGGCCGGTGAGCGGATCGATCTCGCCGCGCGCAGCGAAGTTCTTTGCGTCACGCAGCAATCGCGCGGGATTGGGCAGCACGCCCGGAAGCATTCCCATGCATTTGCTGGTGTTGGCCAGCTTGCCGGCGGCGCAGTAGTAAGGGCCGCCGGCGACGATCCCCGAGCCGATCACGGAGTCGGAGTAGGCGACCTGGTACTGGACGGCCATGAACGCGCCGGACGACAGCCCGGAGACCGACGTATGGGCGGGATCGGCGCCCAGCGCGGGCAGCGGATCGACGGCAAAGGCGAGACGGGAACACAACGCGGTGCCGAGCAGGGCAACCGTCAGGGTGCGGTGGAATTTCACGGCAATACTCCTGTTTCGTCGAGGGTTCGAATGCACGAAGCGTTCATGGGCGCAGCAGTCGAATGCCTGGCTGCTGCGTTTGTCACGACACAAGCAGATACGATTGCGTGAATCTTGAAGCGGCGCATCGAAGCGCCGGACGGCGGCCGGCCCGGGCACGCGGGCCGGCTTGTCCGGCTGAGGATATTGCCATCGCATGGATGACGGTTTCGAGGCGGCGCGCGAGACGTGCCGAAGTTGCCGCGCGCAGCCGGGTTGTCACGCACGCCGGACGGTGGAAAGCGGGGGCAATCCCCCGCGAGGACTGTGCATGAAAAACGATTGTTGAGGCACCTGCTTGCTTTGACAGGTGCGACGATCGTTCGTATTCGGTGTCGGGATGGGTGCGGGCTGGAAATCGCATCGGGTGATTCGTCCTTCACCGGCCGCATGATCCGGAGTGGCGGAATGATGAGGTCGATTGAACAGCGGATATGCTCTATGTCACGCGCAGTGCCGTTTCGTCAGCGTTCGACATATCGGACCACTTTATCTTGGAGGTGGTCATTCTCCCTTTGATGCCTTCAGGCATGCAATGTAAGCGGTTCTTGTGCCGAGTTGGTCCGCCGCCTGCGGATGCGCGCCAAACAAGATTTGCAGGTATGGAGCGTAGTTGCGTACGTAACATGCGTCGACGCGCTGGACCGGAGCGCCGACTATCTTCGCGACGCAGGCATCATGCCTTTGTCGAACTTCGTCTGGAATCGCGGCTTCTTTGATGCCATAGAACCTGACGATGATTCCGTCGATTTCGGGATTGCTTGCCATTTGATCCGCCAATTGCGCACGCAACTGGTTAAGGGTTACGCCGTCCGCCCGTTGCCTCGCTAGGCCCTGTTCAAACATTGAATTTGCGAGGCAGGGGGTGATGTGGACCCACAGTGGATCGATGCCGGTCATGCGGCTCAATTCTTCTTCCGTCATGTCAGCGTTTTGCGCAAATGCCGGTGGCGTGATCAGGCAAGTGGCGCAAGTCAATAGAGCGAGAAGCAAGCGGGTGTGACGCATGTCTTTGTGTGGCGCGAAATGAGGATTGGTCGGGATTGGCGAGATCTTCGCGAAAGCACCGAGCACTGCAATCCACGATTGGGACATCATATGTCGGGGCTTCGGTCACCCAAATCAGGTGCGCCGTTCGTCCTTCGCCGGAAGCGGGAAGGGTGGGCTTGAACGTAAAGCGGTACCTTGGTCTTACGGCCGTTGCAACGGGAACTTGAGCCGAATGGAGTCCCGACGCACACGCCGAAGGCCTAGCGACCTCTTCAGGGCGGATCCGCGAGGATGGTCAGCCCCAAGCAGCGAATGTTGGCGATTCCCCGCAATTGTCGAGCGATCACTTTGGGCTGCGGCTTTAACCCAGACATGGGACGCGAGGCTTTAAATCGCGCTTCATACACCGAACCCAACAGATTCTTCCCATCTCGCGGGCGCCCATATCGAACCACCCGGCGTTTGTGCAGGACCGGTGCCCGGCCTCACTCTCTTCGTCGACCGAGCGCATGATGGATGTGGCGTCGTTTCAGCGACTTCGAAGCCAGTCCGGCAGACGCACCGCCTTCAGCCTTGAACCCGCTCCGGCATCCGCGCCGACGCCAGATCGTCGGGCCACTGCAATTCGAACACCGTGCCGCCGCTCGCGGACGGACGGCACGCCGCCTGCCCGCCGTGCGCATTCGCAATGGCCGCCACGACGGCCAGCCCGAGGCCGGTGCCCTTGCCGGAGCGCGCACCGTCGGCCCGCCTGAACGCCTCGAACACGTGCGGCGCGAAGTCGGCGGGGATGCCCGGGCCATCGTCCTCGACGCTCAGATGGCATCGCCCTTGCTCGACGCGCGTCCGGATGCGGATCGCACCGGGCACCGCGTGCAGCCGCGCGTTTTCGAGCAGCGCCAGCAGCGCTTGCCGGATCCGGACCGGGTCGCAGCGCATGGGGCGCTCGTCCAGGTCCAGCACCGCGTGCTGGCCCGCCGCCTTGAGCGCGTCGTCGAACACCGCGACGACGGCCTCGACGTCGGCGGCCAAGTCGGCCTCCTGCACCTGGAGGTTCAGATGGCCGCTTTCCGCCAGGCCGACCACGCGCAGGTCCTCGATCAGCCGCCCGAGACCCTCGACCTGGGTCAGCAGCCGGCGGAACTGCGATTCATCCGAAGGGAACACCCCGTCGGCCAGGCCCTGCAACCGCCCGCGCAGGATGGTGACGGGCGTGCGCAGCTCGTGGGCGATCGCGGCATTCCAGAATGCCCGCTCCGCGGTCACGCGTTGCAGCTCGCTCGCGAGCGCGTTGAAGTCGTCGGCCAGCAGCGCCGCTTCATGCAGCGAGCGGTCGCCCGCGACCGCGCGTGCGTCGAGATCGCCCTGCGCGACGCGGCGGATGCCGTTCGCCACCGAGTTGAGCGGCACCAGGATGCGGCGCGCCAGCCTGATCGCCATCAGAACGGCCAGCGCGAGGCCGAGCAGCGTGGTGGTGATCAGCCACGCCCACTCCGGCCCGGTCGGCACCCAGCCCATTTGCGCGCATAGCTTGGGCCAGTAACGGAATGTCAGAAAGTAAAAAACATAGGACGTCGATATGAGCAGCGCCGCCACGCCGAACGCGATGGTCGCCATCGACAGCGCGATCTGGCGGCTCATTCCCTCCAGCTTCATTCGACGCTCCACAGCTTGTAGCCGACGCCGCGCACGCTGCACGGGATGCCCTTGACGCCGAGATCCTCCAGCTTCTTGCGCAGCTTGCTGATGTGGCTGTCCACGGTCCGCTCCATCGCGTCGCCCTCCGGCAGGCAGGCGGTCATCAGTTCCGCGCGGCTGAACACGCGCTTGGGCGCGCGCGCCAGTTGCGTGAGCAACTTGAACTCGGTCAGGGTCAGCGTGAGGGCATGGCGCTGCTGCCCGACCTGCACCACGGCTTCGTAGTGGTCCAGATCGATTTCCAGCGGCGGCACGCGCAGCACGCGCTGCTCGCTGTCGTGCAACGCGGACATCGACCGGCGCAGCACCGCCTGCGCGCGCGCGACGACTTCCGCGGGATTGAACGGCTTGACGACGTAATCGTCCGCACCGATGCGCAGTCCCATCAATTTGTCGAGGTCCTGATCGAGCGCCGTCAGCAGGATCACCGGGGTGCTGCCCCGGTGGCGGATCTCGGTCAGCACCTTCCAGCCGTCGACGTGCGGCATCTGCACGTCGAGCAGCACGAGGTCGGGCTTGACGGACAGGTGGAGATCCAGCGCGCGGCGCCCGTCGGCGGCGTGCACGGTGCGAAAACCGCTGCGCGCGAAGTAGGCGGCGAGGATGTCCGCGATCTCGGGCTCGTCCTCGGCAATGAGGATCAAGGGTTGGGCATGATGTGCCGCGCCGGGCGGCTGGGGGGGGGCGGACGTGACCACTATGTTGCATCCATTCGGCAGCTCCATCGAATCTCCATACTACCGTAGAAGAAACGCCATCGGGCGCACGCACACTGCCGCGTGTCAGGGTCGGCAATTGGCTGCCTGCATCCCATGGAGTCCAAATGAAGAATGAGAAACTGTGCCGCTACGGCGGCGTCTACGCGCTGGCGGCCGCATTGCTGGCTGGCTGCGGGAAATCCGACGCGCCGGCCGCACCGCCTGCGATCCCGGTCGCCGCGATGACCGTGGCGCCGGCCCCCCTGAAGCTGACCGAGGACCTGCCCGGCCGGATCGCGGCGGTGCGGATCGCCGAGATCCGGCCGCAGGTCAGCGGCATCGTGCTGCACCGCATGTTCGAGCAGGGCACCGAGGTGCACGCCGGCCAGCCGTTGTTCCAGATCAACCCGGCGCCGTTCAAGGCCGACATGGACACCGCCGCGGCCGCGCTGCAGCGGGCCGACGCGGCGCTCGAGCGCGCCAAGGTGCAGACCGCGCGACTCAAGCCGCTGGTCGAAGTGGACGCGATCAGCCGCCAGGTCTATGACGATTCCGTGTCGCAGCGCGATCAGGCCGCGGCCGACGTCGCGCAGGCGCGCGCGACGCTGGCGCGCCGGCAGCTCGACCTGAAGTTCGCCACGGTGGAGGCGCCGATCACCGGCCGCATTGACCAGGCGCTCGTGACCGAAGGCGCGCTCGTCAGCAGCACCGACACCGTGCCGATGGCGCGCATCCAGCAGATCGACCAGGTCTACGTCGACGTGCGCCAGCCGGCGTCGTCGCTGCAGCACCTGCGCGACACGCTGGCGTCGCAGGACGGCGGGAAGTCGAGCGCGGGCCTGCCGGTCGAGGTGCTGCGCGACGACGGCACGGCTTACGACGTGAAAGGCCGGATGCTGTTCTCCGGCGTGAACGTCGATGCCGGCACCGGCGACGTGCTGGTGCGCGTGCTGGTGGACAACTCGAAGCGGCTGCTGCTGCCGGGCAT